>JBKBLB010000008.1:0-94995 GCA_046296495.1 Bacteroidia bacterium
AAAAAAAAAACGACCCAACTGCCGATTACATTTTTTACCTGCCATTTGACAGATACAACAATGCAAAAAAATTTATCAGTTTAGTTGAACCCAAAATGGTTTTTTGGGTCAAGTACGATTTTTGGTTTTTTTATTTAAACCAATTAAAAAAGCAACAAATACCTGTTTTTTTAATTAGTGCTTTGTATAGAAACGACCAACTGTTTTTTAAATGGTATGGTAAGTTTTATTTAAACATGCTTCAATCATTTAAGCATATATTTTGTCAAACACAAAGTGCTGCAAGCTTGATTCAATCTTATGGCATTAATAATGTATCAGTTTCCGGAGATACCAGGTATGACAATGTAATTGAACGTAGTAAAAACATTAAAATTGATTTAATAATTGAGGAATTTTGCAAAGCCAACAGCTTTGTTATTGTTGCAGGAAGCAGTTACAAACCGGAAGAAGAATTACTTAAACATGTTTTAATTAAACTTAAAGGAAAGATAAAAATAATAGTAGCACCGCATTTTGTAAGCCCATCAAGAATTGATGAAATAAAAACAACTTTTAACCGGTTTAATTATCAGGTTTTAAGTCAAAGCTCTTCACTAAATTCAAATACCGATGTTTTAATTATAGACAGTATTGGTAAATTAATAGGGGCATACAAGTATGCAAAATTAGCATTTGTTGGTGGAGGATTTAATAAAGGTAATTTACACAATATATTAGAGCCTGCAGTATTTGGTTTACCAATTTGTTTTGGTCCGGAAATTGATAGATTTCCGGAAGCTTGCATATTGTTTGATAATAAATTGGCTTTTAAAGTTAAAGATTCAACTACTTTGTTAACCTTTATTGAATCCTATTTAAATGATAATAATAAACTTGCTGAAGATAAAATGAAAATACAAAACTTTGTTTATGATAATCATGGATCTGCTCAAAAGATTATAGACAAATTGAAATACGATTTTTCTTTACTCTAAAATCTTCAGTTTAGCAAATTTTAAAACTATCACTTTTTTATCGTTTGTGTTAAAAGTTATGGTTGCTTTTTTATTATCACCGGTACCTTCTATAGCATTTACCAGTCCAATACCAAATCGCTGATGTTGTACTTTGTTTCCTGCTTTCAGGTTGCTGGTGTCATCAGGTACAAAATTAGGGTCAACTGCTTGTTGGGCAGGTGCGGCTTTTTGCTGAGCCTTTTGCATACTGATAAAATTTTTTGGTAAACCACTCATGGTTTGGTTCAACCTAGGCTGGTGTTGTGTTTCGTTACTGTTGAACAATCCTTCAAAATGTAAATATTTAGGGTCAATCTCTGTTAAAAAACGACTTGGTTCAGCATTTATAATGGTACCAAATTTAAATCTGCTTGTTGCAAACGAAAGTGTAAGTTTTTTCATGGCACGGGTTATGGCTACATAAAAAAGCCTTCGTTCTTCTTCTAACTCTTGTCGGCTGTTAAGGCTAAGTTGAGATGGAAAAAGATTTTCTTCAAGGCCAACTACATATACATATTTAAATTCAAGTCCTTTAGCAGCATGTATGGTCATAAGACTTACCGTATCGGCATTGGGGTCTTTATCAGCATCATCGTTTGTTAGCAAAGCAACATCTGCCATAAAATCAGGCAATGTTTTGGTTTTTACCACTTCATCATCATCTATAATTTCATCTATGCTGAACTCTTTTATACCATTCAGCAATTCTTCAATATTTTCATATCTGGCAATACCTTCAACGGTTTTATCTTCGTGTAAAGCTTTAAGCAATCCGCTGCTTTTTGCAATATGTATGGCAGCATCATAAGCATTGGCATTTAAAAGTGTTTGAAAACTTTTAATCATGGTAACAAAGTCTTCTATTACACTTGCAGACTTAATTCCATATTGAACAGCATTTTCAATTACCTGCCAGTAGCTTAAATTTTGCTGAGCCGAAATTAACTGAATTTTATCCATGGTGGTTTTACCTATGCCACGTGCCGGATAATTAATAATGCGTTTTAAAGCTTCTTCATCGTGCGGGTTTATGGCAACCCTAAAATATGCTAATAAATCTTTTATTTCTTTGCGTTGATAAAAGCTAAGGCCTCCGTATATTTTGTAAGGAATATTTATTTTTCTTAATGCTTCTTCGAGCGAGCGGCTTTGAGCATTGGTTCTATACAAAATGGCAAATTCTCGGTTTAGGGCATGACTGTTCATTTTTTGCTGAAAAATGCTGCTTGCCACCATTTTCCCTTCTTCATTATCAGTTAATGCTTTTATTACATGTATTTTATCGCCTGCTTCATTATCTGTCCAAACCTTTTTTTCAAGTTGTTCTTTATTTTTGGCAATAATGCTCGATGCAGCATCAACTATGGTTTTGGTACTGCGATAGTTTTGTTCGAGTTTAAAAATTTTCACATCATCAAAATCTCTCTGAAAACCAAGAATGTTTTGAATATTTGCTCCCCTAAATGCATAAATACTTTGAGCATCATCGCCAACCACAGCAATATTTCGGTTTACGTTTGCAAGTTTTTTAATTATGGCATATTGTGCATGGTTTGTATCCTGAAACTCATCAACCATTATGTATTTAAACATGTGTTGGTATTTGTTTAAGGCATCTAAATGTTCGGCAAAAAGTTTATGCGTATTTATAAGCAAGTCATCAAAATCCATGGCTCCGGCTTTAAAACATCGGTCACTGTATGCTTTAAAAATCATCCCAAATTTTGGTCTTCCGCTTTGTGCATCGTTTTCGGCATACTCGTTGCTCATGATGTATTGATTGGCAGTAATTAAAACATTTTTTGCAGCGCTTATTCTTCCCAATACACTGGCAGGTTTATAAAGTTTATCATCAAGTTTCATTTCGTTGATGATAGATTTAATAAGGCTTTTACTGTCATCGGTATCGTAAATGGTAAAGTTTCGCGGATATCCGATTTTATCACTTTCTATTCTTAGAATTCTTGAGAAAATGCTGTGAAAAGTTCCCATCCAAAGGTTGCGTGCTTCGGCACCTACCAGTTCGTTTATACGATGTCGCATTTCTTTTGCAGCCTTGTTGGTAAAGGTTAGCGAAAGAATATTAAATGGATCAACCCCTTGCTGCATCATGTGTGCAATACGATATGTTAATACACGGGTTTTACCACTGCCTGCACCGGCTATTATCATAACTGGCCCTTCAATCTGTTCTACTGCGGCTCTCTGCGAAGGGTTTAATAAACTTAAATAATCCACACACCAAAATTATAACAACAGCCTAAGTTTATTTGCAAAAAGTATCAACAATTACCCAACTAAAAAATCAATTGTTTCAGTGCCTCTGTTAAATAGTAAATCAACAATGCTCAGATTAGATTCAAAACTAAATTTCTCAGCAAAAACCTGATGATATTTTTTTTGAAAAAGCAACTCCTCTACCCTGCTTTTTTTGGGATTAAATTTGTTTCTAAAATCAACATTGGCATTTACGTTGTCAATATAGTAATCAGTTACTTCAATTTCAACTTCTGCTTTTAAAAGTTTTAATATCAACTTCAGTAAACCTAAATTAAAATAAAAAACATTTTCAATTGTCTTATCGTAATATGGTTCAAAAAAATGCCTGTAATGAAAAAAGAAAGCACTTTTTCCATAAGCTGCAACAAGGCTATTCCAGTGTTGTTGCTGCCACTTTACCGAATTATCGGGTTGCAGTTGGTTGTATGGCGTTTTTTGTGTATTGCTGTATTTTACCGGTATAATTAATGTTTGAACGCCATTAGTGTTAAGTATATGGCAACGATTTCGGTATGTTTGTTTTACATAGTGTTCTCCACCCGATATAACAATTTTTTTATATTGCAATACATGCTGAAACCATGCAATATTGGGTAAATATGGTAAGCTGAACAAATACAAGTTAATTACGGTTTTATATAATTAATTCCTTTTTTATGAGGCTTTGAAAATAAATTACAAATATTCTCAAAATCGCTGAGGTTGTTTACAAAATCAAGGCCATTACAATCAACCACCAGTACCGGAAAGTTATATATTTGATTAAGATAATTTAAATAGGTTTGTTGAAGATTTTGTAAATATTCATCAGAAATATTTTGTTCGTAAATACGGCCTCTGTTTTTTATATTAAATTGTAATCGTTCAATATTATTGTGTAAATAAATTAATATATCGGGGTTTGGCAGTTGCAGGTTTATTATTTCAAATAATTTAAGGTACAGGTTGTATTCATCATCTTCTAAATTTACTTTACTAAACAACATGCACTTGGCAAAAATATAATCGGCAATGATGCAACTACTAAATAACGCAGGTTGCAGTAAGTTGTTTTTTAACTGATTAAATCTTGTAGCCAAAAAACTCATTTCTAGTGTAAAGGCATATCGCCTTGGCTCGGCATAAAATTTTGGTAAAAAAGAGTTATCTTCAAATTCTTCGAGAATTAAATTTCCATTGAATGTTGCTGCAAGTTTTTTGGCCAAAGAACTTTTACCTGCTCCAATATTTCCTTCAATTACAATGTAATCATACAAATTGCTCATTTTTAATATTGCAAAATAAAAGTACCTGATTTTATTAATGACTACAATTTTTCAACCGGCAAGGCATCATTACATTCGGCAAGCAGTTGCAAGATGTTTTTGTTTAATACAGGGTGAACCAAATCTGGTAAAATTTCACTTATTGGTTCAAGCACAAAGCGCCTTTGCTGCATATAAGGGTGTGGTATTTGCAAATCAGGATGTTCAATGACTTCGTTATCAAAAAAAATAATATCAATATCAATGGTTCGGGGTTCCCATTTTATAAAGCGTTTGCGGCCAAGTTGCTCTTCGGTTTCAATTATTATTTTAAGCAATTGCAAAGGCAAAAGATTGGTTTGCAAAATAGTCGCCTGATTATAAAAATCTTTTTGTTGTGTATTGCCCCAAGCTGCAGTTTTATACAACCCCGATTTTGCTTTAAATATTCCATGATTGCTTAAATATTGTTGTGCCAATAAAATATGGTAATACCTGTTGCCCATGTTTGAACCAAATAACAAAACCGCTTGATGTTGCATGGCTGCAATGCTAACAGAAATTTTTGCCTATTGTTAACTTTTGTTGATAAAAGTTTATTTGTGGCAATAAATTTGCTCATTATAAGTTTATAAATACATTTCAATGAAAAAGTTATATTTCTTAATAGCAATAACACTATTTGTGGTAGCCTGTCAAAAAGATGATGATAACACAGATATAAACAACAACAATACTACCGAAAATTTTATAGGACGATGGTACCGTGATACAGTTATTGAAATACTAAACAACCAAACAGAACTTGTTAGAGAAGAAAACTATGGAATTTATCAATTAAATTCTGATGAAACAGGTTTGCTTACCATTGGCAGCACAGAATATGCTGTTACCTGGTTTTTCATGAAAGATCAAAACAAAATAAACATAAGCGAAAAAGACTGGGTAAACCAAACTTATGACATAACCAAAATAAGTTCGGTAAAATACAAACTTAGCGGACGTAAATACGTTGGCCAAAATTCAATTCAAAGAATATTGTATTTAAGGAAAATAAAATAGCTTTATATATTTAAAAATCCATCGGGCAGGTTTGTATAAATTACTTTTTCATCAAAATTTATATCGATAATTATCGGCTCAACAGCAGGAATTAACAACTCTTTATTTTGATAGCTTGTTTGCAAAAGGGGTTGTTTGGTTTCAGAAATAATAGATGCAACTTTGCCAATTTCACCCACTTGCTCATCAATTATTATAAAATCAATAATATCTTCGTTTGCAAAGTGTTTATTTGATATTATTTGATTTTTAGGAAGTAACACAATTTTATTTTTGAGGTTTTCGGCATCTTCCTTTGTGTTTATGCCTTTTAGTTTAAAAATATAATCAGGGTATGTGCCGTTTTTTTGTTCAATAAAAAAAGGAACGGGTTTTTGATTGTGTTCTACAAATACCCATTCCTTTATTTTTACGGAAGTATGTAACGAAATTCTTACTTCGCCTTTATTTCCGTGGCTTTTGGCAACTATTCCAACCGGTAAAAAATCTTTTATGTTAATACTTTTCACCGTTGGCTAAGCTGTTACTCAGCTGGAGTTTCTTCAGTTGCAGGGGCTGGCTCTTCAGCACCACCCGAAGCCTCGTCAATAGCAGCTTGTGCATTTGCAGCAGCAAGTTTGGCGGCAATTTTAGCAGCACGCTCTTCTTTTACTTTGGTTTCGGCAGCAAGTCTTTCGCTTAGTACCTGATTTTTGGTTTTTACAACTTTTTCGGTGTGAGCATTAATTTTAGCATTTTTCTCTTCAAGCCATTTGTTAAATTTTTCATCAGCTTGTTCCTGAGTTAATGCACCTTTTTTAACACCTTCAATTAAGTGTTTTTTGTACAATGCACCTTTGTAACTTAAAATGGCACGAGCCGTATCGGTTGGTTGTGCGCCATTAAAAAGCCATTGAACTGCTTTTTCTACATCAAGTTCAATTTGTGCCGGTTGAGACGAGGGACGATATGAGCCTATTTTTTCAATAAACTTACCATCTCTCGGAGCACGCGAATCTGCCACCACCACGTGGTAATACGGAGCTTGTTTGCGTCCGAATCTTTGTAGTCTGATTTTTACTGACATGTTTTTTAATTTTTAATTTTTTGTTGTTAATCTGCTTGTTCTCCGCAACAAACAGGGGCGCAAATATCTTAGTTTTTACAATATTTCCAAAAACTTGCAATAAGTTTTTCTCATTCAATACTTATGGCACGGTTTTATTTATATTTGAACCATGTTAAATATTAATATTTTTAAGCATGTTGCTTTAATTACATCAATTATTGCTTTATTTACTCAAGGTTGTAAAAGAGCCGATTCTGATAACTTTAACGACCCTTGCGGTGGAAAAGCTCCAGGAGGTTTGGTAAATTTACTCATTTCAACAAACGATGATCTTGCCATGGGACAATCTGTTGTTACCGAAATAAGCAACAATCCATCTAAATATCCTGTTTTAGATTCGGTTCAATACAAAAATGCGTATGCACACATTTACCGAATAAGAGACAATGTTTTAAAAAGCGGAAAAGTTTATTATAAAAACGATTTTCCGTGGAGGGTTAGAATTATTAGAGATGATAAAACCCTGAATGCTTTTTGTACACCCGGAGGTTACATTTATTTTTATACAGGTTTAATAAAATACCTTGATAACGAAACCCAACTTGCTGGTGTAATGGGGCACGAAATTGCCCATGCTGACCGCAGACACAGTGCCAACCAAATGATGAAACAGTACGGAGCCATCGCATTGGTACAAATTTTAACCGGTGGCGACCCTGGACTTTTAAGTCAAATTGCAGTTGGTTTATTGGCGCTAAAATTTAGCCGCGATGATGAAACCGAAGCCGATGATTACTCGGTTAGATACTTATACCCAACCCCTTACGACCCACGTGGCGCTAAGTTTTTCTTCGAAAAAATAAGTGCTGGCGGAGGTGTTGGCATACCAGAGTTTTTGAGCACACACCCAAACCCCGATAATAGGGTTGAAAATATTACAAAAATGTGGGAGTGCCTTGGCAGCAGAAATGATGGACAAACTTTTGATGCCCGCTATCAGGATTTTAAAAACAGTTTGCCTTAAAACAAGCCGTTAAGTTCAGCCTCTATTTTGGTTATTATATCGCCTAGGTGCTTAGAGTTTTCGGCAAAGTTTAATTCGTCTATTTCTATTATTAGATGTTTGTGAGGGTACGAACTTATCCAAGCTTCATACCTTTCGTTTAACCTTCGTAAATAATCAAGCCTAATGCTGTCTTCGTAATCGCGAGCACGTTTTTGAATATTATTTACAAGTGTTGGTATGGATGCCCTTAGATATATCATTAAATCGGGCGGTTTTATGGTAGCATTTAAACTTTCAAATAATTTTAAATAAGTATCGTAATCTCTCGAACTCATTAAACCCATGCTGTGCAAGTTTGGAGCAAAAATTTGGGCATCTTCATAAATGGTTCGGTCTTGTATAGTATTTTTTTTAAGTTTTTGAATTTGCAATAAAGACTGATAGCGACTGTTTAAAAAATATATCTGCAAGTTAAAACTCCAGCGTTGCATATCTTCATAAAAATCGCTTATGTACGGATTGTCTTCTACATTTTCGTAATGCGGTTCAAATTTATAATGCTTGGCAAGTAACGTTGTAAGTGTAGTTTTTCCCGATCCTATATTTCCTGCAATGGCTATGTTCATATTTTATTGGTGTGAATATCTCTGCTAAAAAACAACTTTGTATATAATTGTGCAAATTAAAGTAATTTAAGCGTTTTATTTACCGTATGATAAACTTACAATTTTTTGGAGCGGCACAAATGGTAACAGGAAGCAAGCATTTAATAACCACTCCAAAAGGAAAAAAAATACTTTTAGATTGCGGTTTGGTTCAAGGCAAACCAAATGCTAACATACAATACAACCGTCATTTTGGTTTTGACCCAATTACAATTGAATATGTAATTTTAAGTCATGCACATATTGACCATTGCGGACTTTTACCTCGATTGGTACGTGAAGGTTTCAGGGGTATTATATTTGCGCATCCGGCAACAATTTCGCTTTGCGAATTAATGTTGTTTGATAGTGCTCATATTCAAAAAGACGATTTAGGCTATTTAAACGAAAGAAGAAAAAAACGTGGAGAGCAAATTCTTGAACCATTATACGATTTAGATGACGTAAAGAAAACTTTAACACTTTTTGAACCGGTTGAGTATGATGAAGAATTGAAAATAGATGACGAAATTACCTTTCACTTTACCGATGCAGGCCATTTGCTGGGTAGTTGTGCTGTTCATCTTGATATTAAAATCGGTATAAGAAAAAAAACCAAGATAACATTTACCGGAGATATTGGCCGCTACAACGACCCAATTTTACGAAACCCCGAAGAATTTAGACAATGCGACTACCTGATTTGCGAAAGCACTTATGGCGACCGATTACACCCAAAAGAACACAATGCCGAACAAAAACTGTTGGAAATTGTAAAACATACTTGCGTTGAAAAAATGGGTAAATTAATTATACCGGCCTTTAGTGTTGATAGAACTCAGGAAATAATTTATTTTCTTGAAAAAGCATCAAATAGCGGCATATTGCCAAATATAAAGGTGTTTGTTGATAGTCCGTTATCGGTAAATGCAACCAGGGTAATTGAAAAACATCAGGAGTGCTACCGCGAAGACTTTGTTTTGTACATGCAGCATCACGACCCTGAACCTTTTTGTTTTAAAAACCTTAGCTATATATCAGATGTTGAAGAAAGCAAAAAACTAAATGACCTGAAAGAACCCTGCATTATTATAAGCGCCAGCGGAATGGCCGAAGCTGGCAGGGTAAAACATCATATAAAAAACAATATAGGCGATATTAAAAATACAGTTTTGCTTGTTGGTTATTGTACACCAGAAAGCCTTGGCGGAAGACTTAAAGCAGGTAATAAAACAGTAAGAATTTTTGGCGAAGAATTTCCGGTAAAAGCTGAAGTTATTTCGCTTGAATATTACAGTGCACATGCCGATTATGAAGAAATTATGACATACTTAAAATGTCAAAAAAAATCAAAAATTAAAGAAGTTTTTTTGGTACATGGTGAACCTGAAGCGCAACATACCTTTAAAGGTTTTTTAATTGCTAAAGGTTTTGAAAAGGTAAGTATTCCGGCCATAGGCGATAAATATGATTTAGTTTAATACAAAAATTGTTTCTTTGAAGTTTTGATTATCATATAATATGACTGCAAAAAAAAATGAGCCGAATCCTGAAAATCCTGAAAAATTACTGGAGATAAAATTAACAGAACCCAAAACAGTTGCTGCCGGAATTCCGGCAGTTGTTTCTTCGGTAAAACATGTTTTTAGCGAAATGGATTTGGCTCGTGGCTTAAAAGCCCTTGCAAAACTAAACCAAAAAGACGGGTATGACTGTCCCGGATGTGCCTGGCCCGACCCTGATGACGACCGCTCCCCTATTGCCGAATATTGCGAAAACGGTGCAAAAGCCATTGCAGAAGAGGCTACTTCAAAGGCACTTTTTGCCGATTTTTTTTCAAAAAACAGTATTACCGAATTAGCCGAATTAAATGATTACGAAATTGGCAAAAAAGGTCGTATTGCACAGCCCATGTATTTGCCACAAAATGGCACGCACTACCAACCAGTAAGCTGGGATGAGGCTTTTAGCATTATAGCAAAACATTTAAACAAACTGCAATCGCCAGATGAGGCTACTTTTTATACATCGGGCAGAACAAGTAACGAGGCCGCGTTTTTATACCAATTGTTTGTAAGAGAATTTGGAACCAACAACCTGCCCGATTGTAGTAACATGTGTCACGAAAGCAGTGGTGTAGCGCTAAACGAATCGTTGGGTATTGGCAAAGGCTCGGTTACACTCGAAGATTTTTATAAAGCAGAAGTAATTATAATTTTAGGCCAAAACCCCGGAACTAACCACCCCCGTATGCTTAGCGCGTTGCAAAAAGCTAAAGAGAATGGTTGTGTAATTATTTCGGTAAATCCATTAATTGAAGCAGGCCTAGTTGCATTCAACAATCCACAAACCGTTAAGGGAGCTTTGGGCTTAAAAACTAACCTCACTGATATTTTTCTTCAGGTAAAAATAAATGGCGATATGGCTTTGCTAAAAGCCATAAACAAATGTTTAATTGAAGAAGATGAAAAAAATAATGGTAAAATTTTAGACCACGATTTTATCAACACCAACACTTTTGGTTTTAATGAGTACAAAGCAGATTTGGCTCAATACAAAATTGATGAATTACTTGACTGTTGCGGAATAAGTAAAGAACATTTAAACCAAACGCTTGAAGTTTTAAAAAACAAAAACCACATTATAGCGTGTTGGGCAATGGGATTAACCCAACATAAAAATGCCGTTGATACGATAAAAGAAGTTGTAAACTTATTACTGCTTAAAGGCAGCATTGGCAAACCGGGTGCTGGCACTTGCCCTGTTCGCGGCCACAGCAACGTGCAAGGCGACCGCACGATGGGCATTTACGAAAAACCATCTCAGGCATTTTTAAATAAAATTGAAGATGTTTTTGGTTTTAAACCTCCTCAACATCACGGCCTTGATGTTGTTGACAGTATTAAAGCCATGCACAACCAAAAAATTAAAGTTTTTATAGCAATGGGCGGTAATTTTCTCTCGGCTACCCCCGATACAAAATACACAGCAGAGGCATTAAGAAATTGCGATTTAACGGTTCAAATAAGTACCAAACTTAACCGCAGTCACCTAATTGTGGGCAAAGAAGCGCTTATTTTGCCTACTCTTGGCCGAAGCGATAAAGATGAACTAAATGGCGAAGCCCAATTTGTATCGTGTGAAAACTCTATGGGTGTGGTACAAATGAGCAAAGGCAGTCTTAAACCTGTTAGCAATAATTTACTTAGCGAACCTGTAATTGTTTGCCGTATGGCAATTGCTGTTTTGGGTTCAAAAAGCAAAGTAAACTGGTCAAAGTACCTGAACCATTACGATGAAATAAGAAACGATATTGAAAAAACCATTCCGGGTTTTGAAAATTACAATAAACGTGTGCGCGAACCGGGTGGTTTTTATTTGCCTAATGCAGCAAGAAATGGCAGGTTTAATACATTATCAAGTAAAGCAAATTTTAATATTTCAAAATTTAGCAAGGCTATGCTTGAACCAAACCAATTGATGATGATGACCATAAGAACCCACGACCAGTTTAATACCACCATTTATGGTCTTCATGATCGTTACAGAGGTATTTTAAACGAGCGTAGGGTTATTTTAATGAACGAAGCAGATATTGAAGAAAGAGGCTTTAAAGCAGGAGATTTGGTTGATTTATACAATTACTATGATGGTATTGAGCGTGTTGCCCGAAAATTTATTGTGGTAAAATACAATATTCCGAAACAATGCACGGCTACATATTTCCCTGAAGCCAATGTGTTGGTTCCTATAAATTCGGTAGCAGAAAAAAGCAATACCCCCACCAGCAAGTTTGTTATTATTGAAATTAAAAAACACAACCAATTTGTTTTAAATACTGAAAATTAATTTGTTACAAATTTTATTTCATTGTTGCTATATAATTGAAAATTTATATTGTAATATTGCAATATAAAAATATGGGTGCAAGTAAAACTGATTTATTTAACGATAAACAAAATCAAATGGCAGCTTTAATGAAAGCTTTAGGTCATCCGGCCCGAATTGCCATTGTAGAATACCTGATGAAAACCGATGCATGTATTTGCGGAGATATTGTTAATGAAGTACAGTTGGCGCAACCAACGGTATCGCAACATTTAAAAGAACTTAAAAATGCCGGAATAATTAAAGGCTCGGTAGAAGGAAATGCCATTTGTTATTGTATAAACCAAGAATCAATTGAAGCTATAAGCCAATATTTTATTTTGGTTACTAAGGAAATAAGCAAACAAAAAAATAACTGTTGCTAAAATGGGAAAGTTTGAAAAATATCTTACTCTTTGGGTAGCGCTTTGTATAGGTGCCGGAATTTTACTTGGAAATATCTTGGGCAATTCTATTCAGATAATCAGTTCTATGGAAATTGCAAAGGTAAATATACCGGTTGCCATTTTGGTATGGTTAATGATTTACCCCATGATGGTGCAAATTGATTTTACGTCAATAAAAAATGTAAAAAACAACCTTAACGGGCTTTGGCTTACGCTTACGGTAAATTGGCTTATAAAACCTTTTACCATGGCATTTTTTGCATGGATGTTTTTTAACAAATTATATTCAGCTTGGCTTGAACCCGAAATGGCTGAACAATACATTGCAGGTGCAATTTTATTAGGCGCAGCTCCATGTACAGCCATGGTTTTTGTATGGAGCTATCTTACCAAAGGAGATGCCAATTACACATTGGTTCAGGTATCGGTAAACGATTTGGTTTTGCTTATTTTATTTATCCCTATTGTAAAGTTTTTATTGGGCATATCAAATATTCAAATTCCTTTTGATACGCTTGCCAGTTCGGTTGTAATTTTTGTTGTTATTCCGCTTACGGCAGGATATGTGAGTAACCGATATCTTATAAAAAACAAGGGAGAAGATTGGTTTAAAAAACAATTTTTACCGGTATTAAAACCTGTTTCTATTTTGGCATTGCTAACAACTTTGGTATTGCTGTTTGCATTTCAAGGCTCAATTATTATACATAAACCTTTTCATATTTTATTAATAGCCATTCCATTAACTATTCAAACGTATTTTATCTTTTTCGTTAGTTGGTTTGGAGGAAAATTTTTAAAATTAAAACACAATATATGTGCCCCTGCCGCCATGATTGGAGCAAGTAACTTTTTTGAACTTGCAGTTGCCGTAGCTATATCGCTTTTTGGTTTAAACTCCGGTGCATCACTTGCAACGGTTGTAGGAGTTTTAATTGAAGTGCCTGTTATGCTGTCGCTGGTGGCACTTGCTAATAAATGGAGATATTAAAACAAAATTTTATATGAAAAAAAAAGTATTGGTGCTATGCACCGGAAACAGTTGCCGCAGCCAAATTGCAGAAGGGTACTTGAGACATTTTGCCGGAGAAAAAGCCGAAATTTACAGTGCCGGAGTTGAAACACATGGAGTAAACCCAAGAGCCATTGCAACCATGATGGAAGATGGTATTGATATTTCAAAACACACATCAAACCATATTGACGAATACAGGCACATTGATTTTGATTTTGTTATTACCGTTTGCGATAATGCAAAAGAACGTTGTCCGTTTTTTCCGTCAACTGCTCAAAAATTTCATCAAAACTTTACCGACCCTGCTAAAGCAACCGGCACAGAAGACAAAATAATGAGTGAATTTAGACAGGTGCGTGATCAGATTAAAAATTATTGCAAAAATTTTTCAGAGCAATATTTAGTTTAAAAGTTAATTATAATTTTTTGACCTTTACTAACTACTTTACCCTTGTGTACAAATTTAAGTTCATCTATTTTTACATTTGGGTGGTCTTTGTAACATCTGTCTTTTACATCTTCTTTCGATTTTTTTATCACAATATCAGCAATGGTGTCTTTGTTTACAAACCAATCTAAAATTAAATGACAATCGTTCAATGATGAATAATAATAATCTTCATTTTTTCCAGAAAAGTTTACATCTGTTATAAAAACACTGCTTTCGGTTATATAATCAGGTGGATACATCATATCCCTCAATAAAATTGTATCAACGGCTTCGGTATTTTGTTTTGGTATTCTATAAACAAGCGTATTTTTTATTTGCGAAACGGTAAAACCTTTAAATTCTATTGGAATTGATACCATTTCGCCAATTCGCAAATCGAGGTTGCAAGGTTTGTGGCATGAAGAGTTAAATAAAATAAATAATGCTAATACAAGTCTCACCAATGCAATGTAGAAATATTTATTTTAAGAAAAAGCAACCTGCATTTTTTTTATTCGGTCTTCAAGTTTTTCTGATGATAATTTTTCCCTAAGCCTGTCAACCATTATCGGAAAAGCAAATGGCCCCGGTTTTTCAAGTTTTTTTATAATAATCTCAATCTTTGCTATGCGTATCAAAGCCATTCTTAGTCGTGTTTCCTCAAATTGCGATAGCAGCAATTCTTCGTAAGCCTGTTGTATCAACAAATTATCGGGCTCGTTTTCGCTAAATACTTTAAAAAATAATGAGGAGTTTGCCTGAAGATGCTTTGTCTTAATCATTTTGCCCGGAAAACCTGTAAAAACCAAACCGGCAATGCGTGCAATTTCCCTAAATTTTCGTTGAGCCAACTCTGCAGCATTAATACTGTTTAGTAAATGATTACTCAAATCTTCTACGCCAAAAATATTAAAACCAATGGCCTCTTCCATGTCAAATGGTATATCGCTTAGCAGTTCAAAACCGTAATCGTTAAAAGCCATCGAAAATGTAATAGGATATTGTTGACTTATACGGTAAGCAATTAAACTTGCCAAAGCTTCATGCACCAATCTTCCTTCAAATGGATAAATAAATGCATGATGACCCTCTTTGCTTTCGAGTGTTTCAATAAGCAACTGGTTTTGTAAAGGTATTACCGACCTTTCTTTTTGAAAATTCAATGTTTCGGCAATTTCCTTTAAATCCTTTGATTGATTTTGGTTCATGGCAAAAGAATGAAGTTCGTGCCTTAGCACTTCCGACATTTTGCTTGTTAGCGGCATTCGCCCTCCTTGCCAGCTCGGTATTTGCCCTTTGGTTTGCTCTGATTTTTTTACGTAAGCAGTAAGGTTTTTTACCTGAACCAACTCAAGATTTTTACCCGCAAACCAAAAAACATCGCCAATATTAAGCCTCGATATAAACCATTCTTCAACCGTGCCAATAAAACCTCCATTGGCATATTTAACAGTAATTGCTGCATCACTAACTATGGTTCCAATACTTAACCTGTGCCGCATGGCAATACCTTTGTTGGTAATTTTGTAAATACCTTTTTCATCAACTTCTACTTTTTTAAACTCATTGTAGGCATTCAGGCTTTGGCTTCCTTGTGTAATAAAAAACAAAACCCATTGCCATTCAAGCTCCGAAATTGTATTAAAACAATGGGTTTGTTTTATCTCATTGTAAATTTGTTTGGGGTAAAAGCCCTGGCCGGTTGCAAGCGTACACAAGTATTGTATCAACACATCAAAACACCTTACAAGAGGTTCGCGGTTTTCCATTATGTTTTGTTTTACTGCAAGTTTTAGTGCACTTGCTTCGGTAAGTTCGAGTGCATGAGTTGGCAAAAAATAAATTACCGATACTTGTCCCGGAGCATGGCCACTACGTCCAGCCCTTTGCATAAAACGAGCAATACCTTTGGGTCCGCCAATTTGTATAATTTGTTCTACCGGCCTAAAATCTACACCCAAATCGAGGCTGCTGGTACAAACAACTGCCTTTAATATACCTGTATGTAATGCATCTTCAACCCATTGCCTTATTTCGTTACTCAACGAACCGTGATGCATGGCAATTAATCCTGCCCAATCGGGTTTTATTTCGAGTAACTGCCTGTACCAAATTTCGGTTTGGGCGCGGGTATTGGTAAAAATAAGGGTTGTTTTTGCTTTATCAATAAGCGGTACAATTTGCTCTGCCAGTTTTATACCTAAATGACCGGCCCAGGGCAACCTTTCGGCCTTTGTAGGATAAATACTTTTTATTTCAATTTTCTTTTCAATTTCGGCTTTTATTAAAATTCCATTTTGGTGGTTTGAACCTAATAATACCTGCATGGCTTGCTGTAAGTTACCAATGGTTGCGCTGATGCCCCATATTTGTAGGTTTGGATTTAAGCCTTTTAGTCGGCTTAGGGCCAACTCAGTTTGTACCCCTCGTTTATTGCCAAGCATTTCGTGCCATTCATCTACCACAATGGCTTTTATTTGAGAAAATTTTTTTTCATAATCTTTTGTACTAAGTAATACATGCAAACTTTCGGGAGTTGTAATTAAAATATTCGGAAGATTTTCGTTTTGTTTAGCTCGCTCTTTTTGAGTTGTATCGCCCGTGCGATAGCCAATTGTATATTTACTGTTAATGCCAATGGCTGCTGTTTCAATGGCCTTTACGAGGTCTTTTGTTAGCGCCCTAATCGGAGTTATCCAAATGGCTTGCAAACCTTTTGTAGATTTATTTATTCCATTTGCCAACAGCGGTAAGGCAAGAGAATAGGTTTTGCCGCTTCCGGTTGGTGCATTTATAAGTCCGCTTTTACAATTTAAAAATGCCTCCCAAGCCTGCTCCTGAAATAAAAAAGGCTTAATGTTTTTTTCTTTAAACCATTGGTAAAATGCTTTATTCAACCAAATTCAAACAAGGTTTTTGGGAGTAAAGTTTTTAAAAATCCAATAAACAAAACTTACATTTGGCTAAAAACCAAATGCACAAAAGCAAAACACAAATCAGGGTTCGCTATGCCGAAACCGACCAAATGGGAGTAGTTTATCATGGTAATTTTGCCACATATTTTGAAGTGGCAAGGGTTGAAGCCTTACGACAACTTGGTCTAACTTACAAAGGTTTTGAAGAAAAAGGCATAATAATGCCGGTTTTAAAACTTACCGTAAATTTTAATAAACCTGCTAAATACGATGATTTGCTTACCATTGAAACAACAATAGAAAAATTGCCGTTGGTAAAGATGACTTTTTATTTTAAGGTGTTTAACGAAAAAAACGATTTGCTTTGTACCGGTGAAACTATATTGGCATTTATTGATAAAGCAACCAACAAACCCACAAGCTGTCCGAAAGAACTCTTAGACAAATTGAAAGAAAGTTTTTAATTGTTTATGAGATGAATTGATTTATTTCACATTTCAACCAAATTAGGCACATAGCAAACCTCATCAATGTTGGGTATTCTATTTATAATACCCAGTTTTTTAAGGTCGTTTAAAATTGATATAAACTCAATTTCATCAATTTCGGGGGTGTAATTATATTCTAACTCGGCAAACCACTGGCATGCATCGGCCAATTTCAACTTATATCGCCAGGCTATCATATCTACGGCTTCGGTTTCAAAATATTTTAATAAAAAGCAGGTATTGTTTACTGTTTGCAAAATTTGTTGAACCAGATTATGGTTTTGTAATAAAAACTCTTCTCTTACAACAACCACAAAACAAGGCCATGGCGAACTGCACTCCCCTAGCATTCTAAACTCTCCGTTATCAACATATGGTTTTGTGGTAAACTTCTCCCACATAAATAATTGTGCTGTATTATTTTTTAGTGCTTCGCGAGCTCCTTCTAAATTTCCAACCACAACAAACTGCTCATGTTTTATGGTTAAACCAAGTTTATCGGCATTTACATAAGCCATTAAATGGCTACCCGAATTGTATCTGCTTATTGCATATTTTAAATCATTAATTTGGTTCAAGTTATAAATACCCGAATTTACACCGGTATAAATTCCCCATTTTAAAGGAGAATTAACATAAAACTGAACAATTTTACTTTTGTTGCCATTTAAAATATCGGCAATTACTCCTTCGGTTAATGCTATGGCAATATCTAGGCTTCCATCTCTAAGTTTATTACACATAGCGCCTGTACCTCCGGGTACATCTTGCCAGTTTATTTGTATGCCTTGTTTGCTAAACAAACCGCGTTCAATAGCCAAATGCCAAGCTAGGTTAAAATGTTCGGGAACACCTCCAACATTTACTTCCTTTATAAAATTGTTTAGTTTCATTTTATTAAATTTTTTCTTCAAGCTGATGTTTTACATCAGGTAAAAACACAACAACGTTTTCGATTTTTTGATTTTGTTTTTTTAATTGATTTTGTTTGGCCATATCAATTGCAACATTGAGTTCAAACCCTGAAAGCAATATAAATGTATTGATATAAATTAGCATCATTACAACTATAAGCACGCCAATTGAGCCATAAACTTTGTTGTATGAGTTAAAATGATTGACATATTCGCTGAAACCCCATGTTGTTATTAACGAAACAAGGGTTGCAATAATGGCTCCAGGTGAAAAGAATTTCCATCGGTTTTTCTTTTTAGGTGCTATATAATATATTGATCCTATAACTCCCATAATAATAATACCAACAACAGCATAATTTAAGGAACTTATGAGGTAAGGAATGGTTTTGCTTGGGAAATATTTAATTTTTTCGAGGTACGATAAACTGATGGTAACAACTGTTATAAACGTTACCGATGACAATATAAGAACAAATATAATTACGGCTAATATGGTTGCAATAATTCGCTGTTTTATAAAACTACGACTTTTACCCTCGTTACTAAACATGGTAAGGTAATCAATTAAATTATGAAAACCATTGGTAGTTAAAATTATTGCACTGATAAAACCTATTGAAAGCAATCCCCCTCTTTGGTTTTTTAATATGTCAACCAATGTATCGTTTATGGCATAAAATGCATCATGAGGAACAATTTCTGATAAAAAAAACATAAGGTCATCTACATCGTATTTTATGGGTAAATAAGCAATTAAAGTAAAAAAGAAAATTACAGTTGGAAACAACGCCAAAAAAAAACTAAACGATAAGGCCGAAGCCCTCATGTTTAAATCGCGATTACCAATATTTCTTATAAAAAACTCAACAACATGAAAAACACTTACATGCTCATTGCCCGGAAGATTAATTTTTTGCAATTTGGCAAAAACAAATTTTACAAGCCTATTATTTAATAAAAAATTTAGTTTCAAATTTTGTACAAAGATAGTAAAGTTTTTACCTCATTATTCAGCTAAAAATAAGGCTGCCAATTCTTACCATGGTGCTTCCATTTGCGGCAGCAAATAGGTAATCTCCGCTCATTCCCATACTTAGTTCCTTAAAATCATTGTTATTCTTAAAATAAATTTCTTTTAATTTTTCGAACCATTTTTTAAGTGTGCCAAATTCAGTTGCCACCTGTTCTTCGTTGTTTGTATTTGTTGCCATACCCATTAAACCTGTTATTTTAATGTTTTTTAACTCCTGCAAAGTCGGCTCAAGCAAAAGGGCTTCAATTTCTTCAAATAACATACCGAATTTTGTTTCTTCTTTTGCTACATAACCTTGCAGCAGGCAATTTATTACACGGTTGTTTTTAGCAGCTTCTTTATTTATAACCTGCAAAAGTTTAAAACTGTCAACACTGTGTATGGTATCTATAAACGGTGCAATATATTTAACCTTATTGGTTTGTAAATGGCCAATTAAATGCCATTCTATATCGTTAGGCAATAGCTTTTGTTTTTCGCACAATTCCTGTACCCTGTTTTCTCCAAAAATTTTGTGCCCGGCTTCATAAACCTGCATTATTTCTTCAATACTGCGTGTTTTTGTTACAACAATCAGTTTTATGTTTGAGCCTAATTGTGCTTTAATTTTATTTAAATTTTCTGCTATCATAAACTCAATTAACTGCAATATTTATATTTAGTTTTTTCAATTAAAAAGCAACCATAGAGGTTAGTTATACATTCTCCACCTAAGCCCTAAATACAATGCTCTTAGCGGCAAAGGATAACCGGGTGTATAATAAAACCCTGTGTTTATAATATTGGCATTTACATGACCGTACTTTACGTAAAAAATGGCTTTTTTTACCATTGCCGTTACAAACACTTCGGCCAACGGATAGTTGCCAATTGATTTTTCGTTTTGCAAATAAAACAACCTCGAAACAGGGTTGTATGCATTACCGTAATATGCCGAATTATAAAATATATTGAAGCCTGTTTGAAGTTGTAAAACCTTCATAACCCTAAAATCGGCATAGTAGCGTAGGTTTGCAATGGCATCAGGTATTCGTATAACATTGGTATTGGTTTGTTGAAAAATAACCTGATTGCTTAGCCTGATAAATTTAAAAGCAAATGTTTTTTCGGCATTAATGGTATTAACTACAATGGCATCGTTGTTTTGTTGTGGCAATGCCTGTGTGTTTATAAATACAAAATTTACATAAATATACTGATTAAAAGCAACCTGATAATTGTACTTTAATTTTGTTGTTTGAAGTGAACCAAACAAATGCGTAAGATTTGTTTTACTGAAATTATTTTGCCACAAAAACGGATTGCTTCGAAAGATACTCAAAGTAAAATCGGGCTGAAACAAATGATTGGCCACACCTCCATTTAACAATAGTTTTGCGGTTTTAAATCCGGCTTTCATCTCAACTAACACATCGTTTTGGTTGTAACCGCTAAAGCAATATTGCAGGTTTGCTTTAAATAACAATTCGTTTTTATTGTTTTTGCTAATTTTTTCAAGGCTGGCAAGTATGCTGTTGTTTATATACCTGTTGGTTTGCTGCCTTTGCAAAACCTCAATTACATCGTTTTTAAATGCAGTGGTAAAATAGTATTTTCCGTTACCAAGCAACGAATGAAAAGAGAACTGCTGGCTTAGCATTTCGTGGTTTAAACTGTCTTTAAAATTTGAGTTATTTTCGAAAAAATAATTCGGAAATAGTAAGCGGCTTGTATCTCCAGCAATATTATCAAAGTATAAACCGGTTTTGGTGCGGGAAAATTCGTAATTTAAAAATGCTTTGGGTTTAAACAAAACAGTCGTATCGTTTTCGTTGTACTGAAAGGTAGGTTTGCCCAAATAGTAATAAACATTTAAGTTTCCGATACTATTTTTAAAACGACTTTCGCAATTGCTGAGCAATAACGGTGCTGCTTTGTTGTTTCCGCTTAAACTTTCAAAAAGCGAGTCGTTTCTCAATCCTCCGCTTTCATCGTTTTTTCCGCGGTTCCAATTATAATTAGCAAGTATCAGCCATTTTTTATTATTGCTTTGGTATTTACCAAAAACCTGCGTGTAATATTGGCTAACTTCTTGCTGCTGGTAAAAACCACGTCCTGCAATTCTCGAAAAATCAACCCCAACATTTAAATTGGGTAAAATATTTGCGGTAGCCAAAGCATCAAACAACAAAAAATCATTTGGCCCCTGGTGGTAGGTAAAGTCGGCCAAAGGTAGTTTGGTATTATAATACTTTGCCTGTTGGGGAGTTTTAAAAAAGTATTGGTAAGGGTTTGAGCCAAGGTTAAAGCCAAAAGGTTGCCTATTTTGCCAAAATACCGGATTTACTGCGGTTCCGTATTGACCCAAATCTTGATAAGCACCGAACTTACTGTAAAATGGAATAAAAATTTCGTTTTTATTCAATGCAGTGTCAAGAAAATTAGGTTCAAGGCTTTGTTCTATACCTGTTTTATTTTGCCATGTTACAGGATAGATAATTGATTTTTTTAAACTGTCGGTTTGTGCAACAAGATTTAACGATATTGCCAAATTAAAGAAAAAAAACAATATCTGCTTCAACTTACTGTTTAATGATTTTTTTGGTAACACTGCTTTTTTGCGTTGCAATGTTAATATAATATATGCCATTTTGCAGCATACTAATATCTATTCTTTGGTTTTGATGATGGGTAGTTCCTTTTAAAAGAAATTTTCCGTTTTGGTCAATAATTCGATAATCGCTTGGTTCAACACACAGCACATCAATAAATCCTAAAGTAGATGGGTTTGGATAAATATTTATTTGAATTTGTTCTGAAACTTTAACCCGATTACTTAAAATAACAGATTGGTGTGGTTTTACCATGTATAACCCAAATTGCATATCAGACAATGCTATATTGCCCGATGGAAAATAAGGGTATAAACCCCAGTTGCCTCTAAAACCCTCGTAGGTTTGAGGTGGAACCGGAGATGTGTAAAACCAGGCCGAAGGATAAATGCTATCAATATTATCGGCATTAAAAATTACATAACCATCGTGATAGTAGCTTACATGAATATTATTTCCAATCCAAAACGGGTTGTGTGGAGTTGATTTGGTTGCATTACCGTTATGAAACATGGTTACAAGTTTTGAATTTGCCATATCACTGATATCAAATATTTTTAAAGGTAAACCTTGAGGAACTTCATCGGTAAAACAAAAATATTTTCCGTTGGGGCTTAGCCAGCCATTGTGGTTGTAACCATTAAATGGGTAATTTCTAATTACGCCAAGCAATTTTTGATTATTCAGGTCAGTCATATCAAAAATCCATAGGCCATACCATTCGGCACTTGCATATATGGTATCATTTCTTTGGTAAATTTCGTGAATGGTTTTAAACAAAGGCGTTCCATCGGCAGTTTGCGGAATATTTAATCTTCCTATCCATCTTGGAACTTCAGGATTTTCGAGGCTTAATACATCAATGGCAGCTCGCCCTCCACGCTTTAATGTATTAGCACACATATATAGCCTTTTACTTTGCCTGTTTATAAAAATACTATGGGTATTTACGCCAAGCGAGTCGCTATCATAAACTTTATGAACCGAATCGGGTAAATAACGTAAATCAAAAACCTGCAAACTTCCGGCAGGAGCATTGTCGCTAACGCAATAAACGTAGTGCGACAAACATTCAAAATCGCGGTTTATTACTCCACGGTTATTCCCAAATTCAACATCGCACAACTTTATGTTTTTAGGGTCGGTAACATCAAAAAAATAAATGCTGTCTGTGCTTCCAATTATAACATATTCTTTGCCTGTGAGGCTGTCGTAGTAACCTGTTAAATCGTTCCAAATTTGCCCAATACTGCTTTTGGGCAGTTCGGGGTTGTTCCAGTTTCCTAAAAAATCTATTTTATAACTGCCAAAACCCTGAGCAAATGAAATCTCAGTTATAATTAAAAATAAAAAAAATACGAATAACTTTTTCAAATGTTTGATTTAAAAATTCTAACTGCAATTGATAACAAAACTATGCCAAAAAATTTGCGTACCAAGCTAAGTCCGCTACTGCCCAGTTTGCGTTCAATAAAATTAGTTGAACGCAAAACTATGTAAACAAAAATTAAATTGAGCAATATGCCTGTAAGAATATTGTAGAAACTGTAAATGGCTTTCATGGAAATAATGGTGGTAAGCGTCCCTGATCCTGCTATTAATGGAAAAGCAATTGGAATAATACTTCCGGTTTTTTCGTTTGGCTCGGTTCGCAACAATTCTATACCTAATATCATTTCAAGGCCTATAATAAAAATAACAATAGAGCCTGCAATGGCAAAACTAGAAACATCAACACCAAAAAGTTTTAAGAATTGTTCACCAAAAAATAAAAACAGAAGCATTAATGCCCCTGCAGCAAGGGTTGCTTTGGCAGAATCTAAGTGTTTGTGTTTGTTTTTAATAGAAATTATTACCGGTATTGATCCGATAATATCAATAATGGCAAATAGTGTTAGGGTAATGGTGGCTATATCTTTAATTGAAAACATAAGTTGGCAAAGATAACTTTGCGGAAATTTAAATTATGAATAATTTGCAGCCGTGCAGTTTTTAAAAATATTTTTAGTTCACATCATACTTCTAATACTTTTTGTTTATTTGGTAACACTTGGCGCAGCCTATTGGTTGGAGGGCTATACACGTCACGGACAGGCTCTTACCCTACCCGATTTAAAAGGTTTACCCATTGATGATGCCATACAAACTCTTAATCAAAAAAAATTACGTTACCAAATAGCTGATACTGTTTTTGTTGATTATTTACCCAAATTGGCAGTTGTTGAACAAAGCCCATCGCCAAACAGCAATGTAAAAGAAGGCCGAATAATTTATTTGTCTGTAAACTCTAACACTGGTGCTACTGTAGCTATGCCAAATCTTATAAACAGCAGTTTAAGATATGCCGAAACCGTTTTGGCAGGCAATGGATTAAAACTGGGTAATGTAACCTACAAGCCTGATATTGCTCAAAATGCAGTATTAGACCAAATATATGCCGGCCGAAGTATTCAACCCGGAACTTTAGTGGCAAAAGGCAGTAGCATTGATTTAATTGTTGGCGATGGTAGTGCCGGAGCATCTGTAAACCTGCCTGATTTAAGAGGCCTTTCGTATACCGATGCAATAAATATTTTAAACCAGTCGTTTTTAGCTGTTGGTGCTATTGTGTTTGAAGATGCTAACAAAGATACCTTGCGAGCCGTTGTAAAAAGGCAAAATCCGCCATACAGCGAAGGTATGATTGTAAATTCAGGCACTCAGGTTGATTTATTTTTATCGTCAAAATAATATCGTGTGAAAAAACAACTTTACGTAACCTTATATTTAGTAATAACTTTTTCGCTTTATGCGCAAGAGGTTGTAACTCCCATAAAGCCATTATTTTTAAAAAAGCCCGAGAACACAACACTTAAAAAAAATATTCAAAACTTTCCGGTTGTTGATTTTTTTACGCAAAATGGAGCGCCCAATCAGCAATTTTGGGCCGATGCTAATACTTTGGTTCAAAACAGGCAGGTTATTTTCAATGCTTTAAATGCTTCAAATGGCGTTTACAATAATGCAGACGGACAGGCTGATATATTAACACTTAAACCGGCAAATATTCCATATACCGAAACAGAAATTTTTATTACATTCAGAATTTCGTCAGGAAGCACATTTTCGGCAAACGATTCGTTTTTGGTTCAGGCAACAAATGCCAGTGGCAACTTTCAATCAGTTTTTTCTACGGCAGGCTCACAACCTCAAAACCGCGAGGTTGTTTTAAGTTTTTCTCCCAAGCAAATTTTACTTTCGGGTTTTCAGGTTCGCTTTGTTTGCTATACACAACTTTTAAGCAACAATACCCAAACTTTTTTACTAAGCAATTTTGTTTTGAGCCAAAAACTAAATGTGCCTTTTTTCGATGTTCATCCGATAATAACAGAAGATTCAAGCGTAAATACACTTTTTTATTACGGTCCCGATGCAAAAGTAGCCAGAGGTAATACCGTAAATTTTATTTGGGGTAACATTATTAGTTTAAATATGCAAAATGCAGCCAACCAGCCTTATGGTTTTACCGGTTATGGCGGTGGCGATACTTTGTACACCAATCCTATTAATGTTTCTGCATTCCCTCAAAACGATTCGCTTTTGTTTTCATTTGCCGCAGGTTTTGGCTTAAATAAAACACCTACCGATTCGCTTATTTTAGAGTTTAGAAACAATTTAGGTATATGGGTACGCATGTTACAAGTGCCCGGCAATGCTTTTAGCGGCATCAGAGAATTTTCGTTTAATATAAATTTTGCCCGTTTTAGATATGCTGATTTTAGTGCAAGATTTATTTTTACCGGAAATTACAACGATACTGCTCGACACAAAGCTTTTGTTAGCGCCATTTCCATAAACAGTTTTTTACAACTTCCTTTTGTTGACGATTTTTCTACTTCAAGGTTTATTCCCAATACCAGCAATTGGATTGATAAAAATGTGCTGATAAACAATGAATTTCCTACAGCACAACCAAGCCTAAATGTTGCCACCTTTGACGGGCTTGATATGAATGGAAATGCCTACACGCGTTTTCCAATAAAAGGAATAGCCGATGTACTTACATCAAAACCTTTTAATTTAAGCCGTTTTGAACCAAAAGACAGCCTGATTTTTACATTATTTTTTCAATACGAACCACAAGGCACAACCAATCAGGTTTTTCCTGATGACTCGCTTTACATAGAATTTAGTACCACATCACTTGCAAACGACTCTTTTGTAATTGTAAAAATGCTTAGTGCAAACGACTACGAGTTATTTAATTTTCATAGAATTGATATACCTTTGACCCAAAAAATATTTTTTAACAAAAAATTTCAGTTTAGGATTAAAAACCGTGGCAGTTTAAGTGGTAACTTAAGCCATTGGCATATAGATTATATAAGATTTAACAGCGGTAGAACCGTAAATGACTTTTTTAATGATGTAGCTCTAACCAATACGCCACGCATGTATTTAGGCAAGTATTCATCAATGCCTTGGAAACAATACAATGCAAATAAAAATGCTTACAAAAACGATACTGTATCTCTACGCATAAGAAATATGCATAACCAAAATTACGCGGTTGATTACTTTAGAAACGTTATAAAACCCGAAGGAGATACGCTTGATAAATTCAACAATATTCAGCCTACCATTTTTGCCAATAGCGACACAATAGTAAGATTTAACAGGCCAATTGTTTTTACAACTTCGTTAAACGAAGATAGCCTTGTATTTGGTATAAATTACCGCATACGTGTAAGCGGTTCTGCAAACGATGAAATAACAACCAACGATACAACTACAGTTTATACTGTTTTTGATAATTATTTAGCTTATGATGATGGTAGTGCCGAAGGCGGTTACGGCATAAAAAACAAACTAAATGCAGGCGCATGTTTAAAATACAACGTAGAAATTCCTGACACACTTTATGGTTTATACATTTTCTTTAACCAAAGCGAAACCGACATAAGCACACAACGCTATAATATAAAAGTTTGGAAACGAATATCAGAATTGGGCATGCCGGCAACAAACGACCAATTAATGTATAACCGCGAATACCGAGGGCCAATATTTACCAATTTTATAAACGGATTTGCAACATTGGCAATTGAGCCACCTTTAGCTGTATCTGACAGTTTTTATGTTGGTTGGGATCAAGCTAATGCTTTTGTACTAAATATTGGTTTAGATAAAAATTATCCTTTCGGTTTAAACCAAAATCATTTTTTTAGAATGGATGGACGATGGTATAGAACTGAAATTCCGGGAGCGCTAATGATAAGACCAATACTTGGCAAATTTAAAACCTGGCCTACAAGAATTGGAGAAACATTAAAACCCGAGAAAGAGCAAAAAATTACAGTTTTTCCAAACCCTGCAAGCGATTTTTTAGTAATAGAAATGATGGATGAAAAATGGTTTGAATATAATATATACGATTTATCGGGTAGAACTGTTGATAAAGGAATAACAACAAACGGATATTTAGATACAAGCTTTTTAAACGATGGCTTATATATTTTACATTTGCAAAACAGTAAAATCAATCAAACACATAAAATTATAATAAAACGTTAATATATGACAACCGATATAACAGTTAACGAACTTAAACAGCGCCTTGATGCAGGTGAAAAATTAAACATTATTGATGTAAGAGAACCCAGCGAATACCAAGCATACAATATAGGAGCTAAATTAATCCCATTAGGGCAGTTACCAAACAGACTTAATGAAATTGAATCGTTGAAAAATGAAGAAATAATTGTGCATTGCCGCAGTGGTGCCAGAAGTGCAAATGCAAAACTTTTTCTTGAAGATGAAGGTTTTACCAATGTTAGAAACTTGCTGGGCGGTATGATGGCCTGGCAAGATTTAAACAGGTAAACAAGTGCTTAAAAAAATTACTGCTTTTTTATTTACGCTATCGGTTTGTTGCATTGCTTTTATAAACTTTTATTGCAGCAATAGTAAAGCAGTTGACAATGCATACCTTAATCATAACGATACGGTAAAATATGTTGGTATGAGCCAATGTGCATCATGCCATTCCAATATTTATCATTCATTTTTACAAACAGGTATGGGAAGCAGTTTTGGCCCTGCCACAAAAATTAAATCTGCTGCACAATTCGGAAAAAATCAGGTGGTGTACGATAAATTCAGAGATTTTTATTACCACCCTTTTTGGCAAAACGATTCTATGTATATCATGGAATTTAGGATATATAAAAAAGATACCATTTACAAACGTATTGAAAGAGTTGATTATATTATTGGAAGCGGGCAACATACCAATTCTCATTTAACTAATATTAATGGCTATATTTATCAACTGCCACTAACATGGTACGCCCAAAAACAGCAATGGGATTTACCACCCGGATTTGAAAATGGCCGAAACATAAGATTTACCAGAAATATTGATGTGGAATGTATGAGTTGCCACAATGCAATGCCTGTTATGCAAAAAGGTTCAAATACAGAGTTTTTAAGCATTGGCAATGGTATAGATTGTGAGCGTTGTCATGGACCAGGTGAAATTCATATAAAAGAAAAGTTAGCAGGAAAGATTGTTGATACAGCTACCCAAATAGATTACACCATTGTAAACCCCAAAAAACTTAACTGGCAACTTCAAGTAGATTTATGCCAGCGTTGCCATTTACAAGGCAATGCCATTTTAAAGTCAGGCAAATCATTTACCGGTTTTAGACCAGGCATGAAACTTAGTGATTTTGTTGATGTGTTTATGCCAAAGTACGATGGAAATAACCATTCATTTATAATGGCAAGTCATGCACAAAGACTGCAAATGAGCAAATGTTTTATTGAAAGCAATAAGCAAACAAGTAATAATGAAAATAAAAAATTTAACAGCCTTAACTTAACTTGCATAACCTGTCATAATCCACATGTAAGTGTAAAAGTAACAGGTAAAGAAATATTTAATAATGCTTGTATAAAATGCCACCAAAAAGATAATTTTTGCAGCGAGAATAAACAAATCCTTTTAGCACAAAACAACAATTGTGTTGGCTGCCATATGCCTCGAAACGGAACCGAAGATATTCCGCATGTAACTGTACACGACCACTACATTAGAAAACCCGAAAAAACAATTGATGCTAATGCTGTTTCAACTTATGCCGGATTGTATTGCGTTAACAATGCCGAACCTAATATACAAAGCAAAACCTCTGCTTATTTAATGTACTTTGAAAAATTTGAAGGCAAAAATTCATCGCTTGATAGTGCTTGGTTTTGGATAAACAAATTAAACAACAAAGAAGCATTGCCTCATAAAATTCATTATTTCTTTTTGTTGAACCAATACCAAAATATTGTTGCATTAAGCAGTCAGATTAAAAACCCTGATGCATGGACTGCATACCGCATAGGGCAATCGTTTCAGCATACCAAAGATTATATTAATGCCGAAAAATTTTACAAGATAGCGGCAGATGAATCTAATAATCAAATTCAGTTTTTAACCAAATTGGGATCAGTAAAAATACTTAATAATAAATTAGATGAAGCTATTGAAATATTAAAATTTAGTTTAAACAAACAACCTAAACAAGAAGAAGCATTGATAAATTTAGGCTTTGCATACCTTCAAAAACAAAACATTAACGATGCAATATATTATTATAATATGGCTTTGGCTTTAAATCCAGATAATACGCAAGCCCTTTATAATCGTGGAGTTTTGCTTTACCAACAAAAAAACACAAATGCAGCAAAAAACGATATATCAAACCTGCTAAAACTTCAACCCAATAACTCCGAAATTCAATCGTTGGCAAAATTGCTTAATATTGAAATTAAATAAACTTACAATTTTGGATGTATAAAATAACCAATCGAAAAATTTTTGGTAAACAGTTTTTAACATTTTTGCTAATAGTAGTTGCTTTAATTATTGGTATTACAAGCTATGTAGCATGGCAATGGTTATTTAAAAAAACTGTAAATATAAACTCAAAAGAAATTATATTATATGTAAAAACCAATCAAACTTTCGATGAGCTACTTTATCAACTTACAGCACAACAAATCATAAAGCATCAGCAAGGTTTTAAACAACTTGCCGGATGGTTCAAACTTCAAAAAAAACTTAAACCCGGAAGGTATATTATTAATGAACCGTTAACTAACTTAGAATTAATTAAAATACTGATTGGCGGCAAACAAGCTACGCTAAATATTACATTTAACTATGCTGAAAGAATTGAAGATGTTGCAGTTTTTTTTTCAACAAGAATTGAAGCCGATAACAATGAACTTTTAAAACTTTTAAAAGACACTGTATTGTTGAACCAAATAGGTTTTGATACAGCTAATATTATATCGCTTTTTATACCTAATACCTATAATTTTTATTGGAATACAAGTGCACAAGAACTAATAAGCAGAATGCTTAAAGAGTATAACAGGTTTTGGAATGATGAACGAAAAAGTAAAGCCGATAGTATAAATTTTTCGCCACAACAAGTTGTAACCATTGCCAGTATTGTGCAAAAAGAAACAAATAAAACAGATGAAATGAGCAAAATTGCAGGTGTTTATATAAACCGACTTGAAAAAGGAATTCCTTTACAAGCCGACCCTACTATAATTTTTATGTTGAATGATAAAACAATAAAACGTGTAAAATCGAAGCATTACACTATACCTTCGCCTTACAATACTTATTTAAACAAAGGTTTACCACCAGGGCCAATTTGCACACCATCGCCTCAGGTAATTGATGCTGTATTAAATTACACCCCGCACAACTATTATTATTTTTGCGCAAAAGATGACTTTAGCGGCTACCATGCATTTGCAAAAAATCTTGATGAACATTTGATAAATGCCCGCAAATACCAAAAAGCATTAAACAAATTGGGTATTATGTAAACATTATGACAAAACCCGGAGTTGCAACAACAAATATTGATAAATTTTACAATAACAAATTCGAAAACAGTAACGATTTATTAGCTGTTGAAGAGCCACTTGAAATTAGACTTGGTTTTGGAAAAACTCAAAACAGGCAGCAAAAAAGTATTGCTGTTACCATGCGCACACCGGGCAACGACTTTGAACTTGCACTTGGATTTTTAATAACTGAAGGCATAATAAATTCAATTGATGATGTTATTAGCATTAAATATTGTACAGAAAAAAATTTAATTGAGCAACATGAAAACATTGTAAGAGTAGAGCTTAAACCAGAAATAAAAATTGATTTTGATAGGTTGAACAGGCATTTTTACACCACCAGCAGTTGTGGTGTTTGTGGCAAAAGCAGTATAGAAGCCGTTAGTATAAATTGCAAACCCGTTAGTATTACAAACTTTTCGATTGAAGCTGAAAAAATTTTAAAATTACCTGAAACCATAAAAAACAGCCAACTTGTTTTTGAACACACTGGCGGATTACATGCGTCAGCATTGTTTGATAAAACCGGCAATTTGCTTTTTATTAGAGAAGATGTAGGCCGACACAATGCATTAGACAAATTGATTGGGGCTGTAAAGAGCAAAAATTTAGATTTAAGCCAATCCATTTTGCTATTAAGCGGTAGGGCTAGTTTTGAACTAATACAAAAATCTGCTGTTGCTGGAATTCCAATTGTTTGCGCCATAGGTGCTCCAAGCAGCCTTGCGGTAAATTTGGCTCAAAACACAGGAATAACATTAATTGGTTTTTTAAGAGGCGAACGTTTTAATATTTACAGTTTCAGGGAAAGAATAATTTAATAATTTTATTCAACACCATCGTGTTCAATCATTCCGTCTCTTAGTCTAATTATACGTTTGGCACGTTTAGCAATATCTTCTTCGTGGGTTACAAGTATTACAGTATTTCCTTTATTGTTTATTTCTTCAAGCAAATCCATAATTTCATGCGATGTTTTGGTATCAAGATTTCCGGTAGGCTCATCGGCAAGAATGATGCTTGGGTTGTTTACCAAAGCGCGTGCAATGGCAACTCTTTGGCGCTGCCCACCGCTTAATTCGTTTGGCTTGTGTGTCATTCTATCGCCAAGGCCTACACTTTGCAATACACTTGTTGCTTTATCAATACGTTGTTTTTTTGTTACGCCTGCATAAACAAGTGGAAGCGCTACATTTTCGAGAGCGGTATTTCGAGAAAGAAGGTTAAATGTTTGAAAAATAAAACCAATTTCTTTGTTTCTAATTTCGGCCAATTCATTATCTGTCATTTGGCTTACATGGTTGTTGTTTAAAATATAAACTCCTTTGGTTGGCGTATCAAGGCAGCCCAAAATATTCATTAATGTGCTTTTGCCCGAACCCGATGGACCCATTAATGCAACATATTCGCCTTTGTTTATTGAAAGGTTAATGTTTTTTAAAGCATTTACTTCAACTGTACCAATTTTATAAGTTTTGGCAATATCTTTTATAAGAATTAGCGGTTGGTTCACGCTACAAAATTATTTATCTAAAAACTTAGGTACTCTAAAATAATCGCTGTCTTTTGCCGGTGCATTAAGCAATGCTTCTTGTTTTGTTATGGTTTGTTGGGCATTATCGTCTCTTAATACATTTACTTCGTCTGTCATAAAAATTAATGGTTCTACTCCATCAGTATTTATTTCGTTTAGTTTATCAATGTAAGAAAGTATTCGGCTAAGGTCGGTTTTAATTTGTTCCTTTTCGGTTTCGTTAAAGTTTAACTTAGCCAAATCGCTAAGTTTATTAATCATTTCATCGTTAATATCCATGTTGGCGCAATTTACTATTTATAACATCAAAAACCTGTTGTTTTAAAGTATTTATTTCGGCAATGGTTAATCCCTTTGTTGATATTGGTTTATGTACGTACTGATAAACAATACCCGGCCTTCCTTCAAATACGCCTTTGTCTGGCAAAATATCCCAGTTTCCAATTATGGTAACCGGTAAAATATCAACTTGTTTTTCGATAGCCATTTTAAATGGTCCGTCTTTAAATTTACTTAATTTAGGTACTGCACCTGCAATGGTTCCTTCCGGAAAAATAACCATGCTGTTGTTATCATCAAGCCAGCGTAAACCTTTGCGATAGCTTTGTGCTCCTTTGCGTGCATCCTTTCTGTCAACCGCAATATCTATTGTTCTGAACCAAACACCAAACAAAGGCACCTTTTCTAACTCGGCTTTGGCAATAAAATTAAAATATAAAGGCATTTTTACCGTAATGGTAATAATATCGAGTTGTGAGGTGTGATTTGGAGTTATAATGTAATTTTTACTTTTATCTAAAGGCGCTTCGTAAATTTGTTTTACATAAATAAAACCGGCATTTAATAAAATCCAACCCCAAATTCTTCGTAAAATATGCGCTTGTTTATAGCGTTTTGGAGTTGCAAGTGTGTAATAGATAAAAGGTAGCAGCAAAATAAATGTTGCAAGTACCCACAAACCAAAGTAGCAGGCATACAGTGTTTTTAATGGATTTTTGCTTAGTTTTATTCCGGCCACCAGTAAAATTATTTGCCCCAGTTTTCAGGATCTATTCGCCAGTTGGTAAGCAGTTCAACATCATTTGGTTGTATATAATTTTTTTGCAATGCTGTTTGAACCAAAACATTATAATTACATAAAGCAGCATATTCCATTCCTGATTTTTCAAAATTTTGTTGAGCCAAATCAAACAAATAGGTAAATATACAAGCCAAACCCAAAACATTACAATTGTTATTTCTTAATACATCAATTGCCTGAAGACTGCTTTTGCCGGTACTTACCAAATCTTCAATTACAACAACTTCGGTTCCTTGTTTAATATCGCCTTCTATTTGTTTTCCCATTCCGTGTTTTTTAGGTTCAGGCCTTACATAACCAAAAGGCAGTTGCAACTCATCGGCAACCAAAGCACCCGGAGCTATACCGGCAGTTGCAACACCTATTACCGCTTTTGCATTAGGAAATGATTTTTTTACCAACAATGCCAACTCTTTTTTAACAAAATTTCGAATTTCGGGGTACGATAATATTAGCCTGTTATCGCTGTAAATGGGCGATTTCCAACCCGAGGCCCATGTAAATGGTTGCTGTGGTTGTAGTTTTATGGCATGTATCTGTAATAAATATTCTGCTATTTTTGTTGCCGTATTATCTGAGTATTGCATTTTGGAGGCAAAATTGTATAAAATATTTATAAACGACAAACCTTTGATTTTGGCTGAAAACTTAGCCGACTTAGAAGAAACATATAAAAACTTACCTATTGAATATTTTAACAGCGAAAATATTTTAAACAGTTTTAAACAGTGCGAAAGCATGTCGGCCAAAGGTTTGGTTTTAAAATCGAATAATATAAAGAAAGATTTTACCGAATTAAAAAAACATTTAATGCCTATAGAAGCTTCCGGAGGAATTGTTTTTAACAGCAAAAATGAAATACTACTTATAAAAAGAATTGGAAAATGGGATTTACCCAAAGGAAAAATAGATGCTGGCGAAACTCCCGAAATTGCTGCAATAAGAGAAGTAGAAGAAGAATGCGGTTTTAAAGGTTTAACCATAAAATATTTCTTAACTACAACATACCATACCTATAAAATGCACAACTACCGTTTTTTAAAAATTACAAAATGGTATGTAATGCATACTAATTTTTCGGGTAATTTTAAACCTCAGGCCGAAGAGCAAATTACAGAAGTTGGCTGGTTCAACTTAAACCAACAACTTATAGAAAAATTAGAAACATATAACTCGATAAGAGATTTATTAAGTATTGTTTTAACAGATAATAAAAAATAAAATTGGGCACTACAGGTAATTTATTAATGGCAAAAATTAATTTTGCTTTGCCATGATGTTTGTTGATGCAAAAGAGTTTGAAAATATAATTAATTTATCTCCTGAAGGAATTTACTTAAGCGATAAAGAAGGAAATGTATTGTTTGCCAACAATACTTTTTACCAAATTACAGAATTTGATAAAAATGAGCCTATAAATATTTACAACATTATAAGCGAAGAGTTTACAGAAGCGGCAAAACAAACAAATAACTTTTTATTCGAAAATCCGGGTGCAATAAGAAATTTAACCGTTTCGTATAAAACAAAAAAAGGTAAAATAAAATGGATTGACAGCATAACAAGGGTGCAAAGTGTAAATAATAACATACTTAGGGTTGCCTTTATAAGAGATGTTACCAATCAGCATAAACAACAAGAAGAACTGCTAATGCTTAATAAACGCTTAAAAGAATATGCATTTCTTACTTCGCATAAATTACGCCACCCTATTGCTAATATTATTGGGTTGGTTGATTTATTTAATTATTCAAATATAAATGCAGCCGAAAATCTTATAATATTAGAAAGCCTGTCAAAATCTGCAAATATTCTAAATCAGGTTGTGTTTGAGTTGCATCAATCATTAAGTAATCAAACAAATTATTTAAACAATAATGTTGAGCAAGGACCTGCAAAAAAAATAAATCAAATAATGCTTATTGATGATGATTTGATAAATAACTACATAAACAAAACAAACATTCTACGAATAGATAAAAGTATTGAAGTTATTGAATTGCAAAATGCAAAAATTGCTTTGGAATGGTTGCAAAGTAAAAAAGCCAATCCTGAACTTATTTTGCTTGATTTAACAATGCCTTTAATGAATGGTTGGGAGTTTTTAGAAATTTTTAAAACGCTGAATCTGTTTAATACAAAAATTTGCATTCTTACAACATCAATCAACTCAGATGATATTGCTCGTAGCCATTCTTACGAAATTGAAATTGATTTTATTTCTAAACCTTTAACAAACGATAAAATAGCAAAACTTTTGCATCACTAATTATTCGTTAGGTTCAACATGTATAAGTACTTCTGCAATATTTAAAATATTTTCTTTTAAAGCATCCTTTAATGCATGAGCAATATCATGGCCTTGCTTTACGGTTAAGTTGTGTTGAACCGAAATATGTAAATCAATATAAAATTTTAAACCAATTTTTCTAACAAAGCATTTTTCGGTATCAATTACGCCATCAACGGTTTTAGCAATTTGCCTTATTTCTTCAACCAAATCATCATACAGGTGTTCATCCATTATTTCGCTAAGGGCAGGTCTTAAAATTAAGTAACTGTTGTATAAAATAAACCCTGATGCCAGCAAGGCTGCCCAATCATCGGCTGCTTCGTAGCCTTCTCCTAAAAAAACTGCTACCGAAATGCCAACAAAAGCAGCAACAGATGTTATAGCATCGCTTCTATGATGCCATGCTTCGGCTTTTAAAACCGTACTTTTAATTTTTTTACTTTTTAGTAATACAAGCCGGTAAGAAATTTCTTTCCAAACAATAATGCTACCAAGCACTAAAAGCGTCCATTTTTCGGGTAGTTTATGAGGCGTTTGAATATTTTTAACGCTTTCGTGAGCAATAAATAAAGCCGAAGAAATTAAAAATGCAACAACAATAAATGTTACAAGCGGCTCTATTCTTCCATGTCCATACGGATGATTTTTGTCTGCCGGACGGTTTGAGTATTTTAATCCAAGCAATACAAGTAACGAAGAAAATATATCGGTGGTTGATTCTATGGCATCGGCAATTAAAGCATAAGAATTACCAAAAATACCTGCACACATCTTAGTTATTGCCAAAACTGAATTGCCCGCAATGCTAAAGTAAGTTGTTTTAATGGCTGTTTGCTGATGAGACACTTTGCTAAAAATGATTAATTTTTGCTGCCCTAAGCGTATTTAACAATAATGCAACCCGCGTCATTGGCCCTACCCCACCGGGTACCGGAGTTATAAAACTGCATTTATCTTTTATCGAGTCAAAATCTGCATCGCCCAACAATTTATAACCTGTGTTACTATTTTTATCTTCAACCCTTGTAATACCAACATCAATAACAACCGCCCCCTGCTTTACCATTTGTGGTTTTAAAAATAATGGAATGCCCAGAGCTGCAATAATAATATCAGCCTCAATGGTATATGCTTCAAGGTTTTTTGTTTTACTGTGGCAGGTTGTAACAGTACAATTTTTTTGAAGTAATAGCGAACTGATCGGCTTACCAACAATATCGCTTCGGCCTATTACAACAGCATGTTTTCCTTCGAGTGATATGTTATAGTGTTCAAGCAGTTTTATAATGCCAAAAGGTGTAGCAGGTAAAAAACAATCAAGGCCTTTAAACATTAATCCAACATTCATCGGATGAAAACCGTCAACATCTTTTCTCCAGTCAATGGCTTGGGTAATGGTGTTTGTATCAATATGTTTGGGTAAAGGCAACTGCACTATAAGTCCATCAATATCATGATTAATGTTTATTTTTTGAATTTCGGCAATAAGTTGTTGCTGAGTTATTTTTTCTTCAAAATGCAAAACAGTGCTGTTAAACCCAACTTCGGTACAGTCTTTGGCTTTTGCAGAAACATAAGTATGGCTTGCACCGTTATCGCCTACTAAAATAGCCGCAAGATGAGGTGCTTTTTTGCCTTCGGCAAGCATTTTATTTACTTCTTGCCTTATTTCATAGCGAATGAGTCTTGATACTTTATTTCCGTTTAGTATTTCCATTGTTTTAGTTTATGGCTTCAATTATATCTTGTCTTGTTATAATATGTACATCGCCCATTAAATCTTTTACCAAAACTGCGGCATTGTCTTTTGTAATCATTCTGCTCACTTCATCAAGGCTTGCATCGGCATGCACAAATGGAAAACATGGCCCCATAACGTCTTTAACCTTGTTGTGTTTAATTTCGTAATTATCAATTAGCTGATTAAATAATTTAGTATCGGTTAAACAACCTGTAAAATCGCCATTTTGGTTAGTAACCGGCACTTGAGATATATTGTATTTTCGCATTAAAGCAAGTGCTTCGTCAACAGTTTGGTTTTCATTTACGGTTACAAGTTTTAAGTGTTTATGTCCTTCAATAAGGTTTATAGCTCGTGTTTGCTCGTTCATTAAAAATCCACGATCGCGCATCCAATCGTCATTAAACATTTTTCCTAAATATCTAATACCATGATCGTGAAAAATTACCACTACCAAGTCGGTTGGTTTAAACAAGTTTTTCATTTGAACCAAACCTGCCACGGCTGCTCCGGCACTGTTACCTGCAAAAATACCTTCTTCGCGAGGAATTCTGCGGGTATATATTGCAGCATCTCTATCGGTTACTTTTTCAAAATGGTCTATAATATCAAAATCAACATTTTTGGGTAAAAAATCTTCGCCAATACCTTCAGTTATGTAGGGATATATTTCGTTTTTATCAAAAATGCCGGTTTCTTTATATTTTTTAAAAACCGAACCATACGTATCAATACCCAAAATTTTAATATCGGGATTTTTTTCTTTAAGGAATTTTCCGGTTCCGCAAATGGTTCCACCTGTACCAACACCAACCACCAAATGGGTAATTTTTCCATCTGTTTGATCCCAAATTTCGGGGCCTGTGGTTTCGTAATGCGCTTGTGAGTTGCTTAAATTATCGTATTGATTGGGTTTCCAACTATTGGGTATTTCGCGTTCAAGCCTGCTGCTAACAGAATAATATGAACGGGGATCTTCAGGGTCAACATCGGTAGGGCAAACAATAACTTCGGCACCAAAAGCTTTTAGGGCATCAATTTTTTCTTTACTTTGTTTGTCGGTTGTTGTAAAAATACATTTGTAACCTTTTATAACGGCAGCTATTGCCAATCCCATGCCAGTATTGCCGCTTGTACCTTCAATAATGGTATAACCGGGTTTTAGCTTACCTTCCTTTTCGGCATCTTCAATCATTTTAAGCGCCATACGGTCTTTTATGCTGTTTCCGGGGTTAAAAGTTTCAACCTTGGCTAAAACTGTACACGGAAGTTCTTTGGTAATTTTGTTAAGTTTTACCATTGGCGTATTGCCAATGGTTTCAAGTATATTGTTGTACCACATAACTGTTTAATGGGGTAAAGGTATAAAAGTTGATTTGAGCCCCCAAAAATTAAACATAAGATATTGTTTATCAATATAATAAATTATCGAATGATTTTGAACAAATAAAAAAGCTGTTATTTTAATTTTAATTCAGATTAAAAAACAATTTTTATTAACAATTCATATAAAAAAAAGCTGGTTTCGTATAATTTTTTAATATTTCTATAAATTTTACTTGACATTACAATATTTCTTTTCCAGATTTGTTTTACACATTTTTGACAACAATATAACAATTTTTTTACAAAATATACCATGAAAAACAAAGCTAAATTTAAGTTAAAAGCAGTTGTTTATTGCTTTTTCACACTTTTCAGTGTTCTCTCATCAAAAGGTGTCTTTGGGCAAGCATCTATTTTAAATTATGCATTTACAACCAACAACAATGGTTCGTTGGCTTTAGATGCAAACTCTAATGCTGTAGATATGACAACAGGAACAACAGAATTAGTTGCTCCTTTTGTCAATGCAGGTAGCTCTCAAATCGAAACCTTACCCTTTCAATTTTATTTTATGGGTAACAGGTTCAATCAATTTAGTGTAAACAGTTATGGTGTAATACAATTGGGAAATGCATCTATTGCATCTAATACCTTTTTTGGTTCAACATCCAATTTAATAGCACCTTTTTCACCAAGTTCTGCTACTGGCAATGCAGCCAGTATTGGAACTTCAACAACCGGAAAAATACATTACAAAGTTGTAGGAACTTTTCCAAATAGGTGCTTGGTAATAGAATTTTTAAACATGAGGGTGTCTCAATCATCATCAACAACATCGGCATCAAATTTATGTACTTATCAGGCCAGATTATATGAAGGAAACGGAATGATTGAGTTTATGTATGGCAATATGTTTGTTGATAATCTAACAAATTTAGGAACATTTATTACCGGAATTGCCAGTAGTACAAGTGTTTTTCAAAGCGTAAATATCAATACACATACAGCTAGTGTAAACCCACCGTCAATAGCAGGTGTTTCGTATGGTTTTACGTCAACCGGCAACATAACGTCATTACACAGTACATCAAACCCCAACAGGAGATTTTACAGGTTTACGCCATCTGCGCCTGCTACACCAACATCACTTTCGTTTACAAATGTAACAGGAGATGGAATGATAGTTAATTGGGTTGACAATGCCATTAACGAAACCGGTTATGATGTTTATGTATCAAATAATGGTGGAATTGATTATTATTATTTAACATCAACCGTTGCCAATGTAAGTGTTTACACAGCTACAAATCTTCAGGCTGGCACAACATACCATTGGGCTATTATACCAAGAAAAGAAGGATATGGTACAGCATTAATTGGCTCACAGGCTACAACCGGTGCTTCAACAATTACAGCAACCACACTGGGTGGTAACTGGTCGTCTCCTTCAACATGGGTGGGTGGTGTTGTTCCGGGTGTAAACAACAATGTTGTTATCCCAAATAATTCTACCGTAACCATTGATGCCACAAACTTATATTGCCGAAACTTAACTGTTGGAGGCGGAACCAGCGGAACATTACAATATTCTGATGCTGTTCAGGGTTCATTATTTATTGTTGGTGATTTGGTTGTAAATTCAGGAGCTAACTTTACAGCAGGAACAGGAACACTAACAAATCATATTTTGGTTATTGGTGGTTTATTTACCAACCAAATAACAAGCGGAAATTTAACTGTAAATGGAAATTTTGATATGAATACTTCTGCTGCAGTTGCTACTACGTTTGCAGGTATTTTAGATGCAACCATATCAGGGTCGGGAACTATTGACTTTTTTTCTATTACCGTAAATAAAGGTATTTCTTCCAATCATTATTTATTTAACCCTACGCTAACCTGTAACTCGGTAATAACCATTGCAAATGCAACGGGCAGTGTAACAAGATTAACTTTAACAAGCGGTACTTTCAGATTAAACTCGGCATCCACTTTAAATGTTTATGGAGGCAGTCAAACAATTTGTTCTTCCGGTGCCAGACTTTGGATTAATAATGCCGGAGCAACCATAAGGCAAAACGGAGCAGGTACTACTTCAAATGCCGGTAGCCCCACAATTTCCGGAGAGTTGCGTATTGACAACGGAACTTTTGAGTATGGTTCAGGAAATAATACCATGACAATTGCTTCAACCGGTACTTTGAGAATGAGCAATGGCACATTAAATATGTTTGGAGCTATTTCATTTACTTCTAATGCAAATTGCCAGTTTTTGTTTAGTGGAGGAACCATAAATGTAAATGGCAATTTACCAACTGCTAACCAAATTAGCACAGGTACAGCATTATTTACAATAAATACATTTACAACGGTAATTTGGACAGGCGGAACTATAAATATTATTAACCCGCATAGTGCTGCCGGAGGCACTGCTTGGAATGCAGTAAGCGGAGGAAATAAAGTTGTAAGTGGTGGAACTTTAAATATTGGAGATGGAGTTTCTACCGTTAGCGGTGGCACATTTGGAACAACAGTTGGCTTTGGCCTAACAAGCACCATGCCGCTATGGATTGTAAATATAAATAACCTTGCAAATACTGTTAATACCAGGCAAGCCCGATTGACAGGAGCTTTTAATGTTAAAAACAATTTCACCGTTAGCGCAAATGGCGTTTTGGCTATGGGTCAATCAGGTGGTAACCAAACTTTACAAATAGGCGGAAATGCAACAATTGCAGGTAATATTAATGGCCACGAAATTGGTTCTTCTTTTGTAAATGGTACAATTTATTTTAACGGAAATACGGCTCAGTCTCTTACAATTAGTGGCTCCATTACCAACTTACAAGGTTTGCAATTAAGAAATCCGGCTGGTTTAACATTAAACAATAATTTAACAGTAAGCAGGGTAACTCTTGAAACAGGCGTTTTAAACAACTCAGGGGCAACACTTACCATTGGAAGAGCAACTGCGGGCGATGTGCCAACCATTACAATTGGTTCAGGTTCTAATTTATTGCCACCGGGCAGTTTTTCGACAACTCCTACATTTAACATCACTGCAGGCAATTATAAATATATTTATAATCAAACAAACGGTTCATTAAGCCAGGGCTTATATAATGAAGTACCTACCGGATCTTCAATATCGGTACGTCAATTTACCATAAATAATACAAATGGTATTACATTAACTAAAAGCATTATTGCCGATACCACTCAAATGACTGCCGGTAATATAATTTTAGGAGCCAACGATTACCAAATTGGCACTTCAGCAACAACAACCGGTTCTTTTACCTATACTTCAGCAACAGCCGGTTTTTTCGTAACCAGCGGCACAGGTCGTTTAATTAGATGGATGGGAACCAGTGGCTTACCTACTACAAATACAGTTGGCGGTTTGGGGCATTTTCCGTTAGGCTCGGGAGTTTACAACCGCAATGTATTTATTTGGTTTAGCAGTGCAACAGCTTTTACAGCAGGTGGTACTATTGCAATGAGACATGTTGAAGCAACCGGTTCGACAAGTATAACCAGCTATACCGATGGAACTTTAACCGGTGTTGATAAAAGAAGCAATTCTTATTGGGAAATTACCACCCCAACTGCACCTACAATGGGGGCTTTTACCATAACTATTAGAGTTCAAGGTACAAATGTAATGAGCTTAGCTACATCGCTTGCAAATGTAACCTTATCCACAGCTACCGGACTGGCAACTGGTACTTGGGTGAGCGGCCCCGGTACGGTATTTACTGACCCTATTGCGCAAAGAAGCAGCATTTCTTCTATTGCTAATTTAACTGCAAGCCCCTACTATATGGCAGCGCCAAATGCCAATTATATTGATGACAGAAACACAATATTTTCTGCAGCCAGCGGAGATTGGAGCAATACAGCAACCTGGCAGGGCGGTGTAGTACCTACATCTAACGATAATGTAATTATTCAATCAGGACATACAATAAATTTAGATAATAATGGCTCTGGTTATAATTTAACCGTAAATAATGGTGCAAGTTTAAATGTGAATGCAAATACGCTAACTCTTGGGCCAAGCGGAGGTGGGAATATACTTTTTGACCATTATGGTACTTTAACTGTTGGTGGCGGTACCATAAACGTAAATGGTAATATGATAATAAACAGTGGAAGTAATTTTTACTTTACATCAGGTAACATTAATATTGATGGGAACAATGGTACTTTGGGTGGCAGCGTTAGCAGCAGCTACGATTTATTTTCCATAGGCAGAGCATTTCCAACATCAGTTACATACTCTTCGGGAGTAATAAGTGTAACCGGTGGAACACTTACCATTGTTGACCCTCCAATTAATGGTAGCAGTAATTATTCGTTTGCTTATAGAACAGCAAGTGGTTTTAATAATAATTGGGAAGGAAATACCTTTATTTTAGGAGGCTCTACAGGCACACACAAATCAGGGCATACCAATGGATTTTTAGTTGGCACCTATATAAGTATTGGCAGATTGCAATTAGGTAATGTAATAGTTAATGGCGGTAATTTAAATAACACAACACTAGGTGGAAGATTTGTAAGTACCCCTACCTCAAGTGCATCCGGATTTGATTGTATGAATTTAACGGTAAACGCTAATTCCGAAATCAGGCAACCGTCAACTGCAGGTGAAAGTATCAATGTAGCCGGTAACCTTATTAATAATGGGCTAATTACAATACAAACAACTTCAACAGCAGAGGGTTTAAGATTTTGTATGTTGAGCGGGGTATCAGAAGTTGCATCTATTTATAACCAAAGTGTAAGCGGAAGCGGAGAATGGCGAAATTTAATGCCGGCAACACCAACCCTTTCATCTGGAGGAACTAACTATCAAGTGGGCGATGTTCTAACAATTACAAACGGAACTTACAGCAGGCCCGTAAGATACATGGTTACGGCAGTTGTTGCAGGCACAGGTGCTATATCTACGCTTGCTGTATCTGACCCGGGTGCAGGTTACACATCTTTACCTGTATCTCCATTTACAGTTACGGGCGGAAGCGGAACAGGCGCTGCAATATCTTCTTTAACAACAACCAACTTGCAACCTACAGCAAGTGTTAGTTCATTAATTATAAACAATGCATCTTCAACTGCCGGTAGTGGTGTAAATCCTATAAACTGGAATATCAATAATTTTTGGGTAGGCAATAATTTAACATTTACTGCCGGTATTTTAAATATTGGCTCAAACACCATAACACTTGGCACTGAGCTGCCTGTAAGCCCATTTACAAGAACCCAAATGGGAACTATTACTCAAACGGCAGGTGGCTTTCAAATGACAACCGGTGCAGTAAGAAGGGTATTTTCGGGCACATTGCCAACAACGCAGGGAACAAATGTTGGCCTTTTCCCAATTGTTGACAGCGTTTTTTCAAGAAATGTATGGCTGTGGTTTAGCAGCAGCACCGCACCAACAACTGCAGGTATTGTAAGCGTTGGTATAAACAGAGTATCAGGCATAAATACAATTTCTACGCCTTTTGTAGAGAATGCTATAACTTACAATAGAAGAACCAATACAACGTGGACAATTTCAATACCAAATGCAATAACATGGTCATCAACTCCAACCATAAGCATGAGGTTGGCCGGAGCCAATTTAATTGCACCAAGTACTGTTGCAAATTTAAATTTAATAAATAATGCATCGGGCGGAAGTGCTGCTCCGGGTTCGTTTTCTGCAGGAACCGGAACAACTGCGGCACCCGAAGCAAACCGAACTGCTATTCCATACGCCAGTTTGGCAAACACATATACGTTAGGTGCATCAACAGGAGATTTATCAATTCAGGCAATTGCAGATGGTAATTGGGGTAACCCGGCAATTTGGAATACAGGTACGGTGCCAACATCAACCGATAATGTAACAATTCCTTCGCCTTTTACGGTTACATTGGCTGGTGGAACTCCACCTTATGCATGTAACAACCTTACAATCAATTCAGGCGGTACTCTTATAGCAAATTCAAACACATTAAACATTGGCCCAACAGGTGGTGGCAACAGGTTGCTTTCTGTTGCAGGAAAATTAGAAATAAATGGAGGCACCATAAATGTAAACGGAAGAGTTGATTTTGTGAATGCAGCAACAACAATATTTACATTTACAAGCGGCAATTTAAATATTGATGGCAATGACGGTACTTTAAGTGGAAGTGTGGCCAGTGGAACAGTATTGTGTAACGTTGGTGCAAGTATAACTGCCAATGCCATTTCGGGCACAATTACCATTGTTGACCCACCATTTTCAGGCAGTGCCGCTGTATTTAGTTATTCAATAAATGGTATTTGGCCTAATGTTAATTTAGTTATGGGTGATGGTGTAAGTACTCACCCATCAACAGCTGCAGATGGTTTTTTAATTACCACATCTTCTGCCAGGTTTGGCAATTTAACAATTAATGGCGGTTCTGCTATGTGCCGATGGGCAACCATTAACGGTACAACATTTTTAACTTCAAATTTAAACGTAAACACGGCAAGTCAACTTCGTATTTCTGGTACATGCGGTGTAGCCGGTAATGTTATTAATAACGGAACTTTAATAACATCTGGTACACTAAGTTTCTCGTTAAGTGGAGCTGTTGTAACAACCGGAGGTCAATCTGCAACCGGTACCGGTGTATATAGAAATAATATACCATCTGCCACAATTGCAGCTGGCGGAAGCGGATATACAATTGGTGATGTATTAACTGTTGCCGGATTGGGAGGAACCCCAATGCAAATAACAGTTACCGGTACAAGCAGCGGAACAATTACTTCAGCAATTGTTTCGAATATAGGGGAGGTTACAAGCATCTCAACCAACCCTCATTCTGTAACCGGTGGTACAGGTACCGGAGCAACATTTAATATTTCAGGCGCAATACCTTTTGCCCTTTTTACCAATCTTACAACCGTTAACAATACTGCTTCGGGAGTAGATATTTCGGCAATTAGCAGTATTGTAGATCCCGCTGCAGCCATGTCAACAGTATCGGGAACGTTGAGTATAGGTGCTACCGCAATAAATGTTGGTTCAAACAGGTTTGTAATTGGTTTTAGAGATAATAACAGCAGCCCTGCAAATTTTGGCTCTGGCAGCACTTCATACATCCCGGGCTTAGGAAGAATTATTACGACTAACTCATATTCAAGATTTTACAATTCTGCTGGAAGCGCTCCTATCGCTACAGCTCAACATATTTATATTTTAGGAACAGCGACTGATGCCAGATATGCGGCCATATATTTTGGGGCAACAAGTTCGATTGCTACCAGTGGTTATGTGTCTGTAAGCCACTCGCCTTCTAATACATTAAACACACCTACTCCATTTAGTGATTGCAGCGGATTATTTAATATAAACAGGGTAACGGCAGCATCATGGACATTTGAAACAGCAGGCGGTTTAACATTGGGAACAAATCCGATAGATACGGCAAATATTGTACTATACCCTTATGGAATTATAAGACCTATTATAGCTACTGATATTTTTGTAACTCAAGCAACATCTGCTGCACCCGGAAATTGTGCAGCCGGAACGGGTACTACGGCACAACCAACTGCCGTAAGAACAGGCCTAAACTCAACACAGTTTAACAGCACATACCGCGTTGGTGCAGAAGCAGCCAATTTATCATTAATAACTTCAATTGCTTCGGGAGATTGGAATGACCCAAGTATTTGGGATGCTTCGGCTGTACCTACATCTTCTGATAATGTGAGAATTGCATTAGGACATACGGTAAACCTTAATACCAATGCCAATGCCATAAGCTTAAATGTACAAAGTGGCGGTATATTAAATGCAGGTGCTAATACTTTAAATCTATCAACAAATTTAATTGTTGGTGGAGATATAAATGCCTCTGGTGCAACATTTAATATTACAGGTTCGGGTGCAGGAAACGGAATAAGTATATTAAACGGTGGAATTTTAAATATTTCTGCCGGTACTGTAAATTTAGGACCAACTGGTGGTGGTAACAGAACATTAAACCAAGCCGCAGGTGGAACCCTTACAATTTCGGGTGGAACGCTCAATGTTAATGGCAATGTTTTGTTTAATGGTGGAACTTTTAATATGAGCGGTGGAGAATTTAATGTGGATGGAAATAGTGGGGCTTCTGCAACTTCCGTAAACGCATCAACAACAAGCATTTTTTCTATTATTACAACATTGGGTGGTACTGTTAATGGAGGCACCATTACCATTGTTGACCCACATTTTGATATAGGTGTAACAAGTACTTACGCGTTTAATTCGAATGCGGCAACCATGGATTGGACAGGAAATACCCTGAATATTGGAGATGGATCAAGTACACAATCATCATCAAAAATTAATGGTTTTGGTATAAATATGACCAGTAACCACATATTGGGCAATGTTAACATAAGAGGTGGTTCAACAAGCAGAAGATTTGCTGCTATAGGTTCCGGTTCTTCTGGATCTTTAAACTGCAATAACCTGAATGTGTTTTCAGGTTCTGAGTTAAGAACTTTCAGCGATGACGCAATAACTACTTCACTTAACGTAATGGGAAATTTAACAAATGATGGAATACTAAGAATTAGTGGCTTACTTGCGTTTAGAAGAGCAACCAGCGAACTTTCAGTTAATAATCAAACTTTAAGCGGAACCGGTACTTTTGCATCAAACAGTGCCAGAGTAAGTACCATTAGCAGCGGAGGTACTGGATATACCGTTGGTGATATATTAACATTGGTTGGAGGAGTTTCTACAACCCAGGCTCAATTTATTGTAACATCTGCAAGCTCTGGTGTAATTACAGGTTTAGCACCATGGACGTTAGGTTCTTATACTGCCGACCCAATTTACCCCGCCTCATTAAGCGGTGGAACCGGAAGTGGTGCAACAGTTAATATTACTAATTTAATTAGCCGGGGAAGTATTGGACACTTAACCTTTTTAAATGGCAATGCCTCGGGAATTAATTGGAATTTAAACAACTTAAATGTTAGAGGTACATTAGCATTTAGTACAACAACTAGTGTTTTAAATATAGTTAATTTAGGAACCAATAACTTGTATTTGGGAGATGGAACTGACGTTTTGGGTACACTTAATTACAGTGCCGGTGGTTTTACAACAACATCAGGTAAATTCGGGCGATGGTTTAGTACTTCTTCATTACCTACAACTATTACTTCAACAGGGCAATATCCATTTGTAAATTCAACAGGTGCATTACAACGCCATGCTTACATTTATTTTAGTTCTGCTACTGCATTAACAACCGGTGGAAGAATAGATGTAAATTATGTTGACGGATCAGGCCTAACAACAATCACCCCATTTTTAGATGGAAGTTACAGTATTAACAGAATTAGTAATGCTGTTTGGAATTATTCTGCAGGTTCATTACCGGTATTGGATGGATCGGCAAGCGTAAATGTTGCGGTAAGAGGTGATGGAATAACTTCAATCATTAACACATTAAGTGATATTAGGCTTACACAATCAGCAATAGCAAATGGCAGCCATATTGCAGGCAGTGGCAGCGTTACAAATCCAAATGCAATTAGAAATTACACTACATTAGGCGATATTTTTACCAACCATGTTTTTAGTGGCAATGCAACTAATTTTAGTGCCATAACTGCTATTAATACCATTGCTGCCGGAAATTGGGGAGACCCCACAATATGGAACACAAGTGCAGTTCCCGGAGAATTTAATAACGTTACAATATCACACCAAGTTTTTTTAACTGGCGGTACGCCTCCATTCAAATCTAACCAGTTAACTATAAACTCGGGAGGAGAATTAATTGTAGGAACCGGAAATTCTCTTGAATTAACAAGTGCTACAACCATAAATAGCGGTGGAAACTTGTATATTAACGGTGGGGCATTTACCGGAACTACAGGCTCAGTTTCTGGCGGACTGAGAATTGCCAGCGGAACCATAACATTTGCAGGTGCTTCTGCAACAGGTCTTACTATTAACTCAGGTGGTAGATATAACCAATGGGGCGGTACATTAAATGTTGGTATTGGCCTAAATAATGCCAGATTTAATATGGCAAGTGGTTCAGGGGATACACTTACTGGAGGAACTGTAAATATAAACGGAAACCTTTTGGTTACCGGAACTTTTAGACAAACTGATGGATTAATTACTGTTGATGGAAATTCAGGTAATGCTGCCACATCAGTTGCCGCAAGCGACAGAATGGTACAATTTAATGCAACCGTAACCAATATTAACTGCTCAGGAGGAACAATTAGAATTGTAGATCCTCATCATTCGAGCATTGCAGCCTCAAGCACCACTAAAACATTGGTAATGTCAATGTCTGCTTCAACAACTGCATTTAGCGGTACCCATACGTTTGAGTTTGGCGATGGCGCAAGTACAACTCCCGGCAATAGTGATGGTTTTGTAATAGAAACTTATCAATCAAGTCGTGTTCCAATTCAAAATGTAATAGTAAATGCCGGAAGTGTAACCGGAAGATGGGTTTCAACTACAAACCAACTATCAACTGCTTATGGAACTCATATAAAAGGTAATTTAACAATAAACTCGGGTTCAGAATTCAGGCATACAAATACAAGCCCACCTGAGTTTAATATTGGTGGTAATATTGTAAATAATGGTACTTTAACCATTTCTCAACCATTTGTTTTTGGCAATACCAGTATTTTAGGCACCTTGTCAGCTCAAAATGTATCAGGAACCGGTACTTTTAGAAATGCGGTTTCAGGCCCAACCGGAAGTTTTAACAATGTAACCTTTGATAACACAAATGGTATTACATTTGCAAATAATATTACAATTGCCGGAAGCGCCACTTTTACAAACGGAAATCTGACCATTGGAAACACAACGTTAACTTTAAATGGTAGTGTAGTTGGCATGAGTGCAATCAGGTCAATCAGCAGCGGTGGTTCAGGCAATATTACCGTTTCGGGTTCAGGCACATTTGGTACCCTATTCTTCGATCAAACTACGCCCGGAACTACAAATCGTTTAAATAATTTGGTTTACAATCGAGCAAGTCAAACCATTACACTTGGTAATGAATTGCAGGTAACAGGTGTTGTTACACCAACTGCGGGTACTTTAGCAACAGGAGGATTTTTAACTTTGGTTTCAAATGCAACAGGCACTGCTAAAATAGAACAAGGCAGCGGAAGTTATTTAACAGGTAATGTTACGGTACAAAGATATGTAGCAGCAACTGGTGGAAACAGACGCTGGAGATATTTGGCTGCACCATTTTCAGCAGGGCCTACTTTTGCTAGCAGTTGGCAACAACAAATACATATAACCGGATCAGGTACCGGTGGAACAGCATGCCCTACCCTAACATCTCATAGCAACGGTTTTGATGCTTCTACATTTAACAATCCAAGTATTGTTACTTTTAATGAGTCGGTTGCAACAAGCGCTGTTAATTTTACTGACGGTTGGCAAAGTATTCCAAATACCAACTCTACTAATTTAACTGCCGGTGTTGGTTACAATGTATGGTCGAGGGGTAACAGAACCATTGGCTGTTCACTACTCGATGGAACATTGCCAAGCCACTCGGCTGTTACACTAAGTGCAACCGGTACAGTAGTTACAGGCAACTTCTCTTCTTTTGGTGTTACTTTTAATGCAAGCAATGGCGAAGGATGGAATTTAGTTGGAAATCCTTATCCAAGCAACATTAATTGGGATAACAGCGGATGGACAAGAACAAATATTGATAATACGTACTATCAATTTAATCCGATTAGTGCAAATTTTGCCAGTTGGAACGGTACAATAGGTGTAAATGGAGGAGGTCCTATAATTCCGTCAGGTATGGCATTTTTAGTAAAAGCCAATGCCAGTTCACCGGTACTTGCTGTTACAGAAGCTGTTAAAACATCAACCGAACCAGGTACTTTGCTATTAAAACGTAATATTGATGGACTGGTTACTATGAGTTTAATAGATGATGCTGGAAATTTTGATGAACACAAAATTGTAATAGATAGTAAACGAAAAGACATTTTTGAATCTGACTTTGATGCGGAAAAATTCATGAATCCAAGTTTGCTTAATTTATACAGTTGGTTTAATTATAACATTAGAAATAAAACATCAATTAACCTTTGTATTAATGGCATAGCTCCGGTTCAACCATACTCAGATAAAGTGGTAAATTTAGGTTTTGAGGTTCCAAGGTCAGGAAACTATAAATTGAATATTAGCCTTGAAAACCTAAACCAACTCTATGAAGTGTATTTGATTGATAATTTCTTAAATACAAGAAAGTTAATTTTCGAAAACCATGTTGAAGAATTTACTGTATCATCAAATCCTGAATCGAGTGGTAAAAACCGATTCCAAATTGTTTTTGAAAATTATCACGGTGAAATTACAAGTTTAAAAACATCGTTAAACGATAAGTTAAAACTTCATGCCTATCCAAATCCAAACAATGGGGTGTTTAATATTAGCAGTAATAAACCAGTACAAGCTAACAGCCTAACTGTAGAAGTTTACAATGCAACAGGTGTAAAAGTGCTAAGCCATCAAAGCAATATGCAAAACACAAAGCAAGCACTTAACATTCCAATTGATTTAAGCGAGCATAAAGCAGGAGTTTACTTAATTGAATTAACCTCTGAGAACGGTAAAATTGGTTCAACAAAAATTGTAAAATATTAATCAGGCAATTAACTTTAGGAGAAAAAATCATGAAAACAATAAATTCAAATATTAATTTAAAAAGCCTGATTTTATCAATGCTTTTTGTTACAACATTTGGTTTGAGCCAAACCAATGGCCAGAGTTGGCTTAATAACCTGTTTGGTGATGACGAAGAAAGAGAAGAATATTATGAAGAAGAAAACACTTCTGGCTTTTTTAATGATATGGATAGGCCAAGGTTTGAAAGTAATTATAAAAATTACAACGAAAGCCCCGGCTTTGATTACCGAATTGAAAACAGACGTAACTATGAATTTTTTAACAATTCAACTCAGCAGAACTATAATTACAATTGGAGCGAAGAACAAAATTTAGGCAGGAATTTTAACAGGCAAAACTTTTCATTTGGTGGTGGTAACGGAACAGATGGAAATGTTACTATACAACAAAATAACGGTAATGCAAATGGTGTTATAGGCTTTGGAAATACTTTCATGGATATTACACCCAAACAGCCGCCAAGATTAAGAGACCAAAAGCCTGAACTTACTCCCGGTAATCCCGGAGACCCTGATGTACCAATAGATGGTGGAATTTTAGCTTTATTGGCAGCAGCAGGATTTTATGGAGTATGCCGAAAAAGAAAACCGGCTTAAATTATTAAATGAATCAATATAAATGGGTTAAGAAAAAAATTCTTAACCCATTTTTTTTTAATATCCAAACAATTCTTCTAACGAAACCTCAGTTACTTCGCCAAATTTTTTAAGATTGTTTATATCAATTCTTTTGTCAGAACCCATAATACAATAGGTAAAAGGTTTACCTTTAATATATTTTGCATGAAATGCTTCAATTTGATTAAATTTTAATGAAGGTAATTCGTTGTAAATTCTCTCGTTAACAGATTGGTTTAAGCCAAGTTTTTTTAATCTTTCATATTCAAAAATTATTTCCATACCGTTTAGTCTTTGTGTCTCAATGCTGTTTGCAAGACTGCTTTTTGCATCTTCAAACATATTATCTGCTTTTGGTAAATTATTTAGCAGTTCATTCATGGCAGGAACAGCTTCAAACAATTTATCGGCTTGTGTGCCTACATAAGCCCGCATATAGTATGGTTCGTTCTTTTTGCTTGGCGAAATAAAAGTACTGTTTGTACTGTATGCAAGGGCTTTGCTTTCACGTATGGTTTGAAAAACAATACTACTCATTCCTCCGCCAAAGTATTCATTAAACATGGTTACTACAGTAGAAATTTCAGGGTTATACTCAGCAAGTGATTTATATAACCACATTACTTCTGCCTGAACCATATCATATTTTACAAATATTACTTTGTTTTTATCAGTATTAACCCTTATAAAATCTATGGCTTTAGGGTAATCTAAAAGATTAGACGGAGTTTTGTGCCATTTTTTTACAACTTCATTCACTTTTGGCAATTCTTCTGGTCCATAATACCAAATTTTATGCTTGTAAGATGTTAGTTTTTTAATGTAATTATTTACCAAATCATCAGCTTTTAGTGCTTTAAGTTCAGCCTCTGTAAGGTTATGCGTAAAAGGGTTTTTTGAACCGAAAGCTGCATAATTTTGTAAAGCCTGCCAAAATATTACGCCCTTATTTTTCTTACTGTCTGCCCTTGATTTTAATGTGCGCTCAACCAAACTGTTTAATGCATTCTGATCGGGTTTGGCATTTAAAAGCAAGTGTTCAAACAACTGCAAAGCTTTATCAAAATTTTCCGTTAATCCGCTTAAATAAACATATACCTGCTCATTGCCAACGTTTACGCCATAATCGCAAGCAAGGTTAAAAAACTCCATGCTAATTTGCTCGGGCGTGTACTTGTCTGTTCCTAAAAATTGCAACAGGTTTACCGCAATTGGCAATTTTAAATCGTTGAACTTGCCCATATCAAGCACATAGTAAAGGCTAAATAAAGCATTATTAGTATTTTTTATATAGTAAACCGGTACATTACCAAGAGTTGTTAGAGTAATTTCTTTTTCAAAATTTATAAATCGGGGCTGTATCGGAGGTACTTTCATACTGTTTATTTTCTGCACAAATGGCGAAACATCTTCTCGGTTCACATCAACAGGAGTGATTTCTGGTTTTTCAATTTTTTGAATGTTTTTATCTTCACCGGTTCGTTTATATACAATTACATAATCGTTTGTAAAGTATTGCTTAGCAAAAGCCATTACATCGTTTTTGGTAAACTTGGCCATTTCGTCTAAATCTGCAGCCGCATCAACCCAATTTCGACCATGGTTAAAGCTTTCGAGCATTGCATAAGCACGACCCTGATTGCTTTCCTGTTCTTTTATTTTTTCTACTTTTAAATTTGCTATAATAGCTTTTAGGGTGCTTTCGCTAAAATCTCCTTTTTTAATTTTATCTAACTGACCAATCAATAAATCTTTAACCTGTTCAAGCGATTGATTTTTTTTGTTTCTGCCGGTTAAAAACATCATGCTATAATCTTTATTAATCCAGGTCATACTGCCTGCGCTTAAAACAGCTTGTTTTTTGGTAAGGTTCAAATCAATTAAGCCGGCCTTGCTGTTTGAAAGAAGCATATCAACCACCGTTAACAACCTGGCCTCTTTGGTGCCTGCCCCGGGAAATCTAAAACCTATCAGTAAATTTTCAGCATCAGGGCCATAAACATTTATTATTTCAGGAGAAATTCTTGGTTTTTCGGGCATAAACGTAAACTGTGGTACATGCTTTGGCTGCATGTAACCAAAATGTTCATCAATTAATTTTATGGTTTGATCCGGGTCCAAATCGCCCGACATGATGATGGCCATATTATTTGGCACATAATAAGTATTGTAATAATTTCTTATTTTTATGAGTGATGGATTTTTTAAATGCTCAACGGTACCAATGGTTGTTTGTGTTCCATAAGTGTGGTTTTTAAATAACCCGGCTAACACTGCTTCGTAAATTTTTCTACCATCGTTATCAAGTGAAATATTTTTTTCTTCGTAAACAGCTTCCAATTCTGTATGAAATAACCTCAAAATCGGATTCCTGAATCTTTCGGCTTCAACCATCAACCATTTTTCAACGCCATTTTGCGGAATATCATTAATGTAAACAGTTTGCTCAAGACTTGTAAAAGCGTTTGTTCCCTGAGCTCCAATACCTTGCAACATTTTATCGTACTCGTTTGCAATGGCATATTTACTTGCAATAGCGCTCATACTATCAATTTCTCTGTAAATTTTTTTGCGAGCGACTTCATCTTTGGTGCTGTTGTATTGTTCATAAAGCCCGTCAATTATTTCTAGGTATTTTTTCTCGTTTTGCCAGTCTTTTGAACCAAATTTATCAGTTCCCTTAAAAAGCATGTGTTCCAAATAATGAGCCAAACCGGTATTATCAGATGGGTCGTTTTTACTTCCAGCATTTACGGCAATCATGGTTTGTATGCGAGGGTCTTTTTTGTTAACACTAAGCATTACCGTAAGTCCGTTTTTAAGCTTGTAGGTTCTAACCTGCAATGGGTCGTTACTTACAGTTGTGTAAGTGTATTTACCATCGGGCGATGTATGTGTAATGGTAGTAAACTGTTGCGCTACGGCAAATGCAGTATTTACTGCAAAAACAATAAAGAATAAACTTATTTTTCTCATATTTTAATTCGCTAAATAATTAAAAAATACGCCTAATGAAAGTTTTTTTGATGAATGGTTTTTTGTTACAGCCTTTAAAACAAAAAGCACCGAAACAATTCTTGTTTCGGTGCTTTAACAGATGAATTATAAATATTTTAGTGACTGCTTAAATATTTGGCAACACCTTCGGCATTGGCTTGCATGCCTTCTTTGCCTTGTTCCCAGTTGGCAGGACATACTTCGCCTTTTTCTTCAAAGTATTGCAAAGCATCAACAATTCTAATAGCTTCATCAATGCTGCGACCTAAAGGTAAATCGTTTACAACCTGGTGGCGAACAATTCCATTTTTATCAATTAAAAACAAACCACGGTATGCTACTGCATTTTCACCTTGATTGCCAACCCAAACCAAATTTCCTTCGTCATCATTTTCGTAATAACCGGCAAGTACCCCATAGTTTTCGGCTATGGTTTTATTTACATCGGCAACAAGGGGGTATGTAACACCTTGTATGCCTCCACGGTCTTTTGGCGTATTAAGCCATGCCCAATGGCTAAATTTACTGTCAATACTACAACCAACAACAGCAACATTACGTTTTTCAAACTCTTCAAGTTTTTCCTGAAATGCTAAAATTTCGGTTGGACAAACAAAAGTGAAATCTAAGGGATAAAAGAAAAACACAACGTGTTTTTTTCCTTCGTATTGGCTAAGGCTGAAACCTTCTTCAAATTCGCCACCGTTTACAACGGCATCGGCACTAAAATGGGGAGCTTTTTTTCCTACTAACATATTCATATTATATATTTATTTTATTTTTTTGTGTTTGCAATTATCATATTTTGGTTCAACAATATATTAACAATACATTAAATAGTAAAAAAGTTTTGCCTTGAACCTAAAAAGTAGTTATTAATCGAACCAGCTTCTGCGTTTTGGAATTTTAAGATCTTGCAACACACTTGATTTAACATTGATTTGAAAGAAAAAATATTTTACACCAAAGGCAGAAAGCGGAGTCCAGTTAAAAGTAAATTGCCAGCAATGCAAATCGCGCCTTAAATCAATACCTAAGTGAGATATTTTGTTGGCAACAAAATCGTAACCCGAATTGTAGTTAATAAACCAATTTTTTGTTGGATTAAAGCTACCGCTAAAGCTTAAAGTTTGATTAAACGATTTACTTCCGGTATTTAAAAGCTTATTTCGATAATCGTATGCAAGTGTATAATTAATATTTAAACTCCATGAAACATCAATGGGTTCAAAACCATTTTTTAGCATACGTTTTTTTCTTTGTTCTTTGGCTTCTTTATTTTCGAAAGTTGCCTGATTTATTGACCAGTTTAAACCCATTGAGGCATTGGTTAATTTACCAAGCGAACCTTCCTTAGAGAGATAATATTGATTTCGCCTGATAATTTGTTTGCCAAAACCTGTTTCTACAACCTGGTTGTAGTATGGGTCAACCGTTGCATTACCATTTATTGAAATAGCTTTAAATAAAGTTGTTAATCCGCTAATGCTTATGGGTGCAAGGTTAAGGCTATCGGCAAAAATATTGTATGAGGTAAAAAGCCTTAAACTTTCAATAAGTTTAATTTTTTCAAGCGTATTTGCCGAATCTTTTTTGCGCCATTTCATTTCAAAATTGTTATCGGCACCAAAACCTATGTTACCTTGCCTGCCAACACCAGGACCACCAAAAAGTGATTGCTCAAAAATGCTGTATTTGCGTGTTCTTCCGAGTGTATCTACTTGCACATCGCGGTAAAAACCATAGCTCGTTTTACTAAAATCGGGTACGTAAGTAAAATCTAAATTGGGGTTCAATACATGCCTTACAGCCGCCACCCTGCTTTTTCTAAAATTTACCAAACCGTAATATCGAGTGGTAATACCGGTGCGAAAGTTGTATTGGTTGCCTCTGGCAAATTCGTTTACTCGGTTTATTTCTTCTCGTTTGGTATTGGTGTTAAATGTTCTGCGAATGGTATTAAATGTCCAAGTTTCGTTATAATTTGCCCCAAACGAAACTGTATAAAATTTTAACAGGTTAAACGAAGTTTGTATAGGTATATCGTGCCTGAACCCATAACGAAAAGTGCTGTCGGTAAATTTTCTAAAGTCGCTACCGCTTCGAGGCCTTAACAGTAGCGAATCTTTTGTATTGATATTGTTTTGAAAAAGGCCTGTGTAATTAACGCTTATTTTTTCGAACCATTTTTCGGCTGTTGGTTTTGCTCTTGATTTAAAAGGCTGAAACGATGGCATGGTAAAAGTAACGTCTGGTAATTGTATAAACAAGTCGCGGGTTTGAGTATTTTGTGATGCCCTTGCATTTGCCGACAGGTTGTATTTTCCTTTACTAAAAGATTTGCTAAAAGTTATACTTGAATTTAATTGGTTATTGATGTTTTGATTTATATTGAAGTTATTGAAAGCCAAAGCCCTGTTACCTGCCAAACGAACATTTGCGCCAAAATTGGTTCCAGGCCTTGCTTTACCATCCATTCTATGGTTCCAATCGAGTTGAAAGGTTTTAAATTGGTTATAAGTTGGGTCGTCAGGCAAACCGCCTTGCTTATTGAGTGCATAATTAAAATTAAAATTACCATTAAATCTATACCGGTAATTATAATTTGTGCGAGCAGCCAAAGCCCAGCTTAAATTTGTAAAAATATCACCAGTTAAGCTCAAGTCGGCATGATCGCCAAGGCCAAGGTAATAACCACCATTGCTTAAAAAATAACCTCTACCTGGAGAAAAACCGTAAACGGGAATAATTAAACCACTTTGCTGACCCCGTTTTAATGGGAAAAATGCAAAAGGCACAGCCAGTGGAGTGGGAACGCCTTCTATAAGCATAATGGCAGGACCTGTAATGGCTTTTTTACCGGGAATAATTTTTATTTTATCGGCCAAAATGTAAAAATGAGGTTCATCTGCATCGCAGGTGGTGTAATAAGCGTAACGGTTGTAAAGGTTTCCTTCTTCATCGCGTTTTACCTTTGCCGATTTAATAAAGCCTTCGCCTTCTTGTGTTTTTAATTCTTTTAAAAATCCTCGCTTGGTTACGTAGTTGTATGAAATTTCTTTGGCTTTATATTCATCTTTGCCTTGTTTAAATACCGGGGTATTTACAAAATTGCCATTCGAATCTACCCTACCCTTACTATGTACTGTATTGTTAGCAATGTCTATAATAATAAACTCCGATGTAATGTTTAAGTCTTCATAATCAACTTTTGCATTCCCATACAAAATGGCTTGTTTATTTTTTTCGTTGTAAACAATAGAGTCTTTGGCAAAGTATTTGACAACTGATTTGATGGCAGAAGAAGTACGAGGCAGGTAGTTGCTATCGGCTGATATAGTATCTGGAATGTTGTTATTTTTATTTAATTGGCTACTATTTAAGTCAATGTTTGTTGATTGTGTGTTATTTATGTTTTTTAAATTTATTTGAATTGCATTATTTTGAACCGAATCAGAAAAATTTGATTTATTATTTTGAGCAACCAATTGAACCGAAAAAACAACCAACCAAATAAATAAAAATATGGAAACGAGTTGTTTGGATTCAAACAATATAAAAAATAAATAAAATTTGATTTTTGAAAACAATGCAGGCAAAACTAATTAAAGTAATTTACATGGCGAAATACATAAAAACCATGCCCAATTACCTTTTTTGGGTTATTTGCTTTCTACTGTGCTCATTTAAAGCCAAAAATCCAACTTTTAAAACTATTATTCAAACCATTGTAATTGATGCCGGACATGGCGGACACGACCCCGGAGCACAATATTTTGGAGTAAAAGAAAAAGATGTAACATTAAAAATTGCACTTGCACTGGGTAAAAAAATTGAACAAAAAATGCCAGAAGTAAGAATTGTTTATACCCGAAAAACAGACAAATTCGTTGGTTTATATGAAAGAGCAGGAATTGCCAATAAAAACAATGCCGATTTATTTATAAGTATTCATTGCAACAGCAGTAAAAACCCCATTGTAGCTGGCAGCGAAACTTATACAATGGGTTTGCATAAAAGCGATGGCAACTTAGAGGTTGCAAAAAGAGAAAATCAAGTAATAACATTAGAAGATAATTATCAGGAAACTTATGGAGGATTTGACCCAAATTCACCTGAATCGCATATTTATTTTACACTTTTTCAAAATGCATATATTGAACATAGCCTAAAACTGGCAGCTAAAATTGAAAACAACTTTGCTAAAAACCAAAATATAAGCAGCCGTGGAGTAAAACAGGCCGGCTTTATGGTTTTGTGGCAAACCAAAATGCCTAGTGTGCTTATTGAAGTAGGTTTTTTAAGTAATAAAAAAGAGAACGACTATTTAAACAGCGAAGATGGAGTTAATCAAATAGCACAAAATATCTCAACTGCTATTTTAGAGTATAAACGAGCAGTTGAAGGCGGCACCAATTAATAACCAATTAAATTAACAAAAAATACCTTTAAATAAATTATTCAATTAATACTTAACTGGCAAAAGCATTGCTTTAACTAAGCGAATTCAAAATTAATTTTTAAAATGTTTTATTTGCGATGATAAATGAAATTAGAACGCGAAACCAAGATTGGACTATTTACAATAGTTGCATTAACAACTTTGTATTTAGGTTACAACTTTTTAAGAGGTAAAAAATTCTTTTCTGATGTTAAAGAATATTATGTGGTTTTTAATAGTGTAGAGGGTGTTGTAAAATCTACACCAATTTATTACAAAGGATTAAAAGTGGGTCAGGTAGAAAAGTTCTCATTGCTAAAAGACGATAATAAAAACCGAATATTAGGAACGCTTAGTATTGACGGAAAAATTAAGGTTTCAAAAAGTACATCGGCTGTTATTGTAAATATGGATTTACTTGGCAGCAAAGCCATAAAACTTGATATACCTGACCTTGAATTTTTACTTTCTGAGGGCGATACCCTGAAAGGTATTGATGAAGAAGATTTTTTAATGCCAATAAAAGATAAAAGCGAAAGGGTATTGATGAGTATAGATAAATTATTAAACGAAGTAAATAATATACTTGTAAACGGTGGTAGACAGCAAATAAGCTCGGGCATTGATGATTTAAGCCATATTTTGCATAACCTTAAATCAACTTCGGCACAATTAAACACTTTTATATCAAAAGAATCACCCGGAATAAATAAAGCAATTGATAATTTTGAAACAGTTGCTGCCGATTTAAAAAACAGTTCGGGCAATCTTACCAAAACTGTTGAAAACGTTAAACTTATAACCGATAGTTTAAAACAAGCACCACTAAAAGAAACTGTTGAGTCGCTAAAAATTGCATCAAACCAACTAAATACCCTGCTATCAGGAATTAATAAAGGTGAAGGTACACTTGGAATGTTAGCAAAAGATTCATCGTTGTATAACAACCTTAACCTTTCTGCTCAAAATCTGCAATCGCTGCTAAACGATATCGAAACATATCCTGCCCGCTATGTAAATGTGTCTGTATTTGGTTCAAGCGCTAAAAAAGCCGAAAAGCAAAGAGAAAAAGACAAAAAGAAAAAGAATATTCAATAAATAAAAGGCAATAACATTTTGGTTTTTTTTTTGTATTCAACGTAGGCATTACCAAATTGTTCGGTTAGTTTTCTTTCTTCTAGTTTTGAACCAATAATAATATATACAAAAGAACAACATACAAAAATTAAGGATAATTCGTTTGGTTTATACAACAAATAGCCAGTTAAAAAAATAATGGTTGCAAAGTAAATTGGATGCCTTACATATTTATTTAGTCCAAAAGTTTGAAGGTTTAATTCATTTGGTAAAGAATTATCTTTTAAATAAGCGGTTCCAATAAACTCTTTAATGTTGTAGTTTTTTATTGCCCAAGCCATAATAACCAAACCAACTAAAACCAAAGCAAAACCAAAATAAACAAGCAAATTGCTTTTATGAAAAATATATTGTGGTATGCTTTTCTTTTGAAATAACCAGATAATTGAAAATAAGGCAATATTAAATATATTATACAGCAAGCGATAATACCTATATAAACTTGTATATACTGATTTTATATAATCTTTAATAAAATTTGCAGCAAACAAACTATGCAAAAAATAAAACAGCAACCACAAAGCCGTTAGTTTAATGTATAGCATTAAATTTCACTTAATTTAAAAATATTATCAGGCCTAATGCCTTTTTCGGTTTGTTTTACAGTACAGCATTCATTTACTGGGTCGTGCTCAAAAAATAACACATAATTATTATCTGCTGCCATATTTAATATATCCGATTTTTCATTCATGGTATCAAGAGCCCTTACATCATAGCCCATTACGTATGGAATGGGAATATGAGCCATTGTTGGAATTACATCAGCCAAATAAATAATATAAGTATTTTTATACTTTACAACTGGATGCATCATGCCGTTGGAATGACCTTTTGTAAACAATAAATCAATTTCGGCATTTAAATTTTCACCTTTTTTTACAAGTTTTAAATGGCCGCTTTCTTGAATGGGCAAAATATTTTCTTTTAAAAAACTTGCCTTTTCTCTTGCGTTTGGACTTAGCGCCTCAAACCATTGATCTTCGCCAACCCAATAAACTGCATTTTTAAACGCAGGTTCAAAAGCAGTTTTATCATTGTTCCATTCAATGCTGCCGCCACAATGATCAAAATGCAAATGTGTTAGTAAGCAATCTGTTATATCATTTTTTGTAAAGCCATATTTATTCAATGATTTTTCAAGCGAATCGTCTCCATGTAAATAGTAATAACCAAAAAACTTTGCATCTTGTTTATTACCAATACCGTTGTCAATTAATATTAACCTTCCATTGTGTTCAATTAACAGGCAACGCATGGCCAAACTAATCATATTATTCTCATCTGCTTTATTTAAATTATTCCAAATGGTTTTGGGCACCACACCAAACATGGCTCCGCCATCAAGTTTAAAATGGCCTGTATTTATACTATATATATTCATTTACGATGCAATTATCAGGTAAAAATTTTTTTTGCCTTTTTGGGCAATAATGTATTTATTATTAATTAGGTTAGTTGATCCAACCATAAAATTTACATCAGATATTTTTTCTTTATTAATGGCAACTCCACCACCTGTAAGCATTTTCCGGCATTCGCCTTTACTAGCAAAAACTGTTGTTTTTTCTGCAAGAAAGTCAACAATATTTAAGCCGTTAGATAAATCACTTTTAGATATATTAAATTGGGGAACTCCATCAAAAACATCAAGAAAAGTAATTTCATCAAGAGCTTCAAATGCTTTTGCGGTTGTATTGCCAAATAAAATGTTGCTTGCTTCTATGGCTGTAATTAATGCATCTGTGCCATGAACCCTGGTAGTAATATCTGCGGCTAATGCTTTTTGCAAAATGCGGTTATGCGGAGCAGCTTGGTGTTGATTAATTAAATCTTCAATCTCTGATTTATTTAGTAACGTAAAAATTTTTATCCAATTAGCTGCATCGTCATCACTTGCATTTAACCAAAACTGATAAAATTTATAAGGCGATGTTTTATTCGGATCAAGCCACACTGCACCACTTTCGGTTTTACCAAACTTAGTTCCATCGGCTTTTTTTATAAGTTGCGTAGTAAGTGCAAAAGCTTCTCCCCCATCTTTTCTTCTAATTAGCTCTGTTCCGGTAACAATGTTTCCCCATTGGTCGCTGCCCCCCATTTGTAATTTGCATTGATGATTTTTCCACAAATAATAAAAATCGAAGCCTTGAACCAACTGATAGGTAAACTCGGTAAAGCTCATACCTGTTTCGCCCTCTATGCGTTTTTTTACACTTTCTTTGGCCAGCATATAATTTACAGAAATATGTTTACCAACATCTCTGATAAAATCTAAAAATGAAAAGTTTTTAAACCAATCGTAATTATTTACCATAATGGCGCTGTTGTCTTTGGCATTAAAGTCTAAAAACTTTTCAAGCTGTGCTTTAATACAAGATTCGTTGTATCTAAGTTCTTCTTCATTTAATAAATTTCGTTCGGCACTTTTTCCGCTAGGGTCGCCAACCATTCCGGTGGCACCGCCAACCAAAGCCACAGGTATATGGCCTGCATGCTGAAAATGTATTAAAGCCATTATTTGAGTTAAATGACCAACATGTAAACTATCGGCTGTAGGATCAAAACCAATATAACCTTTGGTTTTTTCTCGATTAAGTAATTCTTCGGTACCGGGCATTATATCATGCAACATTCCACGCCAGGTAAGCTCCTCAACAAAATTTGTCATGCCGCGAAAATATAGGTTTCAATATATAAAAAGCGAAGTTTAAGTGTAATTAATCAAACTCAATTATCACATCATCTTGCTCTACTAAGGTTCCGGCATTAATTAGAACTTCTTTTATCATTCCATCTTTTGGAGATAAAACCGTGCTTTCCATTTTCATGGCTTCTATTGCAAAAAGCGGCTCATTCTTTTTTATGTTTTGGTTTGGCTGAACCAAAATTTTACTAACCCTGCCTTGCAAAGGCGCACCTATTTGGTTGCTGTTGCTTACTTTTTTATGGGTTTGTTTGTTACTTATGAACTTTTTATCTTTTACGGTAATATTTCTTGTTTGTCCGTTTAATCTAAAAAAAACGGTATGCAGTCCTTCGCCTTCATCTACCTTGTTTCTTAACTGAATTAAAATGTTTTTTCCACGACCTAATTCAACCAAAATTTCTTCGTTGTTTTTTATACCGTAAAAAAATGCAGTTGTAGGCAGGTAATAAACCGTATCGTACATTTCTTTAAAGACGGCATACTCTTCAAACACCTTTGGATAAAAGCAGTAAGAAATAAAATCGAGCATGGTGTAATGTTTGCCGAATTTTTGCTTAAATGCTTCAAAATCATTCTCAAAATCAATGGGCGCTAAGTGTTTTTTAGGAGCATCGGTATAAGGTTTTATGTTTTTTAAAACCAAACGGCTTATTTTTTCCGGAAATCCACCCGGGTTTTGACCCAAATCGCCTCTAAAAAGTTCAATAACACTATCAGGAAAACTGATGCTTTCGCCATTTTCCACAATATCGTTTATGGTATAGCCATTGCTGGTCATAAACAGGGCCATATCGCCCACCACTTTTGATGAAGGTGTAACTTTTACAATATCTCCAAAAAGTAGGTTTACATCGCGATAATTTTTTTTAATGGTTTCAAACTTATCTTCTAATCCAAGGCTTCTTGCCTGCGGTTTCAGGTTGCTGTACTGGCCTCCAGGAATTTCGTGTTCGTAAACTTCGGCAGTACCTGCTTTCAATTCGCTTTCAAACGGATAATAATATTCCCTAACAGTTTCCCAATAATTGCTGTATTGGTTCAAACACGGTAAGTTTATTTTATTTTCTCTTTCGTGTCCTTGCATCATGGCAACCATACTGTTGTAATTTGGCTGAGAGGTTAATCCGCTCATGCTGGCAAGGGCCACATCAATTACATCTACTCCGGCTTCAATAGCTTTTAAATATGTAGCCGCCTGTATTCCGGCAGTATCGTGTGTATGCAGATGAATGGGTAAATTTATAGCGTTTTTAAGTTCAATTATTAAAATTTCTGCCTGTATGGGTTTTAGCAAACCTGCCATATCTTTTATACACAATATATGTGCTCCTGCATCTTCAATTTGTTTGGCTAAATCAATATAGTATTGCAGGTTAAATTTTTTGTTTCTTTCTTTATCTAAAAAATCTCCGGTGTAGCAAATACAACCTTCGGCCAAAGCATTGGTATATTTGTTTACGGCATTAATGCTTACGCGCATACTTTCTACCCAATTCAAACTATCAAAAATTCTAAAAACATCAATACCGTTTTTCCAGCTTTCTTCAATAAATTTTTCTATCAGGTTGTCGGGGTAAGCTTTGTAACCTACGGCATTACTTCCACGCAACAGCATCTGAAAAAGAATATTTGGCATGGCAGTTCGTAGCAATTGCAAACGTTGCCAGGGATCTTCGTGCAAAAAGCGCAAAGCCACATCAAATGTTGCCCCTCCCCACATTTCAAGCGAAAAAGTTTGCGGAATGTTTTTAGCATAAGACTCAGCCACTTTTAGCATATCTATGGTGCGTACCCTTGTTGCCAAAAGGCTTTGATGAGCATCGCGCATGGTAGTATCGGTATATTGTATGGCTTTTTCGTTTTTTAGCCAAGCACAAAATTCGGTTCTGCCAAGCTGGTTAAGTTTGTCTTTTGTGCCTTTCGGAAATTCTTCAAAACGATTAAAAGGCGGAATATGAGGTTGTTGAAAGGTTTTATTAGGGTCAATACATTTTACATCATCATTTCCATTAATAATTACATCAGCCAGATATTTTAAAATTTTTGTACCTCGGTCTAATCTGCGACTAAAATTAAACAACTCGGGATGAGCATCAATAAAACCCACATGTGTTTGGTTGTTTAAAAAAACAGGATGAGTAACCACATTTTCGATAAAACTGATATTGGTTTTTACTCCTCTAATCCTGAATTCGCGCATTACGCGCACCAATCGTTCCGAAGCTTCGTTTAATGTTAAACCTTTAGCTGTAATTTTTACAAGTAAAGAATCGAAAAAAGGCGAAATACGGGCATTGGGGTAAGCATTTCCCTCATCGAGCCTAATGCCTAACCCTCCGGCATTGCGGTAGGCAATTATGGTTCCATGGTCGGGTTTAAAACCGTTTGCAGGATCTTCGGTTGTTATGCGTGCTTGTATGGCAACTCCTTTTATACTTACAGCATCCTGATTTGAAATGCCAATCTCAGCATCGCTTAGTTTGTAGTTTTGTGCAATTAAAATCTGGCATTTTACAATATCAATTCCGGTAATTTCTTCGGTAACGGTGTGTTCTACCTGTATTCGAGGGTTTACTTCAATAAAAAAAATGTTTTCGTTTTTATCAACCAAAAACTCAACTGTTCCAACATTATTGTAATTTACCTTTTTGGCTATTGCCAAGGCATATTTATACAGTTTTTCTTTGGTTTGAACACCAATACTTTGTGCCGGAGCAACTTCAACTACTTTTTGAAACCTTCTTTGAACAGAGCAATCGCGTTCAAACAAATGAATGATATTACCGAAATTATCACCCATTATCTGCACTTCAATATGCCTTGGCTGTTCAATAAATTTTTCTAAAAAAATGGTGTCATCGCCAAAGGCTACTTTGGCTTCGTTTCGGGCCTCGTTGTATAGTTTTTCAAGATTTTCTATATCATTAACCACACGCATACCGCGCCCTCCACCACCGGCTGCAGCTTTAATCATTACCGGTAAGCCTATTTGTAATGCCTCATCTTTTGCTATTTGTACGGTTGAAAGATCTTTTTTGCTGTCTTCAATTATCGGAACTTCTGCTTCTATGGCAACTTTCTTGGCCATTACCTTATCGCCAAGGTTTTGCATTACTTGGGGTTCAGGCCCAATAAAAATAATGCCTTCTTCTTTACAACGAATGGCAAAATGAGCATTCTCGCTTAAAAATCCATAACCCGGGTGAATGGCATCTACATGCTCGGCTTTGGCAATATTTATAATTTCTTCTATATCAAGATAAGGTTTAAGAGGCTCGGTTTCGTTGCCAATTTGGTAACTTTCATCGGCTTTGTAACGGTGCAGGCTGTAACGGTCTTCAAACGTGTAAACAGCAACGGTTTTTATGCCAAGTTCGGCAGCGGCTCTTAAAATTCTAATGGCAATTTCGCCTCTGTTGGCAACAAGAAGTTTATTAATCATAATTGCAAATTGTATTGCGAATTTGATTAAATTAATTTTAATGTTTAATGATTATTTTCCAACAACCGAAAAAAGTTTGTCGTTTGGCCAAATATGTTTGCCGTTTAGGTTTTGCAATGCTATTTTTATCATGGCTTTTGCCACAGTTTCGGCAGTAATGGCTTTGTATTGTTTTAGGGGGCCAATAAAAACAGGATTTATTACTTTAAAAATGTATTGAGCCATTTTTTCGCCAACCCTAAGTTGTTTTCTTGCACCAAGCAGCAATGCAGGTTTTATAATATGAATTGATTTGAAATTTAATTCACTTAATGCATTTTCGGCTTCAGCTTTTAGCTTAGAATAAAAAATGGGTGAATTTATGTTTGAACCCATTGCCGATATATAAAATAACTGGTTTGCGTGATTTTGCAACCCCAACTCGGCTACTTTTTTTGGATAATCAATCTCAATTTTTCGATATTTATTTTTATCGGGTGTTTGAGCCGAAGTTGTTCCAATGCAACAAAAAATATCATCGGCTTTTATTACTTCTTTATAATCGTCTAAGTTGTCAAAATCAACTATATGCTGTTCAAGTTTGTGGTGTTTTATTACTAAATCTTTTCGAGTAAGAATAATTACTTTTAAATACTCATTGTTTTTTAGCAGTTCATAAACCAAAGCTTTACCAACCAGTCCGGTAGCGCCAATTACCAATGCCGTTCTCATACTACATTACTTTAATTGTATGTGGAGAATAAATTTCAACTCCCTCTGCATTTTTAAGGGCTGCTTTTATCATGGCTCGCGAAACATAGTTTACATTTATTGCGCGTCTTTTATGCCATTCTCCGGCAGTAATAAGGTTTAGTAAATTGCTGCCAATTACCCTTAAAAAAGTATCGGCACTTTTGCTTTTCTTAATATGGTTTGCTTGTAATACTGAGGTTGAAAAAAATTTTAAATCAATAATAGCTTGCTGCAATAAGCCTCTGTTTTTGATGTAAATATTATTGCTGCTAGCATCGGCAAAAGGTGTGTTTACCATTATTATGCTTTTTATACCTGCTTGCTTTGCAATTTTTGCTATTTTTAATGGTAAAAAGTAATCAAGCTCATCGTCAGTATATTCGTCTTTACTGTAATTACTGCCCATGCATAAAAATACATAATCAATATTTTGCATGGCTTGAGCTATTTCATTTTCGTTGTTAAAATCAACAACGGCTTTTTCAAGGTTAAAACTCTTTAATTTACGGGTATCTTTACCAATTAAGGCACGTACGGTTTTAATTTTTTTATTATTTAAAGCATGGTCAATAAGGCTTTTGCCAAGCGTACCTATTGCGCCAAATACCAAAATATTATACATTACGGTTTCAAAAAAAGATAAAATAATTGAAAGATTGGTGTTTGTTAATCAAAATTTAATCATTTCATTTCATACTCTAAGCATATTTTTGCCGTTTCGTAATAATTAAATAAAATGAAAACCAACCACGAAATAGATTACCGCATTTTTGGACAAGAAATGCAATGCGTAGAAATTGAACTTGACCCCAACGAAACCGTAGTTGCCGAGCCTGGCAGTTTTATGATGATGGACAATGGTATACAAATGCAAACCATTTTTGGCGATGGCAGTAACCGTAATTCGGGTGTTTTAGGAAAACTAATGTCGGCCGGAAAACGCCTGCTTACAGGAGAAAGTCTTTTTATGACTGCCTATACAAATATGGTTCAAGGCAAAAAAAAGGTAACATTTGCCTCGCCTTATCCGGGAAAAACTTTACCGATGGATTTATATGAACTTGGTGGAAAAGTTGTATGCCAAAAAGATGCGTTTTTGTGTGCTGCAAAAGGTGTAAGTGTTGGCATTGAGTTTCAGCGCAAACTGGGCGTTGGACTTTTTGGTGGAGAAGGTTTTATAATGCAAAAATTAGAAGGAGACGGACTGGCATTTGTACATGCCGGGGGCCATGTAGAGGAACGTGAACTGCAAGCAGGAGAAATGCTTAAAATTGATACAGGTTGCCTTGTTGCTTTTACTAAAGATATTAACTACGATATACAATTTATAGGAGGAATTAAAAATACCCTTTTTGGTGGAGAAGGTGTATTTTTTGCAACTCTTACAGGCCCCGGAAAAGTTTGGATTCAAAGCTTACCCATAAGCAGGCTTGCAAGCCGTATTTTACGTTATGCAGCCCCCGGTGGCCGAAAAGAAGAAGGTGGTATTTTAGGCGGTTTAGGCAATATTCTTGATGGAGATGGATACTAAATCGCTTAAATTGGGAGTTTTAAAAGTTGTTATATTATACTTTTTATTACACCTTTCATTTTTATCAACAGCACAGCAAAAAACATTTACGGTTAGTGGTTTTGTAAAAGATGCAGCCAGCAAAGAATTGTTAATTGGTGCAAGTATTGCCGTACCTAAATTAAAAAACGGAACCATTACAAATAATTACGGTTTTTATAGCCTAACATTACCTTTCGATACCGTAGAAATACTAGTTTCTTATGTTGGTTTTAAGCCAAAAGCTTTTAAGTTGAACCTGAATACAGAATCAACCGAATTGAATATTTTTTTAGATGAAATAAACGAGTTGAGTGAAGTTGTTGTATCGGCTGAAAAACAATACCAAAAACTTGCCGATAAGGTGCAAATGAGTGTTATTGAAATTCCGGTTCAGCAAATAAAAGACATACCCGCCCTATTGGGCGAAAAAGATGTACTAAAGGTAATACAATTATTACCTGGCGTACAAAAAGGCGGAGAAGGCAACAGCGGTATTTATGTTCGAGGTGGCGGGCCCGACCAAAACCTCATTATTCTTGATGATGCCATTGTTTACAATGCCTTTCACCTTTTTGGATTTTTTAGTTTATTTAATGGAGATGCTTTAAAAAATGTAACCCTTACCAAAGGCGGTTTTCCGGCTAGGTACGGAGGCAGGCTTTCTTCGGTAATTGATATGAGTATGAAGGAAGGCAATAAACAAAAAATTGCAGGCGAAGCCGGAGTTGGTCTTATATCATCAAAATTATTGTTGGAAGGACCTATTGTTAAAGATAAATCATCGTTTATTGTTTCGGGGCGCAGAACTTATATTGATTTACTTTTAAAACCTTTATTGCCTCAAGAAACCACATTTGGCTATTATTTTTATGATTTAAATGCTAAAGCAAATTACGAATTTGATGACAAAAACAGATTGTATGTAAGCGGATATTTTGGTCGCGATAAGTTTTATTTTGGATTTAGGCAAAATGCCAGTAACCGCAATGATGGAGGCTTACAATGGGGAAATGCCACGGCAACTGCCAGGTTTAACCATGTGCATAACCCTAAAATGTTTTCAAACACATCTTTAATTTTCAGCAACTTTCTATTTGGCATTTATCAAAATTCCATTTATGCCGGTAATAAATTTTCAATGCGACTTAGTTCGGGAATTACAGATTATACCTTAAAACACGATATTGATTACAGACCAAACCTAACCCATAATATAAGAGCCGGAGTTCAATTTATCAATCATATTTTTACACCATCGGCTTTTGTTATTAAGGATGAATTTTTAGGAGAATTTTCAAATCAGGTTACTAAAATCTCATCAATAGAAAGTGGTGTTTATGTTGAAGATGAAATAAGAGCATCGAGCAGATTAACATTAAACCCGGGTTTACGTTTAAGCGCTTTTATTGTAAAAGATCGCCAGTATAATTTGCCTGAACCCAGATTTAGCAGCAGCTACAAGTTAAACAACAATTATACTGTAAAGGGAAGCTATGCCGAAATGAACCAATTTGTGCATTTACTAAGCAATACTGGTGCAGGTTTACCAACCGATTTATGGGTGCCAAGCAGCAAAAACCTTAAGCCACAAAACAGCAAACAGGTTGCAGGTGGTATAACAAAAGATTTTATTGATAAAAATTTAAGCGTAAGTATTGAAGGTTATTACAAAGAATCACAAAATATTATTGCTTACAAAGAGGGAGCCAGTTTTTTAGGCATTGATGATGACTTTACCAATTCGCGCCCTAACAGTTGGGAAGAGCAAATTACATCAGGCCGTGGTTGGAGTTATGGATTTGAGTTTTTGGTTCAGCGAAAAATTGGCAAATTAAGTGGTTGGGTTGGTTATACCCTTAGCTGGACTCAATTACAATTTGATGAATTAAACTTTGGTCGTAAATTTTGGGCTCGATACGACCGCAGACACGATATTTCGGTGGTTGGTATTTACGAAATTAAAAAAGCTACACAAGACGAAGGCGGTATAAAATTTAGCGCTACATGGGTTTACGGAACCGGAAATGCCATAACTTTACCTATAGCTGAATATGTTGCGCCTATACACAACCCCGGCCGTGGCCTTGATTTGGGTGGCATGGGAGGAGGTTTTTTTGGCAATTACATTTCGCATTATACCGATAGAAATATGTTTAGAATGGCACCCTATCATCGTTTAGATGTGGGAATTCAATTTGTAAAACATGTAAAAACAACCATTAGAACATTTGAAGTTAGCGCTTACAATGCTTACAACCGCTACAATCCATATTTTTACTACATCGGATACGATGACTTTACCGGAAATCGTGTTTTAAAGCAAGTTAGTCTGTTCCCGTTTTTACCATCAATTAGTTACAGCGTAAAATTTTAAAACATGATGAAAAATATAAAACTGATATTAATTTTACTAATTGCTACTGCGTGTGAGCGTGTTGTTACCAATGTGCCAATACCAAAAACCGAACCGCAATTGGTAATTTTTAGCTTTTTATCTCCTGAAGTTTCAATTATAGAAGTTGGTGTTTCAATTACAAATCCAATTTTCAATCCACAATCAAATCAATCACTTATTGTTAGCAATGCAGATGTTTCTATTGTAGATGAGAATGGAAATTCTAAAAACATACCTTTCGATAATACAACCAACACATATCGTTTAGACCAAAGTCTATTTAAAATTGAGCCCGGTTTTACGTATGAAATTATTGCGGTTTATAAAAATTATACGGCTAAAGGTAAAACCAACATACCTTTATCAAAAGCAGTCATTCAAAAAAACGAATATATTCCATCAGGTTCAAGAACCGATAACCAGCCAACCGCAAGAATTAAAACCACGTGGAGCGATATACCAATCGAAGCTAATTATTACCGTGTTGTAAATACCGGAAAAGAGAGCTTTTTTCCTGATTTAACAGATTTGTGTAACGATAAACTTTTAAACGATAAAAATAATGATGGACAGCAAATGCACTCTTATTGTGATAATTACTACTCTGATTATTCAGATAATGAACCATATTTTGAAAAAATACAAACATACCTGCTTACTACCGATGTACATTACTACCAATACCATATAAGAAGGCTTAATTACATTGGCGATGACCCATTTAGCGAGCCTTTTCAAATGTACACCAACGTAAAAGGCGGATTAGGTTGTGTAGGTTCATACAGAATGGATTCAAATACCATAAAATTAAAATAATGACAATCAACGACATGCAACTATTTTGCACAATATTTATTGATTTTTTGAAATTTAAGTTTCTATATTTGAATTAGATATGGGTTAGGGGTAGAGCCCATATTTGTTTCATAGGCTAAAGCCCGGTAGTAACACTGCCGGGTTTTTTTATTTACTTTATTGTAAATGTTTAATATATTAATAAAACTCAACTCAAAACCAAAAAGGTTTTGCAACCAATTAAAGGTTGATTTTTCAAAAGCCCATTTTTAAAATATGTTTGCACATTAATTTTATGAGTACCGAACTTAACAAAAAATACAACCCAGCAGGTATTGAAGAAAAGTGGTATCAATATTGGATACAAAACGACTTTTTTAGCAGTAAACCCGATAATCGTGAACCATACACCATAGTTATTCCACCACCTAATGTTACAGGTGTTTTACACATGGGGCACATGCTAAACAATACCATACAGGATGTATTGATTAGAAAAGCACGCATGCAAAATAAAAACGCATGCTGGGTTCCGGGAACCGACCATGCAAGCATAGCAACCGAAGCAAAAGTGGTGCAAATGCTTAGGGAAAAGGGTATTAAAAAATCGGATTTAACAAGAGAAGAATTTTTAAAATATGCCTGGGAATGGAAAGAAAAATATGGAGGTATAATTTTAAAACAATTAGAAAAACTCGGAGCAAGCTGCGACTGGAAGCGCACTCGCTTTACCATGGAGCCAAAGCTAAGTGAAGCTGTAATTGATGTTTTTATTGATTTGTATAACAAAGGTTTAGTTTATCGAGACCTAAGGATGGTAAACTGGGACCCGCTAGGCAAAACAGCACTTAGCGATGAAGAAGTTATTTATAAAGAAGTAAACGGAAAACTTTACTATATAAAATACCAAATAGAAAATTCCGAAAACCAATATGTAATAATTGCCACAACTCGCCCCGAAACCATTTTGGCCGATACAGCCATTTGCGTAAACCCAACTGATGAACGTTACAAACACCTTATTGGGCAAACAGCCCTTGTACCTTTTATAAACAGGCCCATACCCATTATTGCCGATGAATATGTTGATATAACTTTTGGAACCGGATGCCTTAAAGTTACTCCCGCTCACGATAAAAACGATTATGAACTGGGCAAAAAACACAACCTGCCGGTAATAGATATTTTAACCGAAGAAGGCTTTTTGAACCAATTGGCTCAGGATGAAAGGTACATTGGAAAAGACCGTTTTGCTGTGCGTAAACAAATTGCAATTGATTTAGAAGAAGCCGGTTATTTGCATAAGGTAGAAGATTATAAAAGCCAGGTTGGTACAAGCGAGCGAACCGGAGCAGTAATTGAACCACGCCTTACCTTACAATGGTGGGTAGATATGAAAAAATACCTGCAAAAAAATCCTCAGGTGCTTGATGCTGTGATGAATGATGAAATAATGTTTCACCCGCAAAATTTAAAAAACACCTACCGCCATTGGATAGAAAACATTAAAGATTGGTGCATCAGTCGACAGTTGTGGTGGGGGCAACGAATACCAGCCTGGTATAATAAAAACGGAGATGTTGTTGTTGCAAAAACTGCCATTGAGGCCGTTGAACAATTTAAAGTAAATTTTGGCTTGAACCAAATAAACGAAAATGAAATTACGCAAGATGAAGACGTGCTTGACACCTGGTTTAGCAGTTGGCTTTGGCCCATAAGTGTTTTTGATGGATTTGAAAACCCGGAAAATGAAGATATTAAATACTACTACCCTACCAACGATTTAATAACTGCACCCGAAATTATGTTTTTTTGGGTTGCCCGAATGATAATGGCAGGTTACGAATACCGAGGCGAAAAACCTTTTAAAAACGTTTATTATACCGGCATTGTGCGCGATAAGCAACGCAGAAAAATGAGTAAATCGCTTGGCAATAGCCCCGATCCGCTTGATTTGATTGCACAATACGGAGCCGATGGTGTGCGTATGGGTATGTTGCTGTGCAGCCCTGCCGGAAATGATATTTTATTTGATGAAAGCCTTGTAGAACAAGGTAGAAATTTTTGCAACAAACTTTGGAATGCATTTAGACTAATAAAAGGCTGGGATGTGAAACCAGACGAAACTTTTTCATCCAAAGAATTAAGCAGCAATGCTAATGCCGTTAATTGGATGCAAAACAGAATGAATGAGGCCCTTTATGAGCTAGAAAACAAGTACTCAGAATACAAACTAAGTGAAGTATTAATGGGTATTTACAAACTAATATGGGACGATTTTTGCAGTTGGTACCTCGAAATGATAAAACCGACATTTGGTTCACCCATTAACCAAACCACATATACCAAAACCATTAAAATTTTTGAGCAGTTGCTGAAACTTTTACACCCGTTTATGCCCTTTATAACCGAAGAAATTTGGCAAAATATGGCTGAACGCAAAACAAGAGAAAGCATTTGTGTTTCAAATTACCCCACTATTGAATCAGAAACAGTTAAAACCGATTTAGAAGCTGCACAGGAATTGATTGTTAAAATTCGTGAATTCAGAAATAGCAAATCAATTAGCCCAAAAGAGATTTTTAATATCAGCATTAAAACAGAAAAAACAGAAAAATATGAAGCTTATGCATTTATTATTTGTAAAATGGCTGCTGTTGGAAATATAGATTTTGTAAAAGAAAAACCAGAGCAAACCATTGCTATTCCCTCAGGAACTGACGAACTTTTTATTCATTATAAACTAAATATTGACATAAATGCCGAAAAAGAAAAATTAGAAAAAGACTTGGCATATCAGCAAGGTTTTTTACAATCGGTAGAACAAAAGTTGAAAAATGAAAAATTTATGGCCAATGCAAAACCTGAGTTAATAGAACGAGAATTGCAGAAAAAGGCTGATGCATTAGCCAAAATAGATGCTATAAAACAAGCATTGCAAAGTTTGTAAACATTAATGATTAGCTTCATTTAAATATAATATTCTTTATACAACCTGCATGAAATAGATCAATTTTATGCTAATTTTTTTTAAAATGTACATTGGTTTAATATAAATATTTGTTTTACAAACACATTCCTGTCTTTTCTTTCTTTAAAAAACAATTCTTTATAATTGCAATTGATGCAATTTGTTTACCCCCAGTTTTTATGGGCACTTAGCCTGCTAACAATTCCCGTTATCATTCATTTATTCAACTTCAGGCGATATAAAAAAATTTTATTCAGCAATACGGCAATGGTTACAGCTGCTACTGCTGTAAACAAAAAACAACAAAATATTAAAAAATGGCTTGTTTTGTTGTGCCGCTTGTTATTTATGGCATTGTTGGTAATTGCTTTTGCTCAGCCATATAAAGCATCCAACAATGTAAATGCAAAGTATGCCGAAAAAATTGTAGCTGTTTATATAGATAATAGTTTCTCAATGTTGAATACCGGAGAAACAGGAGAATTACTCGAAACTGCCAAAAACAAAGCCCGCCAGTTGGCCGATTTGCAAAACCCGGCAACTAATTTTATGTTACTTACCAACGATTTTGAAGGTAAGCATCAACATATAATTAGCAAAGAGCTATTTAATCAATTCATTGATGAAGTTAAAATATCATCAAATACTAAAACATTAAGCGAAGTATTAAGCAGGCAGCAACAGTTGCTAAAACAATACATTAATACACAAAAATCAAGTTACATCATAAGCGATTTTCAAACGGGATTTAATAACGCAAAAACAACTGATTTCGACTCTGCTGTAAAGTATTATTTTATTCCTTTAAAAGCCAATATAAACAACAATATATCAATTGATACAGCTTTTGTTATTACTCCTTTTTTTCAAACCCAAAAACCAATTATTATTGAAGCTAAAATAAAGAATTTTGGTTCAGGCAAAATTGAAAACTTACCGGTTTTATTAAAAGTAAACGGCATTCAAAAAGCATTACAAAATATAAGTATTGAACCAAATAAACACGAAAGTATACAATTTAATATTGTTTTAAATGACACCAACACTCAACAAATAGAAGTTTCATTAACCGATTTTCCAATAACTTTCGATGATTCGTATTTTCTAACATTAAAGCCCTCATCAAGTGTAAATGTTTTGCTAATAAATGGCTCAGGCAATACTTTGCCAATAAAAAAAGTGTACCAGGTTGATGACTTTTATCAATTATCGGTTCAGGAAATTACAAATATTAATTATACAACCTTTGGCAAAGCCTCGCTTATTATTCTACATGAACCTACAAATTTATCATCTGGACTTGCAGGGGAATTACAAAAATATGTTGAACAAGGCGGAACACTATTTGTTATTAGCGGGAAAAACGAAATTAGCCTCATTAATTTTTTAACTAACCTATGTCGTGTAACTATGGGTTCACCGTTAAATACCAAGTTATCTGTAGCCGAAATAAATACCAAAGAAACACTATTAAGTGATGTATTCAGCAGCATACCCAAAGATGCAGACATGCCTGTGTTTAATGTAACCCTGCCATTAAATAAATCAACTTCTTCCAAAACAACAAATATATTAACTTTAAATAACGGCCATGCATTGCTAACAAAAAGCAGTGTAAAAAAAGGCAATGTTTTTGTTTTGGGCACATCATTAGTTGATGATTTCGGTAACTTTCATAAACACGCTTTATTTGTGCCGATAATGCTTAAAATGCCTCTACTAACGTCAAATAAAACCATAAACAATTATTCAATAAATAATACCAATCAAATACTTGTAAATGCCGATATTAAAGAACCTGTAATTGAAATAAAAAATAATGAAACCAGTATTATGGCTAATTTGCAACTTCGCAATTCTGTTTGGTATGCCAATACCAATAACAGCATAACCAAAGCCGGTTTTTACGATTTGGTAAGTAGTAATAAAACAATTGATAAAATTGCAGTAAACTATTTAAGAACCGAAAGCAACATAATTTTTGAAACTCCAAAAACAATAAATAATAACATTGAGAATATTGGAGAAAATATTGAAATACATAACAACAAACTTACTAAAGCTGAAAAAGGAAGCAATTACTGGTTTTTGGCTTTAGTGCTTTCAGTTGTATTTCTTATTTTAGAGTTGCTGATTTTAAGGTTTATGAAATAAATTTTTATCGAAAAATTTATTAAACTTTAATATTTGTTTTACATATAACTCATTACCTTTGCAGCCCTTATTAAATAAAATACATGAGTAACATCACTTTCACCATGATTAAGCCCGATGCAGTGGCTAACGGACATACCGGTAAAATCATCAACCATATAATAGAAGCGGGCTTTAGCATAAAAGCATTGAAATTAACCCAACTTGACGAAAAATTTGCAGGCCTTTTTTACGATATTCACCGCGAGCGCCCTTTTTTTAACGATCTTGTAAAGTTTATGACAAGCGGCCCCATTGTAGCGGCTGTTCTTGAAAAAGAAAATGCCGTTGCCGATTTTAGAACATTAATTGGCGCAACCGACCCGCAAAAAGCCGAACCGGGAACCATTAGAAATCTTTATGCAAAAAGCATTGATGCCAATGCCATACACGGAAGCGATAGCGATGAAAATGCAATAAGAGAAGCAAACTTTTTCTTCTCTATGTTCGAAAGGTTTTAAATAAGTTTTTTGCCATTTGGCACAGGCTTATCGGGTACAGCAAGTACAATTTTGCCTTCATCGTTTTCAAAACCTGTAAGCAAAAATTCACTCATAAAGCTTCCTATTTGTTTAGGCTTAAAGTTTATTACACCTATAATTTGCTTTCCAATTAATTCTTCAGGTTTGTATAAATGTGTTACTTGTGCACTACTTTTTTTTACACCTATGGTTGAACCAAAATTAACCCAAATTTGATAAGCAGGCTTTTTTGCACCTTCAAAAACCTGAGCCTTAATTATCGTTCCGGTTCTTAATTCTATTTTTAAAAAATCCTCAAATATTATTTCTTCCATGTTGTTAATTGATTTGAAAAACTATGCACATTGCTGTGTAAAAGTATGCAATTTAAAATAACCATATAAAGCTAATTTTACACGATTTAAAAAAGCAAAAAAGTATGAACGAACAGGTTAAATATGACGAAAGTAGCATTAAATCGCTCGATTGGCGTGAACATATTAGGTTAAGGCCGGGCATGTACATAGGCAAATTGGGCGATGGAAGCTCGATGGATGATGGTATTTACATTTTGCTTAAAGAGGTAATTGATAACTCGATAGACGAGTATGTAATGGGAAACGGTAAACAAATTGATATAAAAATTACCGACAGAAAGGTGTTTGTGAGAGATTACGGCCGAGGTATTCCGTTGGGCAAAGTTGTAGAAGTTGTTTCCAAAATGAATACCGGTGGTAAGTATGATAGTGCTGCATTTAAAAAATCAGTTGGTTTAAACGGAGTTGGTACAAAAGCAGTAAATGCATTATCCACTTATTTTAGGGTTCAATCGTTTAGAGACGGGAAAACCAAAGCTGCCGAATTTGAAAAAGGAGAACTTGTTAAAGAATACAAACTAGAAGATACAAAAGAGCCAAATGGAACAGCCGTAACCTTTATAGCCGATGACAGTATTTTTAAACATTACCGATATATAAACGAATTTATTGAAAACCAAATTTGGAATTACTGCTACCTCAATTCAGGTCTTGTAATTTGGTTTAACGATAATAAATATTATTCGAAAGATGGATTGCTTGATTTGCTTAAACGCAAAACCAGCGAAGAAGAACTTCGATATCCTATCATTCATCTAAAAGGCGAGGATATAGAAGTGGCTGTTTCGCATAGTAATCAGTATGGTGAAGAATATTACAGTTTTGTAAATGGACAGCATACAACGCAAGGAGGAACGCATTTAACGGCTTTTAAAGAAGCTTATGCCAAAACCGTAAGAGAATTTTATAAAAAAGATTTCGACCTGAGCGATATTCGTAGCAGCATCGTTGCAGCCATCAGCATTAGGGTGCAGGAGCCAGTTTTCGAAAGCCAAACCAAAACCAAATTGGGCTCAACCAATATGGCACCAACTGATAGCCCAACGGTGAAGCAATTTGTAAACGACTTTTTAAAGAAAGAACTTGATGACTTTTTGCACAAAAACCCCGATGTAGCCGATGCCCTGCTAAAAAGAATTATGCAAAGCGAGCGCGAACGAAAAGAAATGGCAGGTATTAAAAAACTAGCCAACGAACGCGCCAAAAAAGCCAATTTGCACAATAAAAAACTTAGAGATTGCAGGTTTCATTACAACGAAGGCAAAGACGAGCGCAAATTTGATACTACTTTGTTTATTACCGAAGGCGACTCGGCAAGCGGCTCAATTACAAAATCAAGAAATGTAGAAACTCAAGCTGTGTTTAGTTTAAGGGGTAAACCGCTAAACTGTTTTGGATTAACAAAAAAAGTAGTTTACGAAAACGAAGAGTTTAACCTGTTGCAACATGCTTTAAACATAGAAGAAGGTATTGAAGATTTGCGCTATAACCGCATTGTAATTGCTACCGATGCCGATGTGGACGGAATGCACATACGACTGCTTATGCTTACTTTCTTTTTGCAGTTTTTCCCCGATTTGGTAAAAAACGGGCATGTGTATATTTTAGAAACTCCGCTTTTTAGGGTAAGAAACAAACAAAAAACCATTTACTGCTACAGCGAAGAAGAAAAGCAAAAAGCCATTGCACAACTAAAAGGTAAGCCAGAGATTACACGTTTTAAAGGCTTAGGCGAAATTTCGCCCGATGAATTTGGAAAGTTTATTGGCGAAGAAATGAGGCTACAACCTGTAGTGCTTCAAAACGAATCGAATATCCAAAAACTACTTGAGTATTACATGGGTAAAAACACACAGGAAAGACAAAATTTTATAATTGATAATCTTAGGATTGAAAAAGAACTTCCGCTTGAAGTATTGGATGAAGAAGAAGAACTGGTTTAATGGTAATTTTTAATTTTGAGCTTAATTTCCGTTAATTGCAGCCAAAATTTTGAGATTTAAACACATCGTAAAAAATGAAATTTTATAACTTACTAATTCAATATCGTTTTTGGCTTGGCCTTTTATCAATAGCTATTGGCATTATTATTCAGGTTACAAACATTGGTGATTTTTGGGGTGCTTTTACCTTTTATTTGCTAGCTTTTATTGCCATTTTTACTCATTTTTTTATCGGGCCTTTACGTTTGGTTCAAGAACCAATGGAAAACGGTGAATTTGAGAAAGTAAATAAAATTTTAGATAGTATTTGGTTTCCGGCATTATTATTTAAACCGGTAAGAAGTAATTATTATGCACTAAAAGGCAACCTTGCTATGATGAATAAAGACTTTGCAACAGCCGAAGAAAACCTTAAGAAAAGTGCAAAAGCATCGGGAAGCATGGTTGATAATGAAAGTGCAAGCAAATTGCAATTGGGTATGTTGGCCCTGCAAAAAAGCAATTACAAAGAAGCTGCAAAATATTTGCGTGAAGCCATACAAAAAGGTTTTAACGATAAAGACAGCGAAGCTATGGCTAACTTAGGCATGGTGCAGGTTTACATGAATAGAATGGATTTTAAAACCGCAAAAATGTATTTCAGAAGGGCTAAAAGTTGCGGTTCAAAAAACGAACAGGTTGTTAGTCAAATTAAAGATTTAGACAAATACCTTTCGAGGGTTCCGGGATAAACAGTTATTTATGTAAATGAGCCAAAGGATTTTCATACATATCACTTTGGTCTTCGGTAGTGTCATCCAGGCATTTAAAATCCTTTTCAACTAAAATAAACAAACTTTCTCCATTTGGTAATGGCATATTGGCATCATAGCCTACCCATTCGGTTGTTGTCCAATCATGTCTTAGGTTCTCGGGCATGTAAACAGTTATGGTATTATTATTATAATCGGCTGTAAGTTGTTCGTTGCTATTGGTAACCTGCAATTTGTAATGCATTTGGGTTGAACCAAAATTAATAGCTTTGGCAACAACACCTGTTTGCTTAAATGTATCAACCTCGGGTTTGGTAAGCCTTAATCTAACACTGTTTCCTTTAATCCTTATTTTCATGTTTTGCTAATTTTAAAACTGAACTTCGGTTTCAAGTTGTTTATTTCCACGAATATATAATAATTTAACTTTTTGGCCTTTATCTAATTTACTTAAACTTTGCATATAGGTTTCCATATCGGCAATTTCAATTTCTCCAATTTTTAAAATAATATCACCTTTCTCTAAACCAGCATTAGCAGCAGGTTTTCCTGGTGTTGTACCATCTAATTTTACGCCTTTGCCTTCGTACAAATAATCGGGCATTATGCCAAGGGTAACTTTAAATGGCGAAGCATTACCGCTATGCACTTCTTTTGTTTTGGTAAATGCTAGTTTGGGTTGTTTATCAAGTTTACCAATTAATGCATAAATATGTTTTAAAATTACAAGCATACCATTAAAATTTATTAGTTCCCATTTGTCAGATGGTTTGTGATAATCGGCATGTGTACCAGTAAAATAATGCAATACCGGAATTCCCATATTGTAAAAGCTTGTATGGTCGCTGGCTCCTGTTCCGCTTGGGTCGTACTTTATTTTTATATTTCCTGTATTTATTTGGTTCAAAACACTGTCAAAACGAGGCGAAGTACCTGTACCACTTAATTGAAACATATTTTTAACAGTATCGAGCCTGCCAATCATATCCATGTTTATCATGTAATTTACATTGCTAAGGTTTATGGTTGGGTTTTCGGTAAAGTATTTTGAACCAAGTAAACCTTGCTCTTCGCCACTAAATGCAATAAAGAGATAATTGTGATTTCGGAATGGAGATTTTTGAATGATTTCGGCCAGTTCAATCAAGGCAACCGTTCCGCTTGCATTATCATCGGCTCCATGATGAATTTGTGGAGGTTCGTTTTGTGTTTTTCTATATGTAGAGCCTCCAAGTTCGTTGTATCCCAAATGATCGTAATGTGCGCCAATTATCACGGTATAATCTGCTTTATAATCAACATAGCCTAATACATTGTGCGCTTTCAGTTCAATTGAGGTTGTGTCTACCTGCAGGGTTGCCGAAGCCTGAACAAAAGCTGCCGAATCGAGCCTTGTTTGGTGTGTTAAAAAATAAATCGGAATTTTTCCGAGGTTGCTGCTTCTGATGATGGGTTTAAAATCGGGTTCAATTTCATTAGCATCAGAATTTACAAACAATACAGCCGATGCACCATACTTTATTGCATTTTCAATCTTTTTATCGTTTGATGAAAACGGAGCAATTTCGCTTGTATTAAAGGTTTTAGGATGCCCGTATCTAATAACAAATACCTTTCCGTTTAATCCTTTCTTTCCGGCAAAATCGTTGTAGTTTAATTCGGGCGCTTCAATTCCATAGCCCAACCAAACACACTTTGCATTTACTTTACCAACTCCAGTACCATGAATTGGAAAGTTTTTAACAGGGTTCATTTTATCAAATTTAAATTCGCCTGTTTTTGATTTTATGGTAAGCGATGTAGTTGGTGCATAAGTAAGTTTTTTAACCGTAAAGGGCTGTAAAAAACCCTGGGTTCCTTTGGGTCTTAGGTTTAGGCTTTGAAAATTTTCAACCAAAAATTCGTATGCCAGTTTCTCGCCTCTGCTACCCATCAATCGGCCTTCCATTCTGTCATCTGCAAGGTAGCTTAGGTTGTGTTCAAGCGATTGTAAAATATCTTTTTCTGATTTTGGCAGGTTTTGAGCCCATGCACTGTATGTTGTAATTAATATTATACAGAAATTAACTAAAAATGATTTCATAAAGCGTTTTTAAAAATATAATGGTAGAAAGTGTGGCAAATGTAATTCTTATGGTTTGCTTATTTACTTTTTGAGCCGATTTTACACCAAATCTTGCAAAATAAAGCGATGCAATGATAATTGGAATTACAATCGGAAATACTACATATCCCATTTGATATTCTGAAATTTTGGGAGCACTTTGGTTGCTCAGGTTCAACACACCAATTGATATGGCAAAAAACGGTATTACACCATTACTTATACCCGATGCCTTTTTGATGTTTACTTTTAAAATGTCAGTGAAAATAGGTGTCATAATTACACCTCCTCCCAAACCACTCATGGCCGTAATTATTCCGGCAAAAAATCCTGTTATATTAAAATACCTTGACTTTAATTGGCTTACATCGGTTGTTGAGGTTTTTTCTTTGGTTAAAAAAAATCTGAGTAAAATAATAAGTAGCATTCCTGCAAAAACCATGTTAAAAGCATCTTTACTATACCAGTTTCCTATTTTAATTAAATAGGTAATAATTACTGCCGTAAACATTCCCGGAATAGCAGTTTGCAAAACACGTTTAATTTCGTAGTTGCCAATTTTATAATGCTGATAACTGCTTATAATACCTGAGAAAATAATAACAAACAACGAGTTTGCCAATATGGCTTTTACAAGTTCGTTGCCGTAATAACCATTTTTCTTTAAATAGTAATCGAGAACGGGAATAAAAATGGTACCTCCGCCAACACCTAAAAACCCCGACAAAAACGAACCTAATGCACCAAATGCAAATAGTGTTAAAATATCAATAAAATCAGGCAATTTTTTCTATTTTTTAGCTTGCTGTGGAAATAAAATATTATTATAAGTTTGTTTATTGTTAAGTGTTTCAATGGCTTTTAAAATGTCATTATCGTATTTAAAACTTTGCTCAATACGTCCTTTTTGCAAATAATAACGTTTAACTATTTCTTCTTCAAGCAGCCTAATAATTTCTTCTTTATTACGTTCAATGTCCTGCTCTTTATCGTGCGATAGTTGTTTTTTCATGGTTTCATAAGTATTTTTTATTGCATCAAAATATTTTTCATGCTCGGCTTTTTGTTTCAATTCTTCAAGTTCTTTTTCGGTTTGGGTTTGGTATCCGTAATCTTTACCTGCAATAAACATTTTAAAATCATTAAAATCGGCTTCGCTTAGTCTAAAATCTTTTGCATTTGAAATGGTTGCATATTTAAATCTGTATTTTGTAGCATAATCAAAAATAAGTTGTTTGCTAATCAAACTTTGTGCAATTTGGCTATATGGTTTCAACTCTACAACAATATCAGGCTCTACCCCTCCACCATCATATACGGTTCTGCCATTTTTGGTTTTAAATGCTTTTTTAAGCGAATCGGGCACTGCACCAACGCTTCCATCTTCGTTACGGTTACTGTAATCCAATGCCTGTATGCAACGGCCGCTTGGCGTATAATATTTGGCAGTTGTTACTTTTAATTGTGTTCCATAAACCAATGGTCTGGTGTTTTGAACCAAACCTTTTCCAAAAGTTCTTTGCCCAACCACAATACCGCGGTCTAAATCCTGAATGGTTCCTGAAACAATTTCGCTGGCTGATGCCGATCCTCTGCTGGTTAATACAGCTATGGGTAAATTCAATTCAACTGCCGAATTTAATGTTTGATAATTTTTATTCCATTCACTTACTTTTCCTTTTGTACTAACTACCAACTGACCCTGAGGCACAAAAACATTTACAACATTTACAGCCTCATGCAATAATCCACCCGGGTTTCCTCTAACATCTAAAATAATTTGTTGCGCATTTTGTTTCTTTAGCTCAACAACAGCATCTCTTACTTCGGCTCCTGCATTATTGGTAAATCCGGTAAGTTTTATGTAACCTGTATTGTTATCAATCATTCCGAAATAGGGAACGTTTTTTACCTTAATTTCTTCACGGGTTAGCGTTTTTGTAAGCTCAGTGTCATTTCTTTTTACTTTAATGGTTACCTGACTACCGGCAGCACCTTTTAGTAGTTTACTTACATCGCTGGTACTTTTGCCTTTGGCACTTTTACCTTCTACTTCAATTATTAAATCACCGGCCATTAAATCGGCTTTATGGGCCGGAAAACCTTCGTAAGGTTCAGTAATTACAACATAATCGCCTTTTTGACCAATTAAAGCACCAATACCACCATACTGGCCGGTCATTTGAAATTTAAAATCTTCTGCTTCGCTTTCGCTTATGTAATTTGTGTAGGGGTCAAGCGTTCGAAGCATTTCATCTATGGCTTTCTTGGTAAGCTTTCCGGGGTTTATTCCATCAACATAATAAGTGTTTATCTCTCTAAAAACCGAAGCAAAAATTTCTAGATTTTTACTTATCTCAAAGTAAGTATCAGATGCTTTAAAGCCAACCGATAATACTACTCCAACAGCAATTGAAATAAATATAATTTTGAATCGTCTTCTCATATTTATCCTACAAAATAAGTGTTGCAATATAACGATGGCAAACAAACATTAATTTTATGTGGCATTTTTTAGTTAACAAATATTAAACCACAAATCGGCCAATTCGTTTACCTTTGTAGCACAACAAAATATGGAACAACCACTTATTAGCATCATTACACCCAGTTTTAACCAGGCTAAATGGCTTGAAACTTGCATTTTAAGTGTTTTGAACCAAAATTACTCAAACTTTGAATACATTATTATTGATGGAGGTTCAACGGATGAATCGGTTTCAATAATTAAAAAATATGAAGACAAACTAGCTTACTGGCAAAGTAAGCCGGATGGCGGGCAGGCAAAAGCGCTAAATATCGGCTATAAAAAAGCCAAAGGCCAAATTATTGCTTACTTAAATGCCGATGATTGTTACGAACCGGGCTGCTTTGAATCGGTAGTTAGAACATACGAAGTAAACCAGGAGTATGCCATTTATTACGGTAAATGTAAAACAATTGATGCTGAGGGAAATTTACTGCATGAAGGGCAAGGCGACCAGATAAAATTCAGCAAATTGCTTAAAGATGGTATGTTACCGCACATGTTTCAGCCTGCATGTTTTTTTAACCACAGGTACCTTAATCGTGAGTATTTTATAAATGAAAAATTCAATCTTGCTTTCGATTATGAATTGATTTTAAGTTTAGCTCAGCAAAAATCAATATTATTTTTAAACCGCGATTTTGCAAGTTACAGAGTTCATAAAGACAGTAAAAGCCAAAAATTGGCAAAAGAAGCTTATAAAGAAAAACTTAGCATACAACAACAATTTAGCAAAGGCGATTTTTTACTTTGGCAATGGCGTAAACTTAAGTTTAACATAGCCGATAAAACTGGTCATTTTGCCAAAAACAAAGCAGCATTATAAAGTCTGTTTATAAATACAAAAAGCTCCTAATTAAGGAGCTTTTTACATAATAGGTTTTCGTATGAATTAATTTTTTTGATATGCAGGTGTTGCTACTTCAACCTCCTTGTAATCAATAATTTTATATCCCATTTTTTCGAGAGGCACTTTTATTTTGTCTTTATCGCCTACAATTAAAATGGTCATATTTTCTGGCACAATGGTTTCTTTGGTTATGGCATCAATTTCAGCTTTTGTTAAACCATTAATAATTTGGTTTTGTTGTTTTATGTAGTCACCGGGTAAATTAAATTGTGCAATACGATTAAGGAAACCAGCTTTTTGAAAAGTAGTTTCGTAACGCAATGCATCAGATTGAACGATTGATTTTTTCATAAAATCCAATTCATCTGAGGTAATACCATCTTTAATGTAATTATTTAATTCGTTTGCAATTTCTCTCATGGCAGTATCGGTTCCTGATGTGCGAACACCGGCCGATATAAGGTAATAACCGGGCCTGTTATTAAAACCAACAAAATTGCTCCTTATGCCGTAAGTTAACCCTTTGTCTTCACGTAAATTTAAATTTAGCCTTGAGTTAAAGTTACCACCGAACGGAAAGTTTGCTGCAGTTGCTTTTAAGTATTTGTCGTTCCAATCGTATGGCAAACTTAAGTTGCCCATGCGTATTTCGCTTTGGGCGGCTTTGTATTTATCAACCAAAAATATTTGTTTGTTGCTTCCTTTTGTAGGCGATGCAACCACATTAGGCAACACCACATTTTTCTTGCCCCAGTTTTTAAGAAATGAAAGTTTAGGTAAAATTTCATCTTTACTTACATCACCAACAATGGTAAGTGTTGCAAAATCAGGAGCATAAAACCTGTCGTAAAAGTTTTGTACATCTCTTAAAGTTATGGCTTTTATTGATTTAAGCGTACCACTATTCGGTTCAGCTAAAATACTTTTACCATAAATTAATTTGTAAAAAGCCAAATCGGCTGTTGCGCCTGCATCGTATTTTACACTATTTACCTGCTGATAATTTAATGACTGAATGCGTTTAAAATCTTCTTGAATGAATTTTGGTCGTAACAATTTTTCTTCAAATAATTTTAAAGTTTCGTCCAGATTCTTTTTTAAACAAATAACCTGAACCGAATGTACATCGGTGCCTGAACTTACCGAAATACTGCTGCCTAATTTGCTTAAAGCTGCCTCAAAAGCTTCTGAAGTATAATTTTGAGTTGCTTCTTCCATCATATCGGCAGTTAGATTAGATAACCCTGTTTTACTTGGGTCGCCAACGGCTATATTTCCACCTTTCATGGTAAGTAACAATGTAACTATTGGAGATTCTTTAAATTCTGTTCCAACTACTTTTATGCCATTTGACCAATTTTCGCTGTAAAAACCTGGAGCTACAACCGGTTTTGCCGGAGGCACAACCGGACGTTTACTTCTGTCAAAATTATCAACAGGGCGTTTGTATGATAAGCCTTTGTATTCTAATTCGCCTTTTACGGCAGTACCTGATGTTTGAGCAACCTGGGTTTCTTCTTTATTTACGGCAGCATTGGCACGTTTAGGAAATACATTTACCAGTACATAATTTTTGCCTTTTATGTATTGCTTAAATACTCTCATTACATCTTCTTTGGTAACTTTTTGGTAACGCTGAATATCAGTATCTAAGTTCCAGCCTTTAGCCAATGCAGGTGTACTATGACTCAGGTACCACATTTGACTTAAAATGGTTGCTCTTGAAGCAACACTTTCCATTGCCCTGTAGTAACCCGCTTCTAAATCTCCTTTAACACGAGCAAGGTCTTCATCGCTTACTCCTTGTTTTTCAAATTCTTCAAATGCTTCAAGAATCATTTTTTCAACATCAGTTTCTCCATCGGGTATTGGCAATACCTGAATGCCAAATTCTCCGGCAAGTTCGCTGCTGTTGTTAAACGAAACTGCCTGAACAGCTTTTTCTGATTTTATGAATTTTTTGTATAAAATTGAGTTATTGCCTTGTCCAAAAATGCTACCTAAAATTTCAATTGCCGGTTCATCAGCATGGTAACTTCTTACCGTTGGAAAAACCATGTAATATAAAGGAAGAAAAACATTATCGCCAATATTTGCATAACGATTGGCCGGTAAACGAACAGGATCTACACGCATTGGTCTAACTTCGGGGCCGCGTGGTATGGGGCCAAAATATTTTTCAACTAATTTTACTACTTCCTGCGGATTTACATCTCCTGCAACAACCAAACTTGCATTGTTGGGTCCATACCAACGCATAAAAAAGTTTTTTAAATCTTCTACATCTACCCTATCCAAATCTTCTAAGTAACCTATAGTTGGCCAACTGTATGGATGCCCTGAAGGATATAATGTTGCATCCATAACTTCCGAAGTTTTACCGTAAGGTTGGTTATCTACACGCTCGCCCTTTTCGTTTTTAACGGTTGCTCGTTGTACTTCAAATTTTTTCTGAGTAACCGAATCAAGTAAAAAACCCATACGGTCAGCTTCAAGCCATAATGCTGTTTCAAGATAATTTGATGGTAGGGTTTGAAAATAATTTGTTCTGTCGCGGTTGGTAGTACCATTCATTTGCCCACCAGCACCTTGCACAATTTTAAAATGCTCTTCGTCTTTAACATTTACCGAACCTTGAAACATCATGTGTTCAAAAAAATGTGCAAATCCGGATTTTCCTAAAGCTTCTCTGGCTGAACCAACGTGGTATGTTACTTCAACATGAACAATTGGGTCGCTGTGGTCTTCATGAATGAATAAGGTTAATCCGTTTGGCAGTAAATACTTTTCGTAACCAATTTTTAATTCACCGGGTTTTGCCACTACTTTTTCAAGCAAAACCGTTGTATTTGCATTATTTGCATTTTGAGCTGAAACGCAAAATGATGTAAGCCATGCAAAAACAAATGTTAATAATGATGCTTTTTTCATACAATAAAATTATTTGTTGCAATATAAAAACAGTGCACTTCGCAAAAAAATAAAATTTGTCAAATGGCATTAATTTGATAGTAAAAGGAAATGTTTGCTTGTTGAGGTAATTATAAATTAGTTATTCCCTTCAAAACTTTCAATTATTTTATCCATTCCAATCGCATCTTTTAACGAATATTCGCCAATTCGTGTTCTACAAAGACTATTTAAATATGCACCGCTTTTTAGGGCCATACCAAAATCTCTTGCAATTGCTCTAATGTAAGTTCCTTTGCTGCATACAATTCTAAAATAAACCAAAGGCATTTCAATTTTTGTAATTTCAAATTCTTTTATCAAAATGCTTCTTGGCTCAAGTTGCAACTCCTCGCCTGCCCTAGCCGATTGATAGGCTCTTTTACCATCTTTTTTTATGGCCGAAAATACTGGAGGTACTTGTTTTAATTCTCCTGTTAAAGATTTTGCCGTTTGATAAATTAAATCATCTGTTACATGATTGGTTTCAAAGAAAAAATCAGGTGTGGTTTCATTATCGAAACTGGGTGTTGTATTGCCTAAATAAAAAGTGCCGGTATATTCTTTTTCGGCAGCCATGTATTTTTCTATATTTTTGGTTTCCTTGCCAATACAAACAATTAACAAGCCGGTTGCAAGGGGGTCTAACGTTCCGGCATGGCCTATTTTGGGTTTAATTTTTTTGGCATCTTCTTTTGGCAAATGCTTGTGCAACCATCTTATCACAATCATTTTTATTTTGTTTACCACATCAAAACTTGTCCATTCTAGGGGTTTGTTTACCAGTAAAACAGTACCTTTTTCAAGGTTGATATTTAAAGGAAGTTGGCTCAAACAGATGAAAAGAAAAAGGGGTAAATATTACCCCTTGTATTTAAAATCTTTGCCCGGATAGTATGCGCTTTTACCTAATTCCTCTTCTATTCTAAGCAATTGGTTGTATTTAGCAATTCTGTCGGTACGGCTGGCGCTACCGGTTTTTATTTGACCGCTGTTTAAGGCTACAGCTAAATCGGCAATGGTGGTATCTTCGGTTTCTCCGCTTCGGTGGCTCATTACATTTGTGTACGATGCGCGTGTTGCCATGGTTACTGCATCAATGGTTTCAGTTAAGCTGCCAATTTGGTTTACTTTTACCAAAATTGAGTTTGCAATGCCTTCGCTTATACCTTTGCCAAGGCGTTTTGTGTTGGTAACAAACAAATCATCGCCAACCAATTGGCATTTGTTTCCAATGGCATCGGTAAGTTCTTTCCAGCCTTTCCAGTCGTCTTCGGCACATCCGTCTTCAATAGAAATAATCGGATATTTGTTGACCCATTCTTTCCAATAAGCCACCATTTCAGATGAGGTCATTTCGCGCTTATCTGATTTTTTAAAAATGTATAAGCCTTTTTTCTCATCGTAAAACTCGGTAGTGGCAGCATCCATAGCTATAAAAATATCTTTCCCTGGTTTGTAGCCTGCTGCTTCAATGGCTTTTAAAACGGTTTCAATAGCTTCTTCGTTACTTTGTATGTTTGGTGCAAAACCACCTTCATCACCCACATTGGTGCTGTAACCATTTTTCTTTAAAACACTTTTTAAAGCATGAAATACCTCAACGCCCATGCGCAAAGCATCGCTAAATGTATCGGCATTGGTAGGCATTATCATAAATTCCTGAAAATCTATGGCATTATCGGCATGTGCACCACCGTTTAAAATATTCATTAACGGAATGGGTAATGTATTTGCATTTACGCCACCAATGTATTTGTATAATGGTAAACCGGCTTCTTGTGCCGCTGCTTTTGCCACAGCCATCGAAACAGCCAAAATTGCATTGGCACCAAGTTTCGATTTGTTTTCGGTACCGTCTAATTTAAGCAGTTTGCGATCAATACCGTTTTGGTCGAAAACATCTTCGCCAATAAGTTTTTCGGCAATTTCATCATTAATATTGTCAATGGCTTTTAAAACACCTTTGCCAAGGTAAACATCTTTGTCGCCATCACGCAACTCTACTGCTTCGTGAGCGCCTGTGCTTGCCCCTGATGGAACGGCAGCCCTGCCTAAGTATCCGTTTTCGGTAATTACGTCTGCCTCAACGGTTGGGTTTCCGCGAGAATCTAAAATCTGGCGTGCTGTAATATCAATAATTATACTCATATATTTTTGTATTGGTTTATAAGGTTTACAAAATCATCAAACAAGTAGCGACTATCGTGAGGGCCAGGAGCAGCTTCGGGGTGGTACTGAACCGAAAATGCTTTTTTATGGTTGAGCCTGATGCCTTCTACGGTATTATCGTTTAGGTTAATATGTGTTAAAGTAATTTGTTCGTTTTTATCAATATCATTAGCAGCAACGGCAAAGCCGTGATTTTGCGATGTAATTTCGCATTTGCCGGTTATAATATTTTTTACCGGATGATTTAGCCCTCTGTGGCCATTGTGCATTTTATAGGTTTTTAATCCCTGACTTTCGCACAAAATTTGATGGCCAAGGCAAATACCAAACAATGGCAATTGGGTTTCAAGCATTTTACCAACGGTTTCAACTGCATAAGGCATTGCGCCCGGATCTCCCGGACCATTGCTAATCATAAACCCGTCAGGCTCAAATTTTAAAATTTCTTCTAATGGAGTATGGGCATTAAAAACAGCTAAGTAATTATCGCGTTCAACCAAACAGCGTAAAATATTTTGTTTTACGCCAAGGTCTAATACCGCTATTTTTCGAGGTGAAGCATCACTACCCATAAAGTAAGTTTTATCGGTAGATACTTTTGATGATAGCTCCAAACCCTGCATAGAAGGTACATTTTTTAACTCTTGGGTAAGTTCATCAACCGATTTATCTTCGCTGCTTATTATACAATTCATGGCTCCTTTGCTGCGCACATGCCTAACAATGGCGCGAGTATCAACATCGGCAATTCCTATTAAATTATTTAGGGCAAAATATTCCTGAACCGACATATCGGCCTGCTTGCGTGAAAACGGAATATTGAAACTTTTACAAACAAGTCCCGAAATTTTTATTGAATCTGATTCCTGTTCGGCTTGCATTACGCCATAGTTGCCAATATGAACGTTGGTTTCAACCAAAATTTGCCCGTAATAACTTGGGTCGGTAAATACCTCCTGATAACCGGTCATTCCGGTATTAAAACATATCTCTCCGGTTGTTGTACCTATTTTACCAATTGATGTACCGTGAAAAACTGCGCCATCAGCTAAAAGTAAGGTTGCAGGAAATTTGTTTACTGAGCGATTCAATGCAATATGATTTTGGCAAAATTATATTTTAAGGCCTAACAGCCAAAAAAATGTTTTAAACAAGAAATAAAAACTACTTTACATAAACATTCTTTAACTCCTGAACCACTTTTGCCACAGCCGGACAAATAAGACTGTTTTTAATGGTGATGCTTAGCTTTTGCAATTGGTTGTTTTGCTGTGTATGCGGATATTGCCTGCAAGCATTTGGTCTGCTGGAATAAACACGGCAATAGTTATCGTTATTTAAAAACGGACAAGGCATACTTTTAAACACATAATCTCCATCTTCATCGGTTTTTATGTATTTTTGGGTAAAATCGGCCGGTCTTAATTTTTCTGCATCGGCAAGCCTGTCTATATCTTTACCTAAAAGTAAGGGACCGGTTGTTTTGCAACAATTGGCGCATTGCAGGCAATCAATGTTTTCAAAAGCTTCATCGTGCAGTTGATTTATCATTATATCTAAGTCTTTGGGCTTTTGTTGCTTTAACTTATCAAGAAACTTTTTATTTTCTTTAAAATGCTTTTGTGCATAAAGCAATAATTTGTTATAACTATCGGGAAGCATTTGGTGTTGCAAAGTAATTTTGAAATACAAATATGCCTGAAATAATTTAATTAAATTGTATAAAAAGCATAGCTATTATAATTTAAAATACACGTATATTTGCACATATAAATACACGTATTATGAATGCTAAATTAACATTAACAATAAATCCAACCATTATTTCAAGTGCTAAAAAATATGCTAAAATCAAAGGCAAAAGCCTTTCGGATATTATTGAAAATTATTTAAAAACATTAACGGTAAATGACAATAAAAACTTTGAAGTAAATGAAAAAATTTTAAAACTTAAGGGTGTGATTAACCTACCCGAAAACTTTGATTATAAGAAAACATTAACAAAAAGTTTGGATAAAAAATACAAAAAATGATACATATTTTTATTGATACAAATGTGCTGATTGACTTTTTAGCCGATAGAAAACCATTTGCAATGGATGCTGCCAAATTGTTTGATTTTGCTTTAAAAAACAAAATTACCATTTATGTTGCAGCAGTTTCATTTAACAATATTTACTATATACTGAGGCAAATGTTTACTCATACGAAAACCATAAAAATTATTGCAGAGCTTGAAGAGTTGACAAATATTGTTGATGTAACAAAAGAAACCATAAAAAAATCAATTCATTCTGAATTTAAAGACTTTGAAGATGCAATACAATACCATTGCGCTAAATCCGTAAATAAAATTGAATGTATAGTAACACGTAACACAAAAGATTTTAAAAATAGTACATTACCAATATTTAATCCGAAAGAAGCCTTGAGTTTGATTGAAAATAGAATTTGATTTTTATCCTAAAAAAGATGATAAAAAATGAATAATACAACATCTTTATTCATACATCTACAATAGTAGAAATTTAAACGGCTTTATAGCTAACTAAACACCAATTGCAACAGCTGATTTAAAACATTTCAATTCCTTTAAGGTACAATTATAAGTTCCAACAATATGCAGTTCTGAACTGCGTAGTTTAGGTTTCAATTCCTTTAAGGTACGATTATAAGAACGCGAAGTCGTATTTTTTATTTTTAGACGTTGGTTTCAATTCCTTTAAGGTACGATTATAAGAACGCGAAGTCGTATTTTTTATTTTTAGACGTTGGTTTCAATTCCTTTAAGGTACGATTATAAGAGTATTTTTAGAAAAATAAGCAACGTAGTAAATTTGTTTCAATTCCTTTAAGGTACGATTATAAGTTAGCAAGGGTAATTTTAAAAGCTTCAAAAGAGGAGTTTCAATTCCTTTAAGGTACGATTATAAGATTAAAGTCTTGCGAAAATATGTGCCAAAAAACTTTGTTTCAATTCCTTTAAGGTACGATTATAAGTAAACATACCTGTCGCTTGAATTAGTTGTCCATGGTTTCAATTCCTTTAAGGTACGATTATAAGCCACCCACCAACGGTATCACCCATTGTTTGCAATGTTTCAATTCCTTTAAGGTACGATTATAAGCGCGTTAGTTCGTGTATATTTACGTTCAACCCAAGCGTTTCAATTCCTTTAAGGTACGATTATAAGTACTTTTGTCTTAGCCCCCTATAAACTGGAGAGAACCGTTCAAAGAGTTTAGGTCTATTTCCTCTTTTTGCGGTTGAGTTTTTTGAGGCATTGGGAATAAAGATAATTTTTGTGGATGAGGAGC
>JBKBLB010000009.1:0-92880 GCA_046296495.1 Bacteroidia bacterium
GCCCAATATCATCCCACAAACAGAAATTAAAAATTACCTCTAAAAGTGTGGTGCACGCCCAAAAAATTAAAAAATTCAAAATCAGTTTGTTATGACTTATAGGTGTCAAACTCGAGAAGAAGAATAAACCTACATTAGATAAAACTGAAACGGGGACATTTGCTAAGCAAATGTCCCCGTTTTTTATAGGTAGTTTTATTAATTATAATAAATATTATAAACCCAATAACATTTTCTCTGGGTCATTACCATTAGTTAATAATAACATAGGGTTTTCAAGACATTGTTTAACTTTTACCAAAAATCCAACACTTTCACGACCGTCAATTATTCTATGATCGTAGCTTAATGCAACGTACATAATTGGTCTTACCACAATATTACCATCTTTAACAACCGGACGCTCTACAATATTATGCATTCCCAATATTGCACTTTGTGGTGGGTTTATAATAGGTGTGCTTAGCATACTGCCAAATACACCACCATTGGTAATGGTAAAGGTTCCTCCGGTCATTTCTTCAATAGAAAGTTTATTATCTCTTGCTTTTGCAGCAAGTTTTGCAACCTCAGATTCAATTTCAGCAAGTGTTAAAGACTCTGCATTTCTAATGACCGGAACAACCAGCCCTTTAGGAGCACTTACGGCAATAGAAATATCGCAATAATCATGGTAAATAATTTCTTCACCATCAATATAGGCATTTACTGCTTTGTATTGCTGCAATGCAACGCAAACAGCTTTTGTAAAAAAGCTCATAAAACCAATATTTACGCCAAAGGTATCTTTAAATTGATTTTTGTATTTGTTGCGTAAATCCATTATAGGTTTCATATCAACTTCATTAAAAGTAGTAAGCATGGCTGTTTCATTTTTAGCAGCAACTAATCTTTTGCTTACTGTTTTACGAAGCGAAGTCATTTTCTCTCTTCTTTCATTTCGAGTTTTTTCAATATTCGCAACTACTTTCAATTCTGCTTTTAGTGCATCAGCTTTGGTAATTCTTCCGTCTTTACCGGTACCAATAACATCATTTGTACCAATACCTTTTTCAGCTAAAATTTTAGCAGCGGCAGGGCTAGGAGTTCCGGTTGCATAATTTTTATTTTCTGTTTTGGTTTCAACCTTAACTTCTTTTTTTAATTCTTTATTTTCAACTGATTTTTCATTTTTTGTTTCTGAACCGGTATTGGTCGGTCTTGGTACTTCAGTATCTATTTCTGCAATTATATCGCCTATTTTTAGAGAATCTCCTTCATTTCCTTTTGTAGTTAATACACCTGCAGCTTCTGCATTAAGTTCAAAGGTTGCTTTATCACTTTCCAGTTCACACAACAATTCGTCCATTTCAACGTAATCGCCAGTTTTTTTGTTCCACCTTGCAATAGTTACTTCGTTAATACTCTCGCCAACTGTGGGTACTTTTATTTGTATAGCCATATTTGCAACAAAAATATAAATTGAAAGTAACTCTTAAAGTTTTTATGAGTTAAAATATTGTAGTTTGATTATTAATATTGGTAAGATACTTAAATATATAACTATTTACAAGTGCATTTTAAGCGAAATAGTACTGATTTTACATAAATTTATATTTTTGCTGAGACTGCCATAATTTAGGTATATTAACTTTTTCAAAAGTAGTAACTTTATAAAAACACTAAAACAAAAATGAATAAAAGAAAAAAGCAATATTATTTTGAACTTGTTGACGTTTTAAACTTTATTTTAAAATGGAGAAAACAATTGATAATTATTTGTATAGTTTCTGCAACAGCCTCAATAATTTTTTCAGGTCCTTGGATAATTAAACCTAAATTTAAATCGGTTGCGGTTTTTTACCCTTCAACCAACAACTCCATTTCGAGTGCATTATTAACTGACTCTCGAATAAGAAACCGAGATCACCTTGAATTTGGGGAACAAGCCGCAGCACAACAATATGTGCAACTTTTAGAAAGTGAATATTTAAAACAAAAAGTTATTCAAAATTTTAATTTGGCTGAACATTACAGGCTTAAACCCGATGAAAAAGAAAGAAACTACAAACTGGGTAAGAAATACGAAAAAAATATTAAAATAAAAAAAACACCTTATGCTTCGATAGAAGTTAGCGTACTTGATGAAGACCCAAACAAAGCCGCTGAAATTGCAAATGGAATTGTTAGCATACTTGATACAGTTAAAAACGAGGTTCAAAAAAGAGTTGCAAAGCAGGCACTTGCAATTATTGAAAAAGAATACATTAGAAAGCAGGAAGAAATAAACTTAATAAAAGCCCGTATGCAAGAGTTGGGCAAAAAAGGTGTTTACGATGTTGCAGAGCAAAGCAAAGCCCTAACAGAGCTTGCTGGCAAAAACGGTTCGATGGATTATATACAAAAACAACAAAAAGCATTATCGGAGTATGGTGCCGAATCTCAATCATTACAAAATACGCTTATACTTCAGGTTGAACAATTAAACGAACTTAAAAAGAAATACGATCAGGCAAGCATTGACGTAAATGAAAATCTAACAAATGTATTCATCATACAATCTGCTTCACCTGCCGAAAGAAAAGCATACCCTATTCGTTCTGTAATTGTTTTGGTAAGTGTTTTTGGATCATTTTTAACAGGCTGTATCATTTTACTATTGGTTGAAAAACTAAAGAAATCTGATTTTAACGAACTAGGCTAATTTTCATTATGAGCCATAGCTTAAAATTAAAATGGTTTTACATTTCGGGATTAGTATTTATTTTACTAAATTCCATTGCTATTGCTTTTGAATTTTACTGGCTATCGGCTTTACCATTGTTGCTTGCATTGGTATTATTAACCATTTATCGTCTTGATATATTATTATTGCTTTTAGTATTTTTAATTCCTCTAAGTATAAATATTGAAAATATTGGATTTGGCCTTGGTATTAGCCTACCTGCGGAGCCTTTTGTTATTGGTGTATTTTTACTTACTATTTTTAAATTTATAATTGATGGAACTTACGATTACAGGGTTTTTAAACATCCAATTAGTATTGCTATTTTAATTAACCTTTTATGGATTTTAATATGTTGTTTTTTTAGCGAATACAAGTTGGTTTCATTTAAGTTCTTTTTATCAAGAACATGGTTTATAACTGTGTTCTTCTTTTTATGCGTGGTTTTGTTTAAAAAATTATATAATGTAGAACTATTTCTATGGAGTTATATCATTCCGCTTGCTGCAGTTATCATTTACACGCTTATTAATCACTCTGCAGATAATTTCTCACAAATTTCATCATTTGAGGTAATGTCTCCATTTTATGTTGCTCATGGAATTTATTCGGCAGCAATTGCCTTTTTTATACCATTTTTGTTAGGTTATGTTTTATTGGGTTTTAAAATTAAAGCAAAACCTTTACTTGCATTACTTGCAACAGCATTGTTTTTTTTATTTTCAATAGGTGTAATTTTTTCTTACACACGCGCGGCTTGGGTAAGCATTGCTGCAGGAGCCGTTTTTGCAATTTTACTAATATTAAGAATAAAACTATGGCAAATATTAGTTGTACTGTTTTTTGCTTCTTATTTTTTAATGACAAACTTTACCGATATTTACTTCAGACTATATCAAAACAAAGCCAAATCAACCGAGGGCATTAATCAACATGCTGAAAGTATTGCCAATGTGCGAAATGATGTAAGTAATTTAGAAAGAATAAACCGTTGGGTTTCGGCAGTAAATATGGTAAAAGCGAAACCTATTTTTGGATTTGGGCCAGGTGCTTACAGTTTTACATATGCACCATATCAGGAGCCTGAATATAAAACACAAATATCAACATCATTCGGAGATCAGGGTCATGCACACAGTGAATACTTAAACCTATTATCTGAAACAGGATGGATAGGTTTAATTACTTTTTTAATTGCACTGTATTTTTTGTTTAAAACAGGAATGAAATTAGTTTATACTGCTGATGATATTAAAGTTCGCTTTTTGGCTTCAAGCATTTTAATTGGTATGGTAACATACCTAACACACGGTTTACTAAACAGCTACAGTGAACAAGATAAAATTGCAGTATTTTTTTGGGGCAGCTTTGCAATAATTACTGCTCTTGATTTATATCACAACAAAAAAATTGAAAGAAATTAATCTTTAAACAATATCAACAAAGGTAAGGTAGTGTGGTATGCCATTTGTTTACTTAGGCTGCGATGAAATAGTTTATCGAAAAAGTTACGATTGTGTTTTGCCATAACAAGCAAATCTGCATTATTTTCTTTTACATATTCGTTAATTGATGATATTACATCGCCCTGAGGAAGATTTACAAACTTTAATTTGGGATAAGTAAGATTATCTTTATTTTTATTAAAGAAATTATTTTTTGCATTGAAATAACGGTCATAATCGGTTTTAACATGTACAATATGCAATTCGCAATCATAAAGCTCGGCATAAAATATCAAACGCATTACAGCCGGAAATTCAGGTTCATTATAATCGGTAGCGTAAACAATTTTTGTTAATGGTTTGTAACTAATATTTGGCGGAACAACCAAAACCGGCACCTCGCACTTACCAACAACTGTTGCTGCATTACTGCCTATTAATAATTCAGTAATACCGCTTGCTCCGGTAGTTCCCATTACAACCAAATCAATATTATTATTTTCGGCAAAGTTGCATACTTCATCTCCAACAAAACCGTATCGGGTGTGCATAGAATAAGGTACACCACAACTTTTTAAAATTTCATTTTCAAGTTTTTCAAAATTTTCTTTTGCCGATTGTTCAATTTCGTTTACAAACATTTGGTATGTTTCTGCAGGCATACTTGCATCAACCAACGCAACATGATTTATGTGAATAACCTGTAAATTAGCTTTTGCTTTAGTACATAACCCTATTGCATAGTGTAAAGCATTATACGATGCTTTGCTAAAATCAGTTGGTACAAGTATGTTGTTTATCATAATTTATTAATTTGAGCACAAATAAATTAATTAAAATTAAATAAACTAATGATAAAAATCAGTTTAACGATATATTAAAATAACGTTTAATAAAATAATGTAACACCAGTAGCCCATTGCAACATATACTTGGCTTTTGCGTATTTTGCCTGCAACTCTACCAGCTTCGATTGGCTTTCAATAAGTGCTCTTTCGCGTTGATTTACCAAAAATAAAGAACTTTCACCATTTTCAAACCTAAACTCTTCGCCATCTCTAAGTATTCTGTTATTTTCTACAAGTTTTATTTGAATTTTAAGTAGTTGTTCTAATGTATTCAAATCGTTGTATGTAGCTAATACATTGTTTACAATTTCTTTTCTGCCTTGTTTTAAATCGTACTCGCTTTGTTTAAGTTTTAATGTGGTTGAGCCTAATTTACCACGCTCTTTTCTAAGTAATAAACTGCTGTAAAATGTTACTCCATACTTATAGTTATTTGTAAATATTCCGTTTACAACATCTTCGTTGCCATTTGTAAATGTTTGAAAAGGATAATATTCCAAATTTAATTGCGGTTTAAGGTTTTCTAAAGCAAGTTTGCGTTCAAAACTATATTGCCTTACTTTTAAACTTAGTTTATTTATTTCAGGATGATAATTTTGTGTAAATGCTACAAGCGCATTTAATGAATCTGTTGTTATAGTTACAATATTACTGCCAACATCAGAGGGTACAACATTTTGTGCCAAATTAAGCGGATTTTCATTCTCATCCCACAAATAATTAGAAAGCTCAATACCTGCATTTAAAAATTCGAGTTGAGCATTTATTAGCATTACATCTCTTCGTTGGAACTCTATCAATGCCTCAACACTATCAATAGGTTTTTCTTCTCCCAATAATATTCTGTTTTTTACAAAATCAAATCTTGCGGCAGCAAAATCTCTGTTTAGCTGCATCAATAAAAAATTTTGGTAGCTTTGTTGCCAGTTCCAATAATCTTTTGCGGCATTTAAAAACAACTTATTCAATTCTTTAATCTGTTCGGCCTCGTTCATATTTACCAACACTTTTGCCAGGTTTAACTGAGTTCTTCGGGCATCGGTAATTAAGCCTCTAAATACAGGTAAACTAAAACCGCCATAAAACATTTGGTAATTTACATTAGATGGCCTGCCGGTTTGCTCATTTAATTTTGCTCTTTCGGGGTTTACTAAAACACCGTTTGTTTGTTCCATACCCGCTTTTATATCTACACCTATTAAAGTTGGTATTTTAATTTGCGGATCGAGATACTGAAACATTTCGGCCCCTTTGGTTTGCTTGCCGTTAAGTTCTCCGCTTAAAACAGGGTCAAAATTTCCTCTTGCAGTTCGTAGTTCTTGCTTGGCAATGGCAGGTAACAAATTTGCACGTTTTGCCATTGGATGAAACCTTAAAAAGCGGTTATAAAATTCATCAAAAGTTAATACAACGGTATCTTTAATATTTGTTTGAGCCAAAATAAAATTGGGTTTCAAACAGAAACAAATAATTATAAAATATGAGATTCGGAGAAACTTGGTTTTAGGCATTTTACTCTTTTTCTTCCTCTTTTTTATCTTGTTTTTTATCTTTCACACTGCTTTTTTCAACATCAAGCTCAGAAACAAAATCGGGCGGAAAGCCATTAAATTGTCGCCACAATTCGTACCATATTCTTACCCGGTTTAGCATAGCCCAGCCATATATTCCTGTTCCTGCTCTAATTTGCTCCGGCCAGGGTTCATCATTTGGGTCAGGAGTAACCAAAATTCTAAACAATCCGTTTTGGCTGTTAACTTTATCAACAACTTGAACAACTCCACCAAATGTACCAACGCTTACATTAGGCCATCCGCTAAAAACTATGGCAGGCCACCCATCAAATTGTATTCGAACTTTACTACCCGGATGAACAATAGGTAAATCCATTGCTCTTATATACATTTCGGTAGCCAGTTTTGCATTATCAGGTACAATGGTTACTATTTCTTCCCCTTCTTTTATGGTTTCGCCAATACCACTTCTTAATGCCCTAACAATAAAACCACTTTGTGGCGCTCTAATTATATATAAGCCTGTTCTGAATTTTAAGTTAGAAAGTTCAATTTTAAGTTTTGCAACTTCAGCCTGAGATTCATATACATCACCTGCTGTTTCATTTAAAATACTTTCGGCTTTTGAAATTTTATCTAAATAATCCTGCTCTATGGAATTTAGTTCTATTTCTGCATTTATCAATTCATTTTGTGCAACATTGTATTTGTTTTCAGTTTCAATAAGTTTTGCAATAGCCTCTTGCCTTTTGTTGTTTCTGTTTTGCAACTCGGTTAGAGTAGCAAGGCCTTTATTAAATAAGGTTTCTAATCGGTTGTATTGGTCTTGCGCTAATTGCTGATTAATTCTTGCAGCTTCTAAACCTGCTTTTTCAGCTTCTAGCTTAAACTGTGCTTGTTTAACTTTATTTTTAGCTTGTGTAAGTTTTAATTTTAAACTGTTTCTTAATGCAGTAATTTGATTTTGCAAAGATTCAACTTTTTGAATTTTTGATTTTATAGCATCTTCTTTATTTACAATCTGTTGGTCGGTGCGGGCTATAATTTGCGGATCGAAGAATTTTTCTTTTACCTCGCTAATAATGCAAATTGTATCACCTTGTTTTACGTGTTGTCCTTCTTGAACCAACCATCTTTCAATTCTTCCGGCAATTACAGATGGTACAACTTGGGGCCTGTCTTCGGGGCTAAAAGGTATTACTTTTCCTTTCCCCTGCACATTTTGCTGCCAAGGCAAAAACATAAAACCAATAGTAAACAGCAAAATTCCCAAAAGCCAGTTTTTTATTATTCGATACTTTTTAGGAGTATTTACCAACTTTATGGCATGCAGCTTATTTATTTTCTCCGAAAATTCGTTTACCTCGTACATGTTTTTTATTTGTTAAACATTTCGTTTATAATTCCGTCTTGAACCAATTTTACATAATCTCCTTTAGCATTAATACTGCCATTTTTTAAAACATATACATTTTGACACATTTTCATAATTTCTACATCGTTGCTTACTACTAAAACAGCCCAGGGCTGGTTAAAAACATTTGAAATTACCTGATACTTATCTTTATGATGAACGTTATTGATAAAATCATCAATAATTAAAAGTTTTGAACGATGAGCAAAACTTCTGGCAAGTAAAATTCTTTTGGTAATGTTCGATGGAAAATTAGAACCTTTGGGACTAACTTTAGTTTGCAAACCTTCTTGTAATTCGTTAATAAAATTAAGCAAATGGGCTTTTTTACAAGCTTCTAATACATCACTTAAATTTACACCGCTTCTTCCTATGGAAATATTTTCCATAATGGTTCCTTCAAAAATATCATCAATATTAAAATTATCGCCAATAATGCCTCTATAGCTCATTATGTTCAGCTCGTGTAACGATAGGTTGTTTAATGTAATTACACCTTCGTAATTATTATATAAACCGGCAATTACTTTTAATAATGTTGATTTACCTGCATCATTAAAACCTGCAATACAAACTTTTTCTCCGGTATTAATAGTTAGCGAAATATTTTTTAATGCAGGTGTTTTTTTATTAGGATAGGTGTAACTAACGTTATTGCAAACTAGGTTAAATTTATTTTCAACATCAAGTTCGTTTACATTTTTACCTGCATTGTTTTCAAGGGGCATATCCATTACATAGCCTATTTTATCTAAAGCTGTTAGCAAGTCGTAAACAACCGATATAGATGTAATGAGTTTTTCTACAGAAGTAATAACGAGTACTATGATAATTTCTGCTGCTACAAACTGACCAAGGTTAATTTGTCGGTTCACAACAAGTAAACCACCCATAATTAATAAACCTGCTGTTACCAGAGTTTTAAATGCAACTATTGCAGTATATTGTTTAACTAAAATATTAAAATGCTTTTTTCGGTAACTTAAATATCCTTCTAATAGCATATCGGTTTTAAAAACCGGTAAATTTGAGTTTCCTGCCAGTTTAAATGCAATAATGCTTCGGCCAAGTTCTTCGAGCCAATATGCTACTTTGTATTTATATTTACTCTCTTTTATACTTGTATCTAAACCTTTTTTGCCGGTTACATAAAATATAATTGCCAAAATGCTTAATATAAATAATGCAAAAAATATAAAAAGAGGATGATAAAACGAAAGCAATATTAACCCGAAAATAATTTGAATGATTGCAGATGAAAAATCAATTAAAAGTTTGGGAAGTGATTTTTGAACATTTATTACATCAAAAAACCTGTTTATTAATTCGGGAGCATATTCTTTAATTAATGCTTCGGCTTTTATTCTTGGTATTCGAAAAGAAAAATCGAGGGCAGTTTGTGCAAATATTCTTTGCTGTAAAATTTCAACCATTGCCAATTGCTGCACTTGCAACCAACCACTGGCAATTGTTGCAACAACTACTAAAAAAATTAAAACAACAACACTTTCCAACAATAAACCACCACTAATTAAACCAATAATTGCCTGTATGCCCAATGGAAGTGTTAAACTCACCAATGCAATCATTATTGTAAAAAAGTAAATATATTTTACATCTTGTTTTTCGGTTTTTAGCAATTTGTAAAGCCTTGCCAAGGGTGATAAATGTTTGCCAAACTCTTCGGAACTTATTTCTAAGTTAAATTTAAATCCAGTAATAAAAATATAATCTTCGTCTTGTGGAGGTTCATCATCTTCATGAATGTTTAATTCACAATTGTTTTCATCGTTAAGTTGTTTAAAATTTTTAAATAGTTTTATAACCTCTTTTTCGCTTTTAAAAACACTTTCGGTTTTTTTATCAGTATTTAAAAATATTACTTCAAAATTCTTATCACTTCTATGTTTTACTATAAATGGAACTAAATCCCTATCAAATTTGCTAAAACCTATTAAAGGATATGTTAAACGCTTTAAAACCCTAAGAAAAACTCTTTCAGATAAGTATCGAATTTCAAAATTATATTTGGCATACTCAGCAATATCATTTAGGTTATCAATAAACTTATCAAAGTTATTTTCAATGTTCTGATTAAAATCAAGTTTGTTTTGAATAATATCAAAATGCCCTAACTTATCTCCACTTTCAGAAGCAAAAAGCTCTACAAGTTCTATTATATTTTTTTTATACATGCTTTGTTAAGCTTGATTTTGTGCAATATTACACAATGATTTTATGTGTAAATTGTTTTTTACCGAAATGTGAATAATGTTATAAAAATTGATATTTCAAACTGTTTGAAAATATTGAATTATTAAGTATATTTTAATGTTTGTTAATTAAATATAAAAATATGGCTATTATACTTTTAAAATTAAAAGCCCCGCACACCCAGGTGCAGGGCTTTAACCTAGCCATGAAAAATTCTTTTGCTTACTCAAGGCAAAAGAAAAACTTTACTTACTCTCGCAATTACATTGCACTAAATATGCCAAACCGCCTATGTTTCAGATTTTCTGTCATTTGCGCAATTAACATAATAAAAATTTGGTTCAAAATGAACCATTTTGGCAGGTTTATTTTTCGTTTTGAGAATTAAAAAATTCCATTAGCGATTCTTTAACCAAATCAACATTGTAGCCTTTAGAAATTAGGAAATGAGTAATTTTAAGTTTTGCAATGTTAAAATCGAATTTGCTCTTATAAAATGGCCATTTTTTTTCTATTATCTGATTTAGTTTTTTTTGATATTCTGCATTATCTAATTGTTTAATTGCTATTTGTATAAGTTTATCAGAAAGATTAAGTTGTTTTAAATGATTTACTATTTTTATATGCCCCCACCCTTTTACCCGGTTTTTTCCACATGCAAAGGCAATGGCAAATCGCTCTTCGTTTAGGTAATTTTCACTAATAAGTCGTGCTACCACAGCTTCGGCTTTAATGCCGAAAACATTTAGTTGTTTTAGCTTTTCAAAAACTTCTTTTTGGCATCGCTCTTGGTATGCACAATATTTTGCAAGTTTTGCATAAATCTGTTCATCGCTTAAAACCTTTTTGTTTTCATTAGTTTTATGCATGGTTCAAAAATAGTGTGTAATTTTATTTTATTTTGGCTCAACCAAAACAATGCAATATACCATACAACAGTTGGCTAAAATTACAATGGGTAAAGCTATTGTTAATGCTCCCACCGAAAATTTAATTAGCCACTTACTTATAGATACTCGAAAAATTATTTTTCCGGCAAACTCTCTTTTTGTTGCTTTAAATGGCAAAAGACAAAATGGTCATCAATATTTATTGCAAGCATTTCAATCGGGGGTAAAAAACTTTTTGGTTCAAGAAATAACCATCGATATAAAAGATGAAAATGCCAACTTTATAGTAGTTAATAATACTTTAAATGCCTTGCAACAAATTTCAGCATATCACCGAAGTAATTTCAACTATCCTGTTGTAGGAATTACCGGCAGTAATGGCAAAACTGTTAGTAAAGAATGGCTTGGTTTTTTATATACAGAAAAATTAAATATTGTAAAAAATCCAAAAAGTTATAACTCACAAATTGGCGTTCCGCTCAGCGTGTGGCAAATGGAAGCCAATCATCAAATAGGTTTTTTCGAAGCAGGAATTTCTGAAAAAGGAGAAATGCAAAACCTACAACAAATTATAAATCCTGATATTGGCATTTTTACTTATGCAGGCAATGCCCACAACGAAGGTTTTGCTTCTATAAATGAAAAGCTTAATGAAAAAATGCTATTGTTTAAAAATAGCAAACTATTAATTTATTGCATAGACCAAACTGAAGTAGAAGAAGCTGTTACAGAACTAAAAAAATTAAACCCAAATATAAAAACCATTGCATGGAGCAAAAAAAATCATTTACATGCTCATTTAAATTTTTCGGTTGAGCCAAATTTAAATTTCACTAAAATTAAATATAAAGAAACCGAAATAACAATTCCGTTTACCGATGATGCATCGGTTTGGAATGCTTGTATTTGCTTTGCTTTTTCATTATGCACCCAAGAAATAACAGGTATTTCTTTTAACGAAATAAAACCTCGTTTTACCGAATTACCGGCTGTAGAAATGCGTATGCAATTAATAGAAGGTATAAATAATTGCATGATAATAAACGACAGCTATAGTGCCGATTTAGATTCGATGAGAATAGCACTTGATTTTTTGCAACAACAAAGCACAGGATATAAAAAAACAGTAATAGTTTCTGATTTTTTAGAAAGTGGCATACCCGATAATGAACTTTATAAAAAACTTGCAAATCTTATCAATCAAAGCAAAATAAATAAGGTAATTTGTATTGGTAAAAAAATTTGTTTATATAAACATTTTTTTGATGAAAATGCTGTTTTTTATTACACCATAAACGAATTTACCGATAGCTTTAATCAAATAAACTTTTCGCACGAAATAATTTTACTTAAAGGAGCAAGGGCATTTACTTTCGAGAAAATTAAACGATTGCTTGAAAAGAAAATTCATCATACGGTTTTCGAAATTAACCTTAATGCCTTGGTTCACAATTTAAATGTTTATAAAAGTTTGCTTGAACCAAAAGTAAAATTAATGGCAATGGTTAAAGCTTTTAGCTACGGAGCCGGTAGTTTTGAAATTGCTAAGGTTCTTGAATTTAATAAAGTAGATTACTTAACGGTTGCCTATGCAGATGAAGGCGTTGTATTAAGAAAGGCCGGAATAAAAACACCCATCATGGTAATGAACCCTGAGACTTCGGGTTTTGATGCCATGTTTAAATACAACCTTGAACCCGAAGTATATAATTTTAGGATTTTAAACGAATTAGCATTAGCAGCTAACGGCATTGACATTGGTGTACATATTGAAATTGACACCGGAATGAAAAGACTTGGATTTAATGCCAATGATATTGATGCTATGTTTAAAATTTTAAATCAACATACTAATATAAGCGTAAAATCGGTTTTTACACACCTTGCTGCCAGCGATGAAAGCGAACATGATGATTTTACAAAACAACAAATATCGAGTTTTGAAAGTATATCAAATAAAATATGCAAAGCATTAAATTACCCAATTTTAAGACATTGCTTAAACAGCAGCGGCATAGTTCGTTTTAAACACACACATTTTGATATGGTTAGACTTGGAGTTGGCCTATATGGTATTGACCCAAGTTTTGAATTACAAGACAAATTAGATGAAATTGGAACCCTTAAAACAGTAATCTCTCAAATTAGAATTATACAGCCCAATGAAAGCGTTGGATACGGGCGTAAAGGAAAAGTAAATAAACAAAGTACCATTGCTATTACAGCCATAGGATATGCCGATGGGCTGAACCGATTACTAAGCAATGGAAATGGCTACATGCTGGTAAATGGCAAAAAGGCTCCAATTGTTGGTAATATTTGCATGGATATGACCATGATTGACGTAACTGATATTGATTGTAAAGAAGGTGATGAAGTTATTGTTTTTGGCAATGGAATTAATATTGTTGAAATAGCAAAAAAGCTTAACACCATACCATACGAAATTCTTACATCTATTTCACAGCGTGTAAAAAGAGTTTATTATTTTGAATGACAGATGCAAAAAATTAAATAATTAACTAAAAAATGTTGGCACTGAATTTAAAAAAATCATTCGATCAGTATTACGAAGCACCTATTGAAGCATGGAAAGAATTTGAAGATTATTGTGAACCTGTTTCGTTTAAAAAAGAAGAAATTATAAAAGCGCAAGACACACATGAAAAGTTTTTTTACTTTATTTTAAAAGGTAGTGCCGGAATTTTTTTAATAAAAGATAACAATTTTGTTTGCCTTGATTTTGCATTTGAAAATAGTGCCTGTTGCGATTATATGTCGTTATTAACTGGAAAGCCCTCGCCTCTTGAAGTTTTAGCACTAGAGAATTCAGAAATGATTAAAATAACGAGAACTAATTTTTTAAGACTTGGCGAAAAGTCAATTGGTAGAATAATTATGCAAAAAACAGCCGAAGCATCTTTTATTGATAAGCAACAACAGCAAATAGAACTATTAACAAAAACAGCTGAAGAACGATATAAAATTTTGCAATCTAAATTCCCAAAAATTGAACAAAGAATAGCTCAAAAATATATTGCTTCATATTTAGGAATTACTCCACAAAGTTTAAGTAGATTGAGAAACAAACTAACCTAATTTTTTAACAAATGGTAATTTATTACTTGTAACAAACTATAACCTTTGCATAAATAAATTACACTATGCAAAGAATTTTAATTTTACTGCTAATTTTTAATGCAAACTATGCATTTACACAGAATAATAAGATAGAAAGAAAGGGCTTAAATATTGGATTTGGAATCGGCTCAGGATTATTAACACTAAATACAAACGACACTTCACAAACATCATTTTCTTTAACACTTCCGAATATTAAATTAGGGTATATGCTCAACAACAATCTGTCTTTACAATTGCTATTACCTGGTGCTACTTATAAATACAATAATAAAGATCGAGGTTTTGAAGGCATTGTAATTGCAGGGCAATATTGGATAAAAGATAATTTATGGATTATTGGTGGAGGTGGATTTACCTTTGATGCACCGGCTTTTTACACTGTTAAAGATATCAAAACTGCTGATTTTTATACAGGTTTTCCTGCATTAACTTTTGCAACCGGTTATGATATTTATAAAAAAGGTAAATTTGCTTTGGATATTCATTACAGATCATTTTGGGGTAATTCAAATATTATAAACAACGGCAATAGAAAGGGTTTCTCAAACATGGTTATTGTTGGGCTAAGTTGGTTTTAATAAAATTGCTTATATTTTTAAAAACTAATCTGCTATTAAAACATTTTATTAAAAATTATTACTAAGTTTGGTTCATAATTAAAAACTATGAATCGCTCTTCTCGAAGAAATTTTATTAAAACAAGCTCAGCATTAATAATGGCAGGAGCTGCAAATAGCTTATTTGGTTCAAACAATAATATAAAACAAATTAGCAGCGATGGCAAAGCTGTTAGTGCAACTGATGAGTCGTTTTGGCGAATGGTAAGAAACCAATTTCCGCTTTCAAAAGATCTTACTTATTTAAATAATGGAACAATGGGACCCTCGCCATACAGTGTTATAGAGGCCGTTCATAAAGGAATGTTGGATGGAGACCAGTATGGAAATTACGGAGGTTGGGAAGAAACCGCAAAAAAAATTGCCGGATTTATTGGCGCATTCCCCGAAGAGATTGCACTAACTCACAATGTAACCGATGGTATTAATATAGTTTGCTGGGGCTTGCCTTTAAAAAAAGGCGATGAAGTAATTATGACAACACACGAGCATGTTGGCAATGCTTTTCCATGGCTTAACCGAAGAAAACTGCATGGAATAATTATAAAAACATTTACCCCTGCAAGCACTGCAGATGAAACCCTTAGCAGAATTAAAGCACTTATAACAAATAAAACCAAGGCATTTGCAATACCACATATACCATGTACGCAAGGGCAAATTTTACCCGCAAAAGAAATTTGCGCACTTGGTAAAGAAAAAGGCATTTTTACTTTTATTGATGGAGCTCACGGACCCGGTATGTTGCCTTTAGATATGATTAATATTGGAGCAGATGCCTATGCAAGTTGCTGCCATAAATGGATGGTAGGACCCAAAGGAACCGGATTTTTATATGTAAGAAAAGATTTTCAGGAAACTTTGCAAACTTTATTTGTTGGTGGTGGCAGCGATGATGCCAAATGGAATATGGCAACCACACCTCCTGCAATGGGAAATTATGCAAATAATGCACATAGATATTATGGTGGTACACAAGCACTGGGTTTATACAAAGGTGTAAATGCAAGTATTGACTTTATTGAATCTATTGGTTTAATGAATATTCATAACCGAATAAAATATCTTGGAGAATATACTCAAAACCGATTGTTGGAATATAAAGATAAAATTGATATGCTTACCCCAACCGAAGAAAAAAGCCGCTGCGCAGTTATTGGCTTTAGAATAAAAGGTGCTGATTATGCTAAAGTATATCAGGCATGTGCCGATGAAAAAATACGCATAAGAATGGTTGCAGAAAACGGCCTTAACAGTTTGCGAGTAAGTACACACATGTATAATAATACCAATGATGTTGACCGTTTGATGAATGTTTTGCTCAAGTTTATTTAAGCAAAGCCAAAATTATTTTTATATTCGTTTTAATTGTATTTTGTTGATTCAATTTGATTTTTGGATTACTAATCAATCATCATGAATTTGATTAACCTTCATTAATTATAAAGTTATTTTTATGAAACAAATAGCCGCAGTTATATTTATCGTTTTTGCATCTTTAGGTTTAAACGCTCAAAGCAAAAACAAAAAATCAATAAATGAAATATTAAGTGTTTTAAAGTTGCAGGAACAAAAATGGAACGAAGGTGACATTGAAGGTTTTATGGAGCCATACCTAAAAAACGATTCTTTAATGTTTATTGGCAAAAAAGGCATTACAAAAGGATGGCAGCAAACATTAAATAATTATAAAAAAAGTTACCCCGATGCAGCATCAATGGGTAAATTACAATTCGAAATAATTAAAATAGAATTAATTCATAAATCATCTGCTTATGTAGTTGGCAAATGGCATTTGAACCGAGATGAAACCAAAGGCAACTTAAGCGGCTACTTTAGTTTACTGATGAAAAAAATGAACAATAGCTGGCAAATAGTTATCGACCATAGCAGTTAAATAAAAAAAAGTTGTATAACAAATTTATAATGCTACCTTTGAAAAATGGTAATTCATGGTTAAGTATCTTTATTTATGCTTATTGCTTTTTTAAATTTATTTAACAGTGCTTTGCCACTGTAATTATTATCACAAATGAATATCTATGTAGCAAACATCAACTTTAAGTCATCAGAAGATGATTTAAGAGAACTTTTCGGCCGTTATGGCGAAATTTCATCCGTTAAAATTTTAACCGACAAAGTAACAGGCCGCAGTCGCGGATTTGGTTTTGTAGAAATGCCAAACGATGACGAGGGTCGAAATGCCATCAATCAGTTAAACGGCTCTGAGTACTTTCAACGCAATTTGGTTGTAAACGAAGCCAAACCACGCGAAGAGGGCGAACAAGCTCCACGCAGGAACAACAACAGAAGCAATTACGGAAACAGATATTAATCTGTAAACTAGAAAGGATAAATATTATAGAAATTTCTACTAAGCTTTCATTCCTTTTTTAAGTAAAAGTACTTTAATCTTTAATTAAAAAGCACAATAGATACCTCTACTGTGCTTTTTTTATGTATTGATTTAAATTATCTAAATCATTTAAAATTTAAATTAAACTTATTTTCTTTATTTGTTAGAAACTTATGCAAGAAGAACAAAACCCCTGGAAAATTCTTTCTAAACAAACCGCTTATAATAACAACTGGATTGAAGTTGTTCATCACGAAGTTTTAAACCCTTCGGGCAATAAAGGAATTTATGGCGTGGTAAAATTTAAAAACTTGGCCATTGGCATCATTCCTTTAGATGAAAATAATAATACATGGATTGTTGGTCAATATCGTTTTCCACTTAATTTATATAGTTGGGAAATTCCTGAAGGCGGAGGCAAACTTGATACAGACCCGCTTGAAAGTGCCAAGCGAGAATTGATAGAAGAGTGTGGTATTGAAGCCAAAGAATGGATACATATTTTAACCATGCACCTTAGTAACAGCGTTAGCGATGAGGTGTCGCATGTGTATGTTGCCCGAAACTTAAATATAGTTAATGCACAGCCCGAAGAAACCGAACAACTTGTTATAAAGAAAATACCTTTTAGCGAATTATTTAATATGGTATTAAACGGAATTGTAACAGATGCAATAAGTGTTGCGGCTGTTTTAAAATTAAAACACCTGATTGATTTAGGTAAATTGTAAATAAAAATCTGCCAAATTGGCTTTCATTATCTTTGGTTCAATTTATGCAATTGTTTGAACCTAAACCACAAACACTTTTATAAAGAAACTACCAAACTTTTTTAAAAAGTTGTTTTGGTATAAATGTATAATTTTACACCGTTTTAGCCTTTTTAAATTAAAGGCTTTTTAAATTATGATAGGAAATATTTTTAAAGGATTAACCAAAGTATTTGGTACAAAAAGCGAAAAGGATTTAAAACAATTAACTCCTTATGTTACAAAAATTAATCAAGAATTTGCAAAATTATCAGCCCTTAGCAATGATGAATTAAGAGCAAAAACAGCTGACTTTAAACAACGAATTGCCGAATATTTAAAAGATTTAGATGAAGAAATTGCTGATTTAAAATCTAAAATAGATAATACCGAAGATATATCGCTTGAAGAAAAAGACAATTTATTTAAAGATATTGAAAAACTGAAAAAACAGCGTGACACCTCAATTGAAGAGGTACTGATGGAAATTTTACCAGAAGCTTTTGCGGTTGTTAAAGAAACCGCCAGAAGATTCTCGAATGGGGAAATTGAAGTTACAGCAACCGAATGGGACAAAAAACTTTCGGTTCAAACAAAGCCAAAAAAACCAGTAAAAATAAATGGCGACAAAGCTATTTGGAGCAATACATGGGAAGCAGCCGGCAATACGGTTACATGGAATATGGTTCATTACGATGTACAGTTAATTGGCGGTTTGGTTTTGCATCAGGGAAAAATTGCCGAAATGGCTACCGGAGAAGGTAAAACTTTAGTTAGTACACTTCCAGCATACTTAAATGCACTTGCCGGACTTGGTGTTCATATAGTTACCGTAAACGATTACCTTGCCCGAAGAGACTGTGAATGGAACGGCCCTTTATTTGAATTTCATGGTCTTAGGGTTGATTGTATTGATTACCATCAACCAAATAGCGAGGCAAGGCGAAATGCTTATTTAGCCGATATAACATACGGCACCAACAACGAGTTTGGTTTTGACTACCTAAGAGATAACATGGCAAACAGTATGGAAGAGTTGGTTCAACGCAAACACCACTATGCCATGGTTGATGAGGTGGATAGCGTTTTAATTGATGATGCAAGAACACCTTTAATTATTAGCGGGCCTGTTCCGCGTGGCGATGATCAACAGTTTTACGCCCTTAAACCAAGAATTGAAAGACTTGTAAATGCACAAAAACAATATATAAACAATGCACTATCTGATGCTAAAAAACTTATAAGTGCCGGAAACGATAAAGATGGCGGCTTTAAATTGTTACAAGTTTTTAGGGGTTTACCAAAAAATCCGGCTTTAATTAAATATTTGGGCGAGCAAGGTATAAGGCAAATACTTAACAAAACCGAAAACTATTACATGCAAGACCAACAAAAGGAAATGCATAAAGTTGATGCCGACCTTTATTTTGTTATTGACGAAAAAATAAACTCGGTTGAACTAACCGAAAAAGGCATTGAACTGATAACAACGAGCGGTGAAGACCCACACTTTTTTATCATTCCTGATGTTGGCTCAGAAATTGCCGAAATTGAAAAACAAAACTTAAGCGAAGAAGAAAAACTTAAAAAGAAAGAACAATTGATGCTTGATTTTACGGTTAAAAGCGAGCGTATTCATACCGTAAATCAATTGCTAAAGGCATACTGCATGTTTGAGCGCGATGTTGAATATATTATTCAAGATGATAAGGTAAAAATTGTTGACGAGCAAACAGGCCGCGTGCTTGAAGGCAGGCGTTACAGTGATGGCTTACATCAGGCTATTGAGGCTAAAGAAAATGTAAAAGTAGAAGCAGCCACACAAACCTATGCTACTATTACGCTTCAAAATTATTTCCGAATGTACCACAAACTTGCAGGTATGACGGGTACTGCCGTAACCGAAGCAGGAGAATTTTGGGAAATTTATAAACTTGATGTGGTAGAAATACCTACCAACAAACCTATAAGCCGAAAAGACGAAAATGATATTATTTATAAAACCAAACGCGAAAAGTATAATGCCGTTATTGATGAAATTGTAAAACTTACAGAAGCCGGAAGACCTGTTCTTGTTGGAACTACAAGTGTAGAGGTTAGCGAATTGCTTAGCCGAATGCTTACAATGCGGAAATTAAAACATAATGTATTAAACGCCAAACAACACCAAAGAGAAGCTGAAATAGTTGCCGAAGCAGGTCAAAAAAGTGCTATAACAATAGCAACCAATATGGCAGGTCGTGGTACCGATATAAAACTTGGCCCGGGTGTAAAAGAAGTTGGAGGCCTTGCCATTATCGGCACCGAAAGACACGAAAGCCGAAGGGTTGACAGGCAGTTACGCGGTCGCGCAGGCCGTCAGGGCGATCCGGGTTCATCGCGCTTTTTTGTTTCGCTTGAAGATGATTTAATGCGATTATTCGGATCAGAAAGAATTAGCTCTATTATGGATAAGCTGGGTATGAAAGACGGAGAAAATATAGAGCATCCATTGATTACTAAAAATATTGAACGTGCTCAAAAAAGAGTTGAACAAAACAACTTTGGCATACGTAAACGATTGCTTGAATATGATGATGTGATGAACAGCCAACGTGAAGTAATTTACAACCGAAGAAAAAATGCACTAAATGGCGAAAAGTTGGAGCTTGATATAAACAATATGCTTGCCGATACCTGTGCCGAGTTGGTTGAACACTACAGAGATATTAAAAATTATCAGGAATTTACACTTGAATTGATTCGAATTTTTGCACATGAAACCCATATAACCGAAGATGAACTGCTTAATGATAAAATAGAAAAAACTACGGATAAACTGTTTGAAGAATTAAATAATCACTACAAAAACAAATGTAATGATATGGCTGCTTTTGCCATGCCTGTAGTTTCTGATGTTTACTTAACAAGAGGCCAGCAGTTCGAAAACATAGGAGTTCCTATTACCGATGGCTTACACAACTTTCAAATTCCGGTAAACCTTAAAAAAGCATTCGAAAGTAAAGGTATAGAAATTATAAAAACTTTTGAAAAGTTTGCTACTCTTTGGATGATTGACAACGAGTGGAAAGAGCATTTGCGAGAAATGGACGATTTAAAGCAATCGGTTCAAAATGCTTCTTTAGAACAAAAAGACCCTCTGCTTATTTATAAACTTGAATCTTTTAACCTTTTTAAAGGTATGCTAAGCCGCATAAATAAAAATGTATTGGGCATTTTGTTTAAAGGGTACATACCGGTTGAAAATGCCTCGGCAGTAAAACAGGCCGAACAACCAAGAAGAACAGATAACAGCCGCCTTCGTACATCAAGAACCGATAACATTTCGCAAACATCGCAAATGGCGCAAGAAGCCGGCATGAATGCCGGAGAACAACAACGACCACAACAAATAAAAGGAGTTGTAAAAATTGGTCGAAACGACCCCTGCCCATGCGGAAGCGGTAAAAAATACAAACAATGCCACGGTAAAGATGAGGCTTAAATAAAATGACTGAAACTAAAAACAATAACCTAAATCAATACATAGAGCATACCCTTTTAAAGCCTTATTGTACCAACGAAGACATTATAAAACTTTGTAATGAAGCAATTGAACATAAATTTTTTGGCGTTTGTGTGCCTCAGTATTATGTGCAGCTTGCAAAAAAAACACTTCGAAAAACAGATGTAAAAATTATTACCGTTGTTGGTTTTCCGTTTGGCTATAATACTGTGAGTAGTAAAGTTGAAGCAACCAAAAAAGCCATTACCGGAGGAGCTCACGAAATTGATATGGTAATGAATATTGCAGCATTTAAAAACAAAGATTTTGCATATGTTCAAAACGATATACAAAGCGTTGTAACAGCTTGCCACCTTAGCAATAAAAAGTGTAAAGTAATTATAGAAACTTGCTACCTTAGCAATGAAGAAATAGCTTTGGCCTGTAAAATTTGTGCCGATAGCGAAGCTGATTTTGTTAAAACAAGTACGGGATATGGAACAGCCGGAGCTACTGTTGAAGCCGTTAAAATTATGAGAAAATCATTGCCAGCTAAAATTAAAATAAAAGCATCAGGAGGAATAAAAACAAAAGAGTTTTCCCTTGCATTAATCGAAGCCGGTGCAGATAGAATTGGCACTTCTGCAAGCATAGATATAATAAGTTAAACAAAGTTATATGAAACAACTGCTTGTAATAACTTTTTTTTGTTTGAGCCATGTAATTTTGGCTCAGCAAACCAATATAACGCTAATACCCGACCATTCGCTTGATTCGCTGATTGAATACAACAAACAATTAAATGCAGGAATTTATACTACCGATGGCTTCCGAATTCAACTTTATTCGGGTAATAACCGAACTTATGCCGAAGATTTAAAAGCCGAAATATTTAAAAACTATCCTCAGGTTTCTACCTATCTTTCATATCAACAACCGCATTTTAAGTTAAGGGTTGGCGATTTTCGAAATCGCTTTGAAGCACTTAAACTATACCATGAACTATTGGCTCAATACAACCAGGCAATTATTGTACCCGATAAAATAAATTTACCAAAACAATAAATACGAATTATGAAAATTGTAACATTTAATAAAAACAACAAAACAGTAAGCGGTATTTTTCACAACAACAATATTTGGCCGCTTCAAAGTCTTGATATTACCCTTCCCGGCACATTACTTGAATTGTTGCAGGCAGGCGAAAATGCTATGAAAAAAGCCAAAGCCATAAACAATAAAATAATAAATGGCACCATTGGTGTTGAACCAATTAATGCAGATTGCATTACTTTGCTTGCTCCAATACCCAACCCAACAAGTTGCAGAGATGGATATGCTTTTAGGCAACATGTAGAAGCTGCAAGAAGAAACCGTGGCGTAGCCATGATTCCTGAATTTGATCAATACCCTATTTTTTACTTTACAAACCACAATGCTGTACAAGGCCCGGGTGATGTTTGGTGTATGCCCGACCATTTTGAAAAACTTGACTTTGAATTGGAGGCTGCAATAGTTATTGGTAAAAAAGGTCGCAACATTAGAGCCGAAGAAGCAGATAATTATATAGCAGGTTATATGATTATGAATGATATGAGCGCTCGTACCCTGCAAATGGAAGAAATGCTACTAAATTTAGGACCTGCAAAAGGCAAAGACTTTAGTACCGTAATTGGTCCTTATTTTGTTACAACCGATGAGCTTGAACCTTATAAAATTCCTGCAAAACCAAACCATATTGGCAATAATTTTAATTTAAGTATGAAATGCTGGGTAAACGGCAAACTTGTTAGCGAAGGTAATATGGGCGATATGGACTGGACTTTTGCTGAAATTATTGAACGTTGTGCTTATGGGGTTGATATTTTGCCCGGAGATGTAATTGGAAGCGGAACAGTTGGTACAGGTTGTTTTCTTGAACTTAACGGAACCGGTTTATTAAACGATAAAAATTTCAAACCTCAATGGTTACAAGAGGGAGATGTAGTAGAAATGGAAATAACCGGACTTGGCAGACTTGTAAATACTATTAAGCGTGTTGATACTGATTTTAGTTTACTAAAAAACAAAAAAACGGTTCAACAGGCATGATAAAAAACTTTTGTAAAGTGGCTGTTACCGAAGGTTGGAGCTACCTGATATTACTTTTTATAGCCATGCCGCTTAAATATTTTTTACATTTTGATTTGGCAGTAAAAGTAATAGGTTGGGCACATGGTGTTTTGTTTATAGCATACATGGTCATGCTTTTGCAAATATGGATAAAATTAAAATGGCCATTTTTAAAAGTATTTTGGGCAGGTATTGCTGCTTTTATACCCTTTGCAACATTTATACTCGAAAAACAATTAAAGCGAGAATATGCTTTATAAGGTATTGTGTTCAAACTACGCTCAACCCAAAAAGAATATTTAGATGCTGAAGATTTAGATACTTTCGAATTATATCAAAACCTAAGCGAACTAAACTTTATCAATACATGGCTCGGAGGTCATCAAATTACACTTAAAGGCCTAAAGTCATTTCTTCTTGATAAAAATAAAACTTATCACGTTCTGGAGATAGGTTGCGGTGGTGGCGATAATCTGCTTTACTTAGCTAAATGGGCAAAAAAACATCATTTCAACATTCAGTTTACCGGAGTTGATTTAAAACACGATTGTGTAAGGTATGCAAAAAACCAATGTAAGGCTTTTAATAATATTTCATTTATCGAAGCCGATTATCGTGAACTTATAAAGGAGGAAAAACAATATGATATTATTTATAGTTCGTTATTCTGCCACCATTTTACAAACAAAGCATTAAAAGAAATCATATTATTTAAAATTCAAAAATCGAGGTTGGGTTATTTTATAAACGATTTACAACGTAACCCGATAGCATATTACAGTATAAAAATTCTTACAAATATTTTTTCAAAATCGCGATTGGTAAAAAATGATGCCCCATTAAGTGTTTTAAGAGGCTTCAGCAAAAAAGAGATTTCAGAAATTTGTAGCAACTCAACCATTAAATGGCAATGGGCATTTAGGTGGCTCGTTGTTTATCATCATGGATAAAAAGCCTGATGATATTCTGATAATAGAATATACTTAATTTCGAAACTCGTTATTGTTCAAACTAAAAAAATTGATTTTTTAGTCTATTTGCATCTCGGGAACATTTTCGGGAACCAATAAATGGCCTTCAGTTTTTTCTCTAATGAACTCAACTGAAACTCCGGGTGCACGTTCTATCAATATAAATCCTTCGGGTACAATATCAAAAACACCTAAATCGGTTACAACCTTTTTTACGCAAGCCAAACCCGTTATTGGCAACGTGCATTTTTTAAGTAATTTACTGTTTCCGGCTTTATCTGTATGTTGCATAGCCACAATAATATTTTTTGCACTTGCAACCAAATCCATAGCACCGCCCATACCTTTTACCATTTTACCGGGTATTTTCCAGTTAGCTATATCTCCGTTTTGTGCAACTTCCATTGCGCCAAGAACTGTTAAATCTACCCTGCCGCTTCTAATCATACCAAAACTCATAGCACTATCAAAGAAACTACTGCCAGGCAATGTAGTTACAGTTTGCTTTCCTGCATTTATTAAATCTGCATCTATTTCATCGGCATACGGAAATGGGCCAATACCCAACAATCCATTTTCCGATTGTAATACTACTTCAATTCCATCAGGGACATAATTTGCAACCAAAGTTGGTATGCCTATTCCTAAATTTACATAATATCCGTCTTTCAATTCTTTTGCAATACGCTTTGCAATTCCAAATTTATCTAACATAGTTTACTTGCTTCTGGTTGTAATTTGTTCAATTCGTTTTTCGTAATTTACACCTTCAAATATTCGGTTTACATAAATTCCCGGTGTGTGTATTTGGTCAGGGTCAAGTTGCCCGGGTTCAACCAATTCTTCTACTTCAGCTATGGTAATTTTACCGGCCATAGCCATTAATGGGTTAAAGTTGCGGGCTGTAGCTCTAAAAATAAGGTTTCCATGCCTATCGCCTTTCCAAGCTTTTACAATTGCAAAGTCAGCATCAAAAGCATATTCGAGCAAATATTTTTTTCCATTAAATTCTCTTACTTCTTTACCTTCGGCTACTTCGGTACCTACACCGGCAGGTGTATAAATAGCCGGCATACCATATCCTGCGGCCATACATCTGGTGGCAAGTGTTCCCTGCGGAATTAATTCAACTTCAAGTTCTCCGCTAAGCAACTGTCTTTCAAATTCGGCATTTTCGCCAACATAGCTCGATATCATTTTTTTTACTTGCTTGGTTTTAAGCATTAAACCAATACCAAAATCATCAACTCCGGCATTATTGCTAATGCAAGTTAGGTTTTTTACCCCTTTTTGAACCAAGGCCGAAATACAATTTTCGGGAATTCCGCACAAACCAAAGCCCCCTAACAGTAATGTGGCACCATCATTAATATCTTTTATTGCTTCTTGAGCGTTTGCTACTACTTTATTTAACATATATATTATTGTAATTCTGCACTTAAACCTCTATCGCACAATGCTGTACAAACATCCTGCATTTCATCGAGGGGTCCAACTTTTACTACGGCCTTTCCTTTATAATGCACAATTAAAGTAAGTTGTTCGGCCTGCAAAAGTTCATGTTTACAAATATCAACCAGGCATTCAATTACAAAGTCGAATGTGTTTACATCATCATTGTAAAGAATAACCTTATTATTTAAATCCTCAACTTCTAAAACCTCAACTTCTTCTTGTTTTTTAGTAACTTCTTTTAACATAAATTTTAATTTGATACTAAAGGTTTGGGATTAAACGTAAACTTACTTTCAGTTCGGTTTCTAATTCTTTTAATATTGCTTCTGTGAGTATAAACAACCAATACTGCTGCAAAACTGCAAAAAACCAACAAGCTTTGTTTTTGAAGTCCATATAACAAATATGTAACTAACGGGCTTGTAGCTGCTGCAACCATTGAACCTACACTAATGTATTTGGTTATCCAAACCATAATTACAAATAAAACAACACAAACTATTGCAAGATAAGAACTTAATGATACAGCCAAACCTAATAATGTAGCAATACCTTTACCTCCTTTAAATTTGGCAAAAACAGGATATATATGACCCAAAACGGCCATTGCGCCATGTAAAATTTGCCAATTTATCATTTTGTTTGAGTTTGGTTCAACCCAATAAAAAAACCATATAGGCAAACTTGATGCTGCAAAGCCTTTTAAAAAGTCTATAAGCAATACGGCAAAACCCGGCTTTTTGCCCAAAACCCTAAATGTATTTGTAGCGCCTGCATTGCCACTTCCGAATTCTCTAACATCTATTCCAAACATAATTTTTCCCAGCCAAACACTTGTTGGTATAGAGCCAAGTATATATGCTAAGGGTAAAGTAAAAAACAAAACTACTTCCATTATTTTCCTTTCATTGCTCTTGCAAATTTATTTCTTTCTGCAATACTTGCCTGACGCAATTTATAATCTTCTTTTTGTTTTGAAATTTTATCTGAGCCATTTTTTATTATTTCATTAAAAATTGGGTCGCTTGCCAGTACTGCCATTACCCCTCTTTGATATTTAAAATAATACCAGCCGCCTTCCATTGGTTCAATATAAAAAGTAAATTCATCGCCACTACGTTTTTTTAGTATTTCAATTTTTGCCCTTACTTTTCTTTCAACTAAAAACTTATCCATGCTTCTTATACCTATTTCGCCAACACTAATTAGTGAGCGAGTTGGCTGGCTCCAAGCCAATACTACATCGGTAATTAAAAACGATTTTTGAAGTTGTTCTATATTTTTTCCCGAAAGTTCATCACCAATTGTTTCAGATAGTTTTTTCTCGGTTTTTTCATCAACAAGTTCATGCATTCCAATTCGTAAAACCTTGTTATCGTAAAACTGATTTGATGCTTTTGCCGAGTTTTCGTTAATGGAGTCATACATTATTTTTAGTGCAGCATCAGGCAGCAACATATCAATCGTCATTAATTGTCTCATACCAAAAGTTGTATCGGCAAGGCTAAAACTGGCATATCCGGCACTGTTTATTTTAAATCCTTCGGTATTAAAACCTAAATTAAATTTGCCTTCGGCATAAACAGTTTTTTTAGGAATGTTAAATGCCATAAAGTTTCCTTTTTTGCTAATATTGTATATTTTTTCTGTTGAACCCAGTTGAAATTCTTCAAACTTATCATTAAAGGTTAAAACTCCTTCAGCTTTTATTAATTCCGGGTCGGAAGTATTTCTTTTTCTTGAAAAGAATGCCGGATAAACGTGGGTTGAGTCGTTACTAATAAAAAAGCCGTTATGTAATGCCTGACGAGCTAAATTTGTTAAAGGTTGGCCTACTAAAATAAAAATAGAATCAGGGTTTATTGGAGATGCAGCTCTAAACCAGTCGGTTCTTGGATAAGGCATTTCGTGTTCAGCTTTAAAAAAACCATTGTATTCTAAATTTTTATCGGGGCTTTTAAAGAATGTATTTCCTCTAAAGCCTAACTTAGGGCCAACATGAAAGTTTATTGAGTCGGGAATTAATGATTTTCCTTCAAGGTGTTTTTTATTGGCTACATAAATCTCTTCCATATAAAACACCTGCTCTTTTTTGTTTTTATCTAAATAATAGTAATTACCTGCACCTCGGCAATCTGTTCTTCCGTTTATTTTTATTGTAACTTTATCAAGTCTGTGGTATTTGTTTATTGTGTCTGATTGAATTTTAGCGTTAAATAACATATCCATTTCTGCATTTTCTCTAATAACAGCTTTACCACTATCAGGCATAACACGCGAATCGGCAATTGTTATAAAAGGAATACCTTCGCATTTCATCACATAATCACCAAGTGCCAGCATGACATTAGTGGTATTAAATTTCAAGCTATCTTGACTTGGTCTTGTGCTTAGTAAATAACTTGCGGCACCGGGTTGTTGCTTTTCACTAGGGCCTTTAAACTCAAGGGTTCTTGGAATCATATTCCAACGTAATTGTTTAAATTGCCCAACATAGTTATTTAAAATAAACGTATTGTTTATAGCAGGATAATTATTGTAGGTAAAATCTGCAATTTTGGTATCAAGATTTACGTATGCTTTTACCTTACCGGTTTCAAAAGCAATTTGAGTTGTATCTCTTGGGTGGCGTTGCCTAAAAATAGCATCATCCGATAAAATTTCTGCAGGTTTCAGCTCGTACAAATCAGCGAGTAACTCACCATCTTCAATATCAAATTTACCTTTGGCTTTCATGGCTTTTGGAGTTAAAATAATGGTACCGCTAAGCCTTGCCCTATCGTAAGCTACTTGTATTGGTTCACCCTTATTGGTTATAAACATGGTATCTTGATATGGTATCCAATGGTTATATACATTTTTTGATTTTATAATTGTTGGAAATAAAGAGGTTCTGTCATTTTCAAACATATAACTGTTTGAGTTCATACTATCCAGTAAAAAAACAAATTCGGTACTGTGTGTTTTTGAAGCCAAATAGCTTAATGTTCCATCGCCAATAAGACCTTTATTGCTTAGGCTTAAGCCCATTTTTGCCGAGCCTTTACCTCCATAAAGCGTGTAAGATTTTGTACTATCGTTTGGTATATAAAAACCAAGCGACTTATCAGGTTGCATATAAATTTCATGTTTAAACTCCGGTAAAATACCACCTGATACAAAATTACCGGCTAAGTTTAGTGTATATAAATTTAACTCGCTTAAACTATCTATTGTAAAAGGGTCAACATCAAAATAAAATCTTCTTCTATCGTACACACCTTTTTGTGTTGTTGGATAATCATAAAAAACTTTTGAACCAACATCGGAAGTAAATATAGGATAACCCGGATATTTTCTTCTACTGCTTTTATTGTAAGGATAATCAATTTCTAGGGTACCGTAAACATTCTGAAGCACACTTTTTGCATGCATTATTTGCTGCAAGCTGTCATCGTAATACAAGAATTTTAATGAGTCAATATTATTCAACCTAATTTTAAACGAATTATAATCAAACGAAAAATTATTACCGTAAAAATCAACCATACCGGCTTTAAGCTTGCCGCTAAAATCCATACCCCTGTTTTTCTTAATAGTTATAACCTGATCTTTAGGAATAATTTTAACATTTTGCGAATCGCTAAAAGCAAAAACAGGCACACCTTGAATTACCAAATCGTAATTTATTAAGCTTAAGTGTGCATTAGGTAAAGAGCTAATTATACTGTTAAAACTAATGGCATCATAATCGGTTCGGCCATGATGTGCATTTACATAATCAATTAATTTTTGTTTTATAACAACTTTTTCGGTTTCGGGGTTATATGTTACAAAACCTTTATCGTTCAAATCAATCATTTGAATTTTTATATCGCTTTTATTGCTTTTAAAAGCCTTGGCATACGATTCTATATGAAAGCTTTTGGTTTTATTATTTTCGCAATAAGTTTTAATGCGTTGCAAAGGGTTATAGTCAAGCATACCGCCTATTTTTTCGTAAATATGATCGCGGAAATAATTGATAGATTCAAACTTCGCAGGCCTGTCTCCGGCTATATTATCAAAAATAATTTTGGGGCTGTTTAAATCCCATTTTATTTCATCTACATAAAACTCTAAGTTATGGTAGTAATCAATAAAAGGTGCACTTGCTATACCTAGTTTATTATCGCGGTATAAGTTTATTTTATCTTCATTTATATAGTAAGTAAAACTTAACTGAGGATGATAAATACTGTCTTTATCAAGAAATATGGTAACCTCAGCTTTGTTTACTGTAATTTTACTTTCACGCACAAAAAACTCAACCGATTTTACCCTTAAAAAAGGTTTGTTTTTAAAACTAAACCACAATTCGGCTTTATTTTCAGTTGTACCTTTTCCTTGAACCAAAGCGCCACGCATACCAAATCCACCCATAAATTTGGCTTTACCATAAGTTACTCCGGCAAATGCGTTGTAATAACTCTCAAACTGCGGATAAGTGCTTTTATCGCCCTGAGACTGCCCTAATGGTTTATCAATTAATTTACCAAGCAATGGCTTTGCATTTAACTCTTTATTGGTAAATAGAGCACTATCAGCCTCTAGATTACCATCAGAAAGATCAATTTTGTAATTACCAAGCATGGCAAAAACCTTAGATGTATCAATTCCAACACGACTCCAATCAACTTTACCACCTTTTCCAACCCAATGATTGCTTGCCGGAAAAAATCTTCCCGAAGTATTTATTATATCAAATGTATCGCCTGGTGTAAAACAATAAAGGTTGAGTTTTTTAAATAAAAATAATGGTTCTTTTTCTACAATTAAATCAACGTCTTTCGCATCAGTTATCCAGGTAAATCCACCAACTTTTAGCAAAATATTCTCGGCAAATACGTTTTTACTTACATTTAAAAATTTCTGAAAATTTTCTTTACTTGTACTTAATGCAGCCGATAGTGTTTTATGCCAACCATCGAATTTTGGCATGAAATTATTAGTAACTAACGCATTAATTGTCTTTAAATATCCTTCAAAATCGGGTGTTAACTGGCAATTTGAGTTTAGCATTTGGTTGCACAGTTTTATTATTTGAAGTTTCTGAGCCTGATTAAATTTACCTGCATTGTAGTAACCGCTAAATTCTTCGGCCATTTGTTTTATATTGCTGTTTCCGCTTTTCATGTATATTTCAAACTCTTCAATAAAAACGTTCGGATCAAACGAAAAACTGTTTGGCCTTTGAGCCAAAGCAATATTTGAAAGAAATAGCAACAGATATAAAACTTTATTTTTCATAGGTAAATTTTAATAACAAAATAGTTATGCAAAAAAATAAAAAGTCGCTACATAAGTATTATTTAAACTTTAGCAGCGACTTATTTAACGTAAATTTTATGGTAATTAATGCATTGCTTTTACAATATCTGCAAAACTGCGACTTTGCAAAGATGCTCCACCAACCAAAGCCCCATCAATATCTGGAGCAGAAAATAGTTCGGATGCATTTTCGGGCTTTACACTACCTCCATAAAGTATGGTAATATTTTGAGCTATGGCTATACCATATTTTTCTTCGATTAATTTTCTTATAAAAGCATGAATTTCTTGGGCTTGCTGGGTTGTTGCCGTTTTGCCGGTACCTATTGCCCATACGGGTTCGTATGCAATTATAATTTTTAGCATTTGCTCGTTTGATAAATGAAAGAGTGCTTCATTAATTTGCTTTCTCAAAACATCGAAATGCGTATTTGCTTCACGCTCATCTAAAGTTTCGCCAACACAATATATCGGAGTTAAAGCTTCTGAAAGTGCTGCATCAATTTTTTTTGCAAGCCAATCGTTGTGTTCAGCAAAATATTGCCTGCGCTCGCTGTGACCAATAATTACATAATTGGCACCACAACTTTTTATCATAGCGGCACTTACCTCTCCGGTATATGCACCGCTTGCATGGTTGCTGCAATTTTGAGCACCACAAAACATATTTGCGTACCCGCTTAACATTCTGCTTACAGAATTAATATAAACAAATGGAGGTATTAATATAATTTTTGCGCTACCGTTGTATTCGTCTTTTACCATGTTGGTAATTTCTGATGTTAGGCTCATGGCCTCATCAAAAGTTTTGTGCATTTTCCAGTTGCCTGCTATTATTTTATTTCTCATAATATTTTGTTAGTTAGTTGTTTTCCCAAAACCGAAACTTAGCCGTTTCATTAAAAATGTATTCAATTATTTTTTTGTCATCATCAGTAAAAGCAATATTGCGCCTTTTACACATTGCATCAGCAGTTTTGTAAAATTTATTTAACACAAAAGTTTCAAAACCTTGTGCCCCACCCCACGCAAAGCTCGGAATAAAGTTGCGCGGAAAGCCTGCTCCAAAAATATTTGCACCAACACCTACAACCGTGCCTGTATTAAACATGGTGTTTATACCGCATTTGGTATAATCAGCCATCATTAATCCGCAAAAGGTAAGGCCTGTTTTTTCAAATTTTCCGGTACGGTAATTCCATAGCTTCACTTCATCATAAGTATTTTTAAGGTTACTGTTGTTGGTATCTGCACCCAGGTTGCACCACTCTCCTACTACGGCATTTCCTAAAAAACCATCGTGGCCTTTGTTGCTGTAGCTAAACATAACACTGTTATTTATTTCGCCTCCGGCTTTACAATACGGGCCTATTGTTGTAGCGCCATATATTTTGGCATCCATTTTTAAACCGCCATGTTCGCACAAAGCAAATGGACCTCTTATTTTACAGCCCTCCATTACTTCAGCATCTTTACCGATATATATTGGCCCGGTTGATGCATTTAAAATACTAAAATTAATTATTGCACCTTCCTCAATAAAAATATTTTCAGCGTTTATTACCTGATTACCTTGAGGAATTGGTTGACTTACCCTACCTTTAGTTATTAAATCGAAATCTGCACGTATGGCTTCATCGTTTTTACTAAAAATATCGTAGGTATAGTTTATTTGCAAATATGGTAAGCCTTTATAATAAATTTTTCTTAAATCTGTTGATGTTATATCAGTATCATTGCTGACCCTTGCTGCAATTAAATTTTCATTTTCATCAAATAGTGCATTATTTGGTTCAAGCATTAAAATAGAATTAACCAAATCTATATTAGGGCAAATACTACCATTTATAAAAAAATTATCGTTGGTATGAACCAAAGAAAATTTATGCTGTAAATACGGTTGGGTTTTGTACGAAATATTGGCATGTGGGATAAACTTTTGCCATTTTTCAAAAATTGTCAAAATCCCAATTCTGATAGCTGCTACCGGCCTTGTAAAGGTAAATGGCAGCAAATTACTTCTAACAGGCTCACTATCGAACAAAATAATGTTTTGCATGTGTGCAATTATATAAAAAAAGAAAGCCTTCCATGCTATGGAAGGCTTCTTGAACAAATTAAATTTAAATTATTTTTTTGCGTAACGCTTTTTAAACTTGTCAATACGTCCTGCTGTGTCAACCAACATATTTTGTCCGGTGAAAAACGGATGCGATTTATGCGAAATCTCTAATTTGTATAATGGATATTCATTACCATCTTCCCATTTTACCGTTTCTTTGGTTTCAACTGTGCTGTGGCATAAAAACGAATAATCGTTGCTCATATCTTTAAATACCACTTTTCTATAATTTTTTGGATGAATGCCTTCTTTCATTTTATTAAAATTTGGAGGGCAAAAATACAGGTTTTTGTAATATTTACAAATGTATTTATCAAATTTTATGGTTCAACAAACTACGAGTCAATTATTTTACAACATTTTTCGACATTTAAATAAATTGCAGCCTTAAACACTTTAAAATAAAAATGTCGGTAAAAACTCAAATACTAACAAATTCGCAGGTTGAGAAAATAATAACAAGAATGGCTTATGAGGTTTATGAGCGAAATTTTAACCTAAAAACACTCATAATTGCTGCCATAAACGGCCGTGGAGAGAAAATAGCCGAGTTGATTGATAAAAAAATAAAGGAAATTAGTTCTATTAAAACACAGCTTGTTACGGTTTCAATAAACAAAGAAAACCCCATTGATACTGTATTTCTTAAAGATGCTGAAAAATTAAAGTTGGCAAATCATGTGGTTTTATTGGTTGATGATGTATTAAACACGGGCAGAACTTTGATTTATGGCGCTTTGCCTTTTTTGAAAAGCGATATTAAAAGCCTGCAAACTTTAGTGTTGGTTAACCGAAATCACAATCTTTTTCCTGTAAAAGCCGATTACATTGGATTGAACTTACGAACAACCTTACAAGAACATATTACGGTAACCGTTGAGAGAAATAAAATTAATGTTTATGTAGAATAACTATTAAAAAACTAAATTTTAAAACGTTTTTTAATACTAAAAAAGTGACTACGACTAATATCTAAAGGTTCGGGAACATTTTTAAGAAAAAGTTTGCCGGTATCATTACTCCACTTTTCTATTTTTTGGATATTTTGAATATTAACAATGGTACTTCGGTGTATTTGTATAAAAATTTCTTTGGGTAATTTAGCTTCCCAATTTTTTATTGAGTTGTAGGTTATACTGAGCCTCCCATCATTCATATACACTTTTGTATAATTACCAAAAGCGTCAATGTAATTAATATCGCTTACTTTTATAAATGTCATTTTGCCATCAAAATTCAATAAAATAATTTGATCGGGTTTAAATATTTCTGAATTATTATCGTTTAAATCGGCAACGGTGGCAGGTCCGGGTTGAGTGTTTGAAGTTTCTGAAACCTGTAACTTTTTGTCTGATAATGCCATTACTTTTTCAATGGCTTTTTTAATTCTATCTGGCGATATAGGTTTAACAATATAATCTACAGCATTAACCTCGAATGCTTTAACCGCAAAATTTGTAAACGATGTAACAAAAATAATTTTTGGTGAGCAGGTTAACTCGTTTAACAAATCAATAGAAGTAATGCCATTCAGATCAATATCTAAAAATACCAAATCAGGTTTTGTATTATTAATTATTTCTCTTGCAGATTCATAATCGGATGCCTCGCCAACAATTTCAATATTTTTAAAGTTGGCAAGCACTTTCTTTAGTGTGGCTCGCATTAAGTCCACATCATCAACAACAACCGACCTGATATTATCTTTCGACATTTGGTTTAAAATTCAATTATAGCTACTTAAACAAACTAATTCAAAAAAAGCGGCTCAGTTAAAAATCACAATTTATTAACATTAAAATTTAAAAGTTTTTTTTAATGTTTATTTTCGTCTGTTTCTTGGTTTAAAGGTTTCTCCGGTCGCATTTGAGGAAAAAACAAAACATCCTGAATTGATGGTTGGTTTGTCATTATCATTGCAAGCCTGTCAATTCCAATTCCAAGTCCGGCAGTTGGTGGCATTCCGTATTCTAAGGCACGTAAAAAATCTTCATCAAGCACCATTGCCTCATCATCGCCTCTCAAACCTAATGCCAATTGTTCTTCAAATCGCTCTCGTTGGTCAATGGGGTCGTTTAATTCGCTAAATGCATTACAAATTTCTTTGCCGTTGCAAATGGCTTCAAATCTTTCAACCAAACCTTGTTTTGTTCTGTGTTTCTTGGCAAGCGGGCTCATTTCAACCGGGTAATCGGTTATAAAGGTTGGTTGTATTAAATGGGGCTCGCAGGTAGAACCAAAAATTTCATCAATTAATTTTCCGCGCCCCATACTTGTATCGGTTTCAATTCCCAGTTTGGTACAAAATTGAACCAAATCGGATTCATTCATATCTGATATATCGGTGCCGGTGTAATGTTTAATTGCCTCATACATTGTAAAGCGTTTCCAAGGTCTTTTAAAATCTATTTTGTTTGAGCCAACTGTAACAACTGTACTTCCATGCAATTCTATTGCAATTTTTTCAATCATTTCTTCAACCAAATTCATCATCCATTCATAATCTTTGTAAGCAACATATAGTTCTATTTGTGTAAACTCCGGATTATGAAAACGACTCATTCCTTCATTTCTAAAATCTTTGCTAAATTCATAAACGCCATCATAGCCGCCAACAATAAGCCTTTTTAAATACAACTCGTTTGCAATTCGCAAATACAAAGTCATATCTAATGTATTGTGATGGGTTTTAAAGGGTCTTGCTGCAGCACCTCCATATAAAGGCTGTAATATTGGAGTTTCAACTTCAAGGTAGCCAAGTGCATTTAAAAAGTTTCGCATGGTGTTAATAAGTTTTGTGCGTTTTACAAATACTTCTCTAACATGCGGATTAACAATTAAATCAACGTAACGCTGGCGGTACCTCAACTCGTGGTCGCTAAAAGCATCGTAAACCTCACCATCTTTTTCTTTAACAATTGGCAATGGCTTTAAAGCTTTTGATAGCATTTTAAACGATATAGCATGAACCGATATTTCTCCGGTTTTAGTTTTAAAGGCATATCCTGTAACGCCAATTATATCACCAATATCGGTTAGTTTTTTAATTACAGTATCGTAAAGTGTTTTATCTTCGGTTGTACACAAGTCATCTCGTCTTAAATATATCTGAATTTTTCCGTTTGAATCTTGAATTACGGCAAATGCTGCTTTGCCCATATCTCTAATGCTCATTACTCTACCTGCAATTGAAATATTTTTTAATTTTTCATCTTCAGGATTTTCTTCAAAAAGTTCTTTTATTTTATTACTGGAAAAATTTACATTAAAACCATCTGCAGGGTATGGATTAAACCCTAATTGGTAAAGTTGCCTTAGTTTCTCTCTTCGTAATTGCTCTTGTTCGCTTAAATGATGCTCCATAAAAAGTTTGCAAAAATAGTAATAAGCTATAAAGCAGCAAACAAAGTAACTACAATAAAGATTTGAAGTTTTAAGAAATTATGGCTTCGGTTTCTTTTACTGTAAGTGGTTTTACAAAAAAACCTGATATTACAGGATATTGCTCGGCTCTTTTTTTGTCTTCAGGATCAATTGATGTAGTTAATACAAAAACCGGGTATTTTAAATTCATTTTTGTATATTCGTTAATAAAGTCCCAACCATCCATATCCGGCATGGCAAGGTCTAAAAAAATAACATCTGCCGAGTTATCTTTTAAGTAATTTAATGCATCAATGGCATTTAAAAATTCAACAATTTCACAATCACCTTTAAGTTTTAAAATCAATTTTCGGTTAACAAAATTATTTATGGGGTCGTCATCAATTAAAATTACCTTATTCATTTTATAAAGAGTTTGGTTCAAATTAAATAATATTATTTTTTAAAAAAAATAGCCTGTTTGGTTTATTTATTCCAAACAGGCTAAAAATTTTATGAATCCAGCAAATTACCTTGGCACGTATATTTTACTTTGATTACGATAACCCGTTAAGTTTTTGTACCATTCAGGAAATAAAGTTCCACCACTCTGAGCCCATGCAACAAAACGTAAGTGTGACCCAATGATTGATTCTTTCTCGTAAGGATATGCAAAAGTCTCTGGAATTGCAATAGCAAAAGGTAAATTATTGGCTGTTTTATAAAAAATATTTGCTTGTGGGTTTGTGGCATCGGCATTAGTACCAAATATTGATGTATTTGCCAATGGAGTTGGGGGTTTGCCGGGTAAATGCACCTCAAATCCTCTACCTTTTCCGGGTTCATCAATCCATATAAACGGATTAAATATGCCTAATGTAGCTGCTTGTGCAGTGCTTAATGTAAATGAAGCTCTTATTGTATCAGTATTTACAAATGGCCTGTTTTCGTTTAAGGTATTATAAGTTGGAATAAGCGCTTTCGAGTTTGCAAATACCTGCAAAACTGCCTTTGTTTGACCCGACTCAAGACCTAATGTATTTCCGGTAATGTTTTGAACCAGATTTGCGTTAAACGGAAACTCAACAGAAAAAGCATTTTTGAATATACCGCCTGCTGCAACCAACTTAAAGCGCGATGTTAAATCTTTAATTTGGTTTTGTCCGTTTACAACAGCTTCGTATTGAAAATTAACAACAACATCATTTAAATCATAATCGCCACGACTTGGCCATAAATCTTCAAAAGCAACACTGGCAAAAGTTGTTTTGTTTGGATAATAAACCCTTAAAGCTCGTTGGTTATCGTTCGGGAACTCGTCATTTTGGTCGTCAATTCCATCTCCGTCAGTATCTTGTGCCGGTCTGTACAATACAACATTATTGGTGCTTATGGCTCTAACCGGATTTGCTGTTGCGTATATAATCAAATCATTAAAATCATCATCACTTCCACCACCTGTTCTAAATAAATCTTCAAAACCAATTAACAAACGGTTCAATCCTGCATGATTTAATAAAACTGTGTGATCTCTCAGGTTTACATTCTCAGTTGTATTAAGTTCTCTTATTGAATAATAAGTTCCTTGCCCGTTACCAACTGTTGTACCGTTCCATCCGTTAGCAACAATGCAAAATCCAATAGAAGTATCGGCTCCCCAACGACCTATTCTTACTTTGTTCCCTGCTACCAAACCTCCACCACTTCCATTTGCCGAAGCGTTGGGAAATACTGCTATCAACGAATCTATTTGGCTAAGTTGTGTTGGTTTGTTATTTGTTGGATAAACAAAATAAAATAATGAATTTCTGTAACCTGCACCTTCAGCAACAAATGTTATCCAAACATCGCAAAGTTCAGTTAAGTTTATATTTCTTTCGGCATTTGTTGATATATATTCAGGATTAAATTGAGGCACTTTTCTGTTTTCGGGCAAAGTGGCATTAATATCGGCTAAAAATGCTGCCGAAATTTGATCGTTTGGTAATTCTAAATAATTTGGAACACCACCATTTTGTCCTGTAGTGAATCTTCCTAGACGAAAAGAATATTTTGCAGGGTTTTTACCCAATGCAACCGGATTATTAGGTAATTTTATAGTTGCTTCAGGATAAAAAACTTTTTGATTTTTTCCACCTAATGAAACATTAATTAGTTTGTTGTTTACGGGTACTATAACATTGTTAACGATGCCAAGATAATCTGTATTTACTACTACTTCTTTTAAATAAGTAGGCAACTCAACATTAAAACTTGCAATACCATTTACATTTGTATAAGCAGCGGCTAATTCTTCTCCATCATTTTCAGGAGCATCAGTCATTAACCTTACTCTAACGCCTTTTAAAGGTTCATCTAACGGGCTTAGTAATGTAACTGTTGAAGATACTTCATTAGTAGTTTCGAAATTAAAACCATTTGGAACCTTCATTTGGTTAATGTCGGTTATTTCATCGGCTGGAAAGTTAGGTTGATCGTTTGATTTGCTTTTTTTGCACGATAATGTTAAAAAAACAATTAATGAAAGTGCAACAATTGATGTAAGTTTTAAATTTGTTTTCATATATGTTTAGTGTTACAATTTTTTTGCCATTTTGTTAGTAATTGCTTATCAAAACATTAAGCAAAATAGAACTCACAAAATGGTTTCATTTTTGGAATATTTCCCAAAAATAAATTATGTTTCTATGCCACTTAATGCTGCTTTTACTTTTTGTTTTAATGTGCTTTCATATTGATAACCCGAATACGAAAGCGCTTTTTTTAAATGCAATTTAGCCAAATCTTTTTTATTTAATTTAACATAACATAGTGCAGTGTAGTATTCGGCATACGGCACCATATATATTATAGTTGTTTCGGCTATTTGAACCGATTTTTGAAAAGCCAATACAGCTTCACCCAAATTATTGTTTTCGTAATAGACTCTACCTAAACGATAAAAATATTCTATTTGCTCGTATTTATTTTGAATTTGTTTGTGATTTATATTTTCAAGTATGTTTATAGCATCATTGTATCTTCCCCCATCAAAATAAATTCTTGCTTGTAAAATTTGCTTGTCTTGAAATTTGTTTTCAGCTAATAATTCTCTGATATGCTCATCTTCTTCACTCTTTTTACTTTTAGCCGACTGCCTGAAATATATTTTATAAGCAATGGTATCGCCTTTTAACAAACTTATCCAACTAAGCTTTCTGTACGATTCTTTTTTTATTTGTTCATCGTTACCAAAGGTTACATATTTCTTAAACCAAACATCAGCATCGCGATGATTTAAATACAATTTTGCTCGCGCAAGCATATAATCTAAAAAATAAAAGTCAGGGTATTCGTTGGTTTTATTAAACTGTTCAATACATTTTAATACTTCAAAGGGCTTTTTGTGTTCAAGACTAACAAAAGCATTTATAAAAACGTGTATTAAGTTTGTTTTACAATTGATTAAATTTTCTTTACAATAATTATAAGGTGTTTGTTTATCATCAGAAAATTGTGCCATTAAAATTACATAGGCCAATTTTGCTTCTTGTGCATCAACAGCATTTTGCAATTGCTTATCAGATTGATTGATGTAATTAAGTAAATTACTTAAACCATTAACAAATGAACCGGGCATACCTGCAATACTTGCAACCCACTTATAATTATCGGGCAAAGTACCGGCAAGTGTTTCAATAATTGAAAGGTTTTTTTTATTTGCAAAATAGTTTGGAAAATTTTTCTCGTTTTGAACCAACAACTTATTGGCATTTCTTATTAATAAAGCCGCTTTTAAATATTCTTCAAAAAGCACATTTGCAAATGCCTCGTGTAATGACATTTGAGCTAAAAATAATTTCTTTTCAGGAATATTGTCTGCCAGTTGTTGATAGCGGGCATTATTATAAGTAATTAATTGCTTGTATTGTTTTAAATGTGTTTGGCTTTGCGAAGTAATTACCCGATAAAAATAAACATATTCTAAAAGATAGTCGCATGCTAAATTATTAGGAGAATTTAGTTTTTCTGACCTTATTATTTGCTCGGCTTTATTTAACCTTAGTTCATTTATATATAACTGAGATTGTACGAGTTGTTCGTTAAACTTTAGATGGAAGGCAACAACTTTAAAAGCAAAAAAAAATTGTACTGAAAATAATAATAACCTCATTTTTGCTTTTAAAATTATTTGATAAGCAAAATATGAAATGTAATAAAAAGATTCGTTTAATTTAAATTAAACTTTTATTGATTGAGCAACCTCTTCGGCTAAGCTATTATCAACCAATACCCTACCACAGTTTTCGCAAACCAATATTTTTTTACGTAATCTAATATCACTTTGGCGCTGAGGTGGAATTGCAGCAAAACAACCGCTACAACTATCTCTTAAAATAGTGGCAACTCCTATACCATTTTTTACATTTCCACGTATACGATTGTAGCTGGTAACCAATCTTTCATCGGCAACTTTTACAGCTTCTTGCTTATGTTTTTCAAGAACAGCTTCTTCTTTTTCAGTTTCAGAGATTATGGTATCGAGTTCGGCTTTTTTATTAGCTAAATCAGTTTTTCTACCTTCGAGTTCAGCTTTTATGTTTTCTATAATTTGCTTTTTATTCTCAATATCAATTTGTGTATTTTTAATGCGTTTTTCGGCTGCTTGTTGCTCTAAACCTTGAATTTCAATTTCTTTATTCAAAGCCTCATATTCTCGGTTATTTTTTACATTATCAAGTTGTTTTTCATACTTTTTAACCAATGCTTTAGCATCGGTAATTTTAGTTTTTTGTGTTGATATGAAATCTTCTAACTTTTTAATTTCGGCCTCAAGGTTAGATATTCTGGTTTCTTTGCCGGCAATATCGTCTTCAAGGTCGGCTACTTCCATAGGCAGTTCACCTCTGGTAGCTTTTAATTTATCAATTTTCGAATCAATTAATTGTAACTTGTACAGGGCTTTAAGTTTTTGTTCAATGTTAATTTCTGTTGCTGTTGCCATCTTTAATTTAATAATAATATTTAACCGGGTTTGTATTTATTTTGGATAAAATGACCGCAAATGTATTAAATTTTTTAACAATTAACTCATTTAAAAGCTCTTTGGTAAATTTCTCGCTTTCATAGTGCCCTATATCGCAAATCATAATTTTATTTTCGGCATCAAAAAATTCGTGGTATTTAAAGTCGGATGTAATAAAAGCATCTGCACCGGCAAGTTTGGCATTGTTTAATAAAAAACTTCCGCTTCCACCGCAAATGGCAACTTTTTCGATGGTATTTTTATCAGATTCTGTATATTTTATCAATTCAGTTTGCATACAGTTTTTTACATAATTTAAAAATTCTGATTTTGGCATCGGTTCGGCTAAAATACCTGTAATACCAGAACCAATTTGATCGTGCTGGTTTTCGAGTTTATAAATATCGTATGCTACTTCTTCGTATGGATGTGCCTGCAACAAGGCATTTATAACTTTTGATTTTAGCAAGGATGGAAAAATTGTTTCCAACCTAACTTCCTCTTCGTAGTGGCGTTCTCCGGCTTTACCAACAAACGGGTTGGCATTTTCATTTCCTTTAAAACTTCCAAAACCTGTTGTTGAAAAACCACATTCGCTGTAATTTCCAATATGTCCGGCTCCGGCCATGTAAATTGCCTGCTCTACAGCTTGTATATGATTTTTAGGAACAAATGTTACCAGCTTATTTAAGTAACCTGTTTTAGGTAGTAAAATTTGTAGTTGTTTAAGTTTTAATATGTCAGCAATTTTTTTATTTACACCGTTAGTTAAAACATTGTCGAGATTGGTATGAATGGCATAAATTGCAATATTATTTTTTATAGCTTTTATAACTGTTCGCTCTACATAGTTTTTTCCATTAATTTTTTTAAGCCCGCCAAAAATAATTGGGTGATGTGCAATAATTAAATTGCAGTTATTGTTAATGGCCTCATCAATTACTTGTTCTGTACAATCAAGTGTAATTAAAACTCCTGTTACAGGCGTTTCGGCCAATCCAACAATTAATCCGCAGTTATCGTAACTTTCTTGCAATGCCGCAGGGGCAATTGTTTCAAAATATTGTATTACATCGTTTATAAATATTTGCATATACAATCTTTTATACTTTTACCCATTCTTTTTTATCAAAATCGTATTGTTTTATAACCCTTGCCGGATTTCCAACAACAACACTATACGGAGGTATATTTTTTGTAACTACTGAACCAGCTGCAACAATACAATGTTTACCAATTGTTACACCGGCTGTTATAACTGCGTTTGAACCTATCCAACATTCATTTTCAACTACAATTGGAGCGGTTGTTACAGGCTGTTTGTGAATGGGTAAATTAATATCTTGATAGCTGTGATTTAAGCCGCTTAATACAATATTTTGGGCAAGTATAACATTGTTTCCAATTTTAACCGGACCAATTAATACATTGCCTATACCCACCCTCGATTCGTTACCTATAATTACATCTCCTACTCCATTATTTACTGTGCTAAAATCTTCGATGGTGCTGTAATTGCCCAACTCAAATTTATTAAACGGTAAAACATCAATACGAGTTCTTCGCCTAATGGTTGATCCTTTTCCTCGTTTATGAAAAAACGGATTAACCAAGTATTTTACCCAAATCCTTGGTCTTGCCTGCCTTTTTGGTATAAGCAAATAGTGAACAAACTTTTTAATACTTGGATTGGATTTTATATATTGAATGATGCTCATAACATTAGTTAAATAAATTGGGTTTTACTTTTTTAATGGCATTATATATTTCGGCAACACTATTTTCCCAAGTATGTGATTGAGCAAATGCAATTCTTTGTTTTTTTAATTCATCATCATTTTGGTTCAGGGCTAATATAATATTTTCTATATACTCATCTTTATTGTTGCATAAATAAACATAACCTTTAAAAATGCTCATAGCTTCGGTATTGGTTGCTACAACGGGTTTTCCCATTGCAAGGTACTCATCAATTTTTCGCGGGTAATTACCAATTGTAGTTGGGTTTATAGCCTGAGGATTTATTGCAACATCAAAATAATTTAAATAAGTTGGTAATTCTTCGGGCTTTTTATGACCCAAAAAAACAACATTACTCATTTTATGTAATGCTGAATTTTTAAAAATTTCATCTTGCGGGCCTATTAAAACAATGCTGCATTCTTTAAATTTATAAGCTATGTGTTCAATTATTTCTATGTCTAATCTTAACGAATACAATGCACCAATATATCCGATAACTGGCTTATTTAAATTTTTTAAATCATTGGGTATAGAATAGCTTAAATTTGGATTAAATGCATCCACATCACAACCTTGCCCAACATAATATGCATGTTTATTGAATTGTGATGCTATATTTTTTAAATAAACTGAGTTTGCACAAACCAAATCGCTTTTTTGCATTAGCTTTGGTTCAAGTATTTTACCATGTTTATACCAATATGCAACACTCATTAAATTATCTCTACTGTAATAAATGTATAAACTTGGATTTAGCAAATTTTTAAGATAGTAACTTCTAAACATATCACTATCGTTAAAAATGATATAATCTTTAAAACCCAACTTTTTAATTGCTTTTTTTATCTCAATTGAGTATTTATAATTGTTGATAAAGTTAAAAATAGAAAACAAAAAAGTAAACGGAATCCAGTTTATAGAATAAATTTTTGTTGCAGGATATAAGTTGTACAATTTATCATAAATTTTAATCAAATTTTCTTTTCTTCCCTTTAAATATTCTATTCTTTTTTTTACAAAATCTTTGTTCTTCTCTTTTTTAATGGTTTTAGTATCGAGAGGATAATTTACATATAACACACGATTATATTTGGCAAATTGTAATGCAATGTTAATACAATTGCTGCCAATGGCCATATCGAAAGGTTGAAGGCCAACAACTATAATATCTCTATTTTCTAGCCTTTCTTTCATTAACTAATTTTAAGCGCAATGTTAAAAAAACAACTTAAAGTTTTGTTTAAAATTTAAATTCAATTTTGTTGTTGAAAGAATTTTAAAAAAATAGACACAAAAAAAAACCTAGTTAATAAGTGCTTAAATAATAGTGTTTTGCTATACTTTACTTTGTTGTACCGTTTTTAAGATAAACGATGACAAAAACCAACAACATAAAAAAGCCAATTGTTAATGTAATTTTAGTTACAGTTTTCTCACTAGTTATACTACAAAAGGCTAAATCACAAAACAACATTGATTCATTGTTTTTGAACCCAAGAGTTGATATAGAAGCTTTGCTGCCTCCATTAGACAGTTTGTACCTGATTGGAATGGAAGTAAATCCGGAAATGAAAATGGAAATGGCATTTGCCCGATCATACGATTGGAATGTAAAGTGGATAAGATGGTTTTGGGCTCAAAACGTAAGTGTTTTTTACAATTACAGTTTTGGTAATATTCCAATTTTTGCCGGTTTATTAACATTAGGATCTATAACAACAATAACTGAAGGTTACAGAGCAGGTGTAAATATCCAAATTTCTGTGTTTGATGTAATGGGGCACAGAGGACGAGTAAATGAAGTAAAAGAAAAAGCAAAAGGACAGCGCTATAAACGAGAAGCTGTAGCAATGGAGTATAGAAGAAAGTTGGCTTTATTTTATAGCGATATGGTTGGTTACAACAGATTATTTAAAAGCCGTAACGAAGATTTACTTACCCAAACAATTGCATGCCAAATTGCTGAAAAAGAATATAAAGAAGGAACTATTCACATAGCTGAATATGCCCGACAAAAAAATGTATTGGCCGATGCCGAGGCAGCCTATCATGAAGCCTTTAGGTTTTATTTAGGTTCATTAGAGCAATTTGAAGCATTATTAGGTGTTCCACTCTCTAAGGTAGCATACAAAAGAAAATGACATTTGCACAATTTATACGCGTATTAGGCAAAAACCTTAAATGGTTAATTATTTTTCCATTATTGGTTGCCATTTTGGTATGGTTTTTAACCAAACGAATGCCAAAACAATATGAATCTATGACCTCGATATACACTGGTATTGCATCGGGGTATGGAATTACCACCGAAGAAAGTTCTCCAAGGATTGACTACTTCGCGGTAAACAATGCTTTTGATAACTTATTGGTAACCATTCAAAGCAGGCAAACCATTGAAGATGTAGCAATAAGATTGCTGGCTCAACATTTACTATTGGAAATGCCTGACCCTATGATTGTAGGACAAGAAGGTTTTGAAAGACTTAAAGCATCGGTAAAAGAAGAAGATAGAGCTGCATTGATAGTTCCGGGAAATATGGTTGCTACCATCGAGAAAATTAGAAAAGTTAAAAATAGTTCAACCGATAACATTGTTGTTGAATTACTTTCTTCTCCCAAGGGTTATTACAGTATTCAACAAATTCTAAGTAACTTATCAAGTGAAAGAAAAGCTGCATCAGACTTTTTGGATATAAAATACAAATCTGATGATCCAGGAGTTTGCATTAATACATTAATATTCATCGTTGATATTTTTATTGATAAGTATAAAAAATTAAAAAGCAGCGAAACGGATAACGTTGTAAAATGGTTTGAAGCACGATTAAGAGAAGCTGCAGAAGAACTTAATAACTCCGAAAATAAATTTAAAGATTTTGGTGTTAGAAATAAAATCATTAACTATTACGAACAAGCAAAATTTATTGCTGAACAAAACGAAAATAACGACACAGAGTATTATAAAGAATTGATGAATTACGAAGGACATAAACAACAAGTAATTCGTTTAGAAAATCAGTTAGAAAGTAGAGAAATATTATTAAGAAATAACCATGAACTTAATAAATTAAGAAAAGAATTGGCAGCAGCACACGAAGAATATGAACGTGCAAAAATATATTCTAACGATTTTAAAAAACTTGATCAACTGGCTAAACGTGTTGATGATTTAAAACAAGAAACTCGTATATGGGTATTACAATACTACAGTTTAAATAATACCATCGAATCAGTTCCTTCAAAAACTGTATTGGAAAAATGGCTCGAAGAAAGTTTAGCAACCGATGCAGCCGAAGCAAGATTAAAAATTTACATTGACAGACGTAAAGAATTTGACAGAAAGTACAATGAATTTTCTCCATTAGGTATGCAAATGAGCAGGCTTGAACGCGAAATTAGTGTTGCAGAAAAACAATATCTGGAAATACTTCATGGCCTACACCTTGCAAAACTACGTCAACAAAATATTAAAATGAGTAACAATCTTCAGGTAATGGATAACCCAATATTTCCAACAAAAGCATTGCCTTCAAGAAGATTATTGTTAATTATAATATCATTTGTTGCTGCATTCTTCTTGCTATTGGTATATTTCATTTCAAGAGAATTATTAGATTCATCCATAAAAAATATATCTCGCGCAGAACAATTAACCGGTTTAAAAATATTTAGCGCATTACCTGATAGGGTGCTTGCAGAAAACAATGCAAACCTTAACAAAATTGAAAACATTTTACTTGATTATGCGGTTACAAATCTGAAAATTGAACTTGATAACAATATTGAAAACGTAAATAATTACCTTATAACTTTAATTAGTTCTAGAGAATTTGAAGGCAAAACTTTTGCAGGAATGAAACTTGCAGAAAAGCTTTATGCTTTAAATTATTCGGTATTATTTATGTCGAACGATGCAAGTATTGAAGATGCAGAAACCGAAGATAAAAGATTGCGTACACTACCTTACGAAGTAAACAGTAAATTATTTTCAATTAAAACCGAAGATAACTTATTCCCTGAATTGAGTCGTGTAAGAAAAGAAAACTACAATTTTATTATTGTAGAAATTCCTGCAATAAGCGTAAATGCTATTCCAAACCAATTATTAAAAAACAGCAAACTTACATTAATGATGCTTGATGCAAGGAGAGTTTGGTCATCATCTGACAATTATGTATTAAACTTATTTAAAAAGGCAAGCAACAATAGCGATCAAAAAATATTTGCTTGGTTAAATTTTGTAACATTAGAAAATCTTGAAAATCTGGTAGGTGAAATGCCAAAACCTAAAAAGCAAAAAGCTACAGCTATAAAACAAAACGAAGAAGAAAACAATGATGAAGCTGAAACATTAAGTCTTCCGGAAGAAGCGTAGTTTAAATGCAGGCTTTAGTAAAAATAGTTAAAGGCAAAAGTTTTACTTCTTTGGCAGGCAACGCAATTGGAGCTTTGCTGGGTTTACTAACATTTGCAATGCTTGCCAGATACTTAAATAAAGAAGATTTTGGTATTTGGATTTTTTTTATAACCACTTACGGACTATTTGATACATTAAGAATAGGCATGATAGTAAATGCACTTATAAAAAATATAAATGCCTGTAAAAGTATTGATGAAGAAAATATTGTGATAGGCACGGCATTCTACCTTGCCGGAATAATTACCTTATTATTTTTAGCTGTACTTATAGTATTGTATTTTGTATTTTTAGTTTTTAAAATTTTACCCGAACACATAAATTACTTAAAGTGGTATGCAGCTGTCGCTTTATTTTCATTACCACATAATTTTGCTTCGTGGTTAATGAATGCTAAATTAAAAATTTTTGAAATGAGCCTTGTTAGAGCTTTACAGCAACTTGTATTTATTGCAATGATATATATTTTAGTGAAACCTGAACCAACCATATTTAATGTATTGATTGGTTTTATTGTCTCTCATGTATCACTATCATTGGCTACAATTGTATTTAAATCATCTGGCATAAATCATATATTTAATAAATCAAAAAGCATATTTAAAAATATAATCAATTTTGGCAAATACAGCACGGGTACCTTAATAGGTTCAAACCTGCTAAGAAGTTCAAATACCTATATTATTACATCTATGTTAGGATCAGCAAAAAATGCAGTATTTAATGTGCCGCTAAGATTAATAGAATTAATTGAGATGCCACTAAGAAGTTTTGCAATAACAGCACTGCCACAATTTGCTAAACTTTATAGTGATAAAAAATTAGAAACATTAAAATATGAGTTTGAACGCAGAACAGGTGCAATTTTCTTTATGTTACTGCCTTTATCTTTGGTATGCTTGTTTTTTGCCGATTTTATGGTTTACATTCTTGCAGGCAAAGGATATGAAGATAGTGTTATTTTACTAAAACTTTTTGCAATTTATACTTGTATTCTTCCTCTCGATAAATTTAGTGGAATTATGCTTGATGTTATTGACCGGCCTGATTTAAACTTTATAAAAGTGATGCTGATGCTTGCAGTAAATGTTATTGGTGGTATAACAGTAATATATTTTTTTAATTCGCTTGAGGTGCTGGCCATTGTTTCTACATTAACTTTTACAACCGGTACTTTGTACGGTTTTGTAATGATAAATAAACATTTAAATGTTAGTTTTTTAAATATATTCAAATTAGGTTTTAATGATTTATATGAAAAATCATTGTCGATAATTAAATTTAAATAATGAGGGCAGTACAGGCACAAACAGTAACAACAACTAATAATTTAAACAACTTTATCATTACCATGATATTGGTACTAACTGGTATTATCATGGGTATTACGGTTGCAACCGGAGATGTGGGCATAGGTACAGCTGTTGCTTTTGTTCCTGTATTATTTGGCATCATTGCACTTATCATCAACAATCCATATTACGGATTATTGTTTAACTTTCACTACTCTTTTTTCTTTATTGGTTTGAACCGATATATCACCAATATTCCTTTGGGTCTGGTGGTTGATGCTATTTTATTTATCACTTCATTGTCGGTTATCTTTCAATTATATAAATACGATGTAAAAAAACTTAACAAAGGCGTTTTTTATACTACTTTGGCTTGGTTTATATATACAGCATTTGAGTTATTTAACCCAAATGCACCAAAAGTACAATCATGGTTTTATGCAACGCGTGGAGTAACCCTTTACGCAATACAAATTGTACCGTTAACTTTACTCTTGTTTAATAAAAAAGAAAATCTCGATTATTTTATACGTTCTTTATTAATTTGGGGTATTGCTTCATCGTTGTGGGGTTTAAAACAAATAAATCTTTTTATTGACCCATTCGAACAACGCTGGCTCGATCAAGGTGGTGCAGTTACACACGTTTTATTTGGACAGTTGCGTGCATTTTCTTTTTACTCTGATGCCGGACAATATGGTGTAACAATGGCTTATATTGCGGTAGTTGCTCTAATTTTATCTTTAGGAAATTATTCAACAAAAACTCGTTTATGGTATGCTTTTATCTTTGTAATATGCTTAATTGGTATGGGTACATCAGGAAGTAGAGGCCCTACATTTGCAATTTTCTTTGGTGGAGTAGTTTATTTAATTCTTCAACGAAATACTCGAATTCTTTTAATTGGTTTATTAGTGGGTGGGTTAGCATTTGGTTTACTTAAATTTACATATATTGGCAATACAAATTACCAGATTTACCGTATTCGTTCATCGCTCGATACCAAAGATGCATCGTTACTTGTAAGGCTCGAAAATCAAAAAAAGATGAGGGATTATCTATCAACAAGGCCATTTGGTGCCGGCATGGGAACTACTGATGTTTGGGCACAACGTTTTTACCCCAATAGTGTGTTGGCAAATATACCTACCGATAGCTGGTTTGTTAAAATTTGGGCCGAAACAGGTGTGGTTGGTATTATTGTTTTTGCATTCAGTTTATCATATGTTGTTGTGTATGGAAGTTATTTTATCAGAAAGTTAAAAGATAATGATGCCCGACAGAAGTTGTTAGCCCTTTATGCGGGTTTTGCAGGTATTGTATCAGCAAGTTTCGGAAATCCGGTGTTTGGTCAGCAGCCTCTTGGTACACTTATGTATATGAGTATGGCAATGATTTGTGTGGCTTATTTTTATGATATTACCGAAAATAATAACTTGCCGCAAAAATTAACCTGATATGCAGCAGCAACCCCTTGTAAGTATAATTACAGTTAATTACAACGGCACCCAAATTACTCACGATTTTTTAGCATCACTCGAAAAATGTACATACAAAAATATTGAAATATTTGTTGTTGATAATGCGTCATCAAATCCTCCGGTAGAACTAAAAGAAAAGTTTCCACATGTAAATTTAATATTAAGCAAAGAAAATCTTGGATTTGCCGGTGGTAACAACTTGGCTATAAAAGAAAGTAAAGGAAAATATGTTTTTTTATTAAACAATGATACCGAAGTGGACCCGGGTTTTCTTGAACCCATAGTTGATTTAATGGAGAGCGATGAGACAATAGGTATTGCGTCCAGTAAATTAATTTATTACAGCAAACCTGATACTTTGCAATTTGCAGGTAGCTACGGTTTAAATTTTTATACCGGAAGAGTATTTGCAATTGGCCACAAAGAATTAGACTCAGAACAATTCACCAAAAACTATAAAACCAGTTTGGCTCACGGTGCCGCTATGATGATAAGCAGAAAAGCGCTTGAAAAGGTTGGATTAATGGCTGATTTATATTTTTTATACTACGAAGAAATAGATTTTTGCGAAAGAGTAAAAAGAGCAGGTTTTTCTATTTGGTACTGTGGTTTTTCAAAAGTTTTTCACAAAGAATCTATGTCGGTTGGAAAAGAAAGCCCTATGAAAATTTATTATATTACACGTAATAGAATAATTTTTACCAGACGAAATACATTTGGCTTTCAGCGCATAATTGCATTGTTATTTTTTTATTGTATTTCATTTCCAAAAGGCATTATATATTACTTATTCAAAAAAGAATTTAAATTGCTTGCGGCATTTGTGAAAGGTGCTGCCTGGAATTTAGTAAATAAAGACATATACTATAACACCGGTCTTATAATTAAATAAAGCTTATGTTTATTATTGATTTTGTTGTTTGGACGCTTGCCCTAATTTTGGCCTTAAATGTGTTTTATGTATTGTTTTTTGCTGTTGCAAGTTTGTGGCCAATAAAAAAAAATGTACTTCAACTAAAAAAGTATAACCGATTTGCAGTATTTATTCCTGCATACAAAGGCGATGAGGTAATTGTTTCAACCATGTTTTCATCATTTAAGCAAAACTACCCACGAGATAAATATGATATTATCATAATTGCAGATTCATTAAAAAGTTATACAGTAGGCGAAATGAAACTTCACCCGGTAAGGGTTATTGAAGTTAGTTTTGAAAACAGTACAAAAGCCAAATCATTAAATGCAGCCATTGATGCCCTAAATAACGAAGATTATGATTATGCGGTGGTTCTTGATATAGATAACATCATGGAGGAAAATTTTCTTGAAAAGATAAACCTGAGATTACAAAACAACGAAACCATTATACAAGCTCACAGAGTTGCAAAAAATTTAGATACTCCATTTGCAGTTTTAGATGCAATTAGCGAGGAAGCAAATAACCATATTTTTAGAAAGGGGCATAGTGTTGTTGGTCTTAGTGCTGCTCTTATAGGTTCAGGAATGGCTATGAAATATGATGCCTTTGTACGCTTTATGAAACAAGCCAAAGCTGTAGGTGGTTTTGATAAAGAACTTGAAGTTAATTTAATTTCAGATGGAATAAAAATTGAATACGATCATGGAATTTTGGTTTATGATGAAAAGGTTCAAAAATCTGAGGTTTTTAAAAATCAGCGCAGGCGATGGCTTTCGGCTCAATACAAGTTTTTAATTAAATATTTCAGGCAATCTGTAATAAAATCTTTTAAAGAAAAAAATTTCGACTTGCTTGATAAAATCATTCAATTTGCACTTTTTCCGCGTATTATCCTTTTAGGATTTTTATTTGTTTTTAGTGCCTTATATTTTGTTGGCTTTAAACCTGCAATTGTGTTTTTTACTTTATTGCAAGTTTATATTCTGGCATTATTGCTTGCTGTACCAAACAAGTATTATTCATTCTCTACATTAAAATCAATTATGTATTTGCCTAAAGCATTTTGGTTGATGTTTTTAACTTTGTTTAATTTAAAAGGTGCAGATAAAAAGTTTATACACACCCCACATAGCATAACTAATAAAGACGAAAACTAAATAAAATATTATTTAATTAATAACATTGCATGAATGTTGAATTCGGCTATTCACATTTTTGAAATTATCTTTTTGTATTACATAGGCTTCAACATTGCTTATGTATCAATTTATATATTCCTGAGTAATTTCTATAAACGAACTGATTTTAGCATTTTAAAAGCCGAAAAATTTTTTAAATACGCTGTGATAATTCCTGCTTATAAAAGCGATGAAATAATTGAAGATACTTTATTACATGCTTTAAACCAAACCTATCCTAAACAATACTTTGATGTAATAATTATTGGCGATACCTTAAAACCTGAAACCGAAGAAAAAATTAACAATATGCCTGTTATTTTTTTTCCGGTAAAATTTGAAAAAAGTACAAAAGCAAAATCACTTAATCATGCGCTTGATCTTTTACCGGAAGTATATGATTTTGCAGTTATACTTGATGTTGACAATATTATATTAACTGATTTTTTAGAAAAAATAAATCTGCTATTACAAGATGGCAGAGATGTAGTTCAGGCTCATCGTTGTGCTAAAAATTTAAATACAAGTTTTGCAGTTCTTGATGCCATAAGCGAAGAAATTAACAATACTATTTTCAGAAAAGGCCATGTTGCTTGTGGCTTATCATCTTCGTTGGTCGGTTCAGGCAAAGCAATACGTTATAATTATTTTAAAAAAGCAATGGCCAATATACACTCGGCTGTTGAAGATAAAGAACTTGAAACTGCACTTATTAAAGACAAAATATTTATTTATTACGAAGATCACTTAAGGGTTTTTGATGAAAAAGTTTCATCGGCTAAAGTGTTTACAAATCAACGTAAACGTTGGATTGCATCTCAGTTTTTCGATTTTCAGCAAGTATTGTTTGATGGGCTAGTAAATTTTATTGTTTACAACAATTTCGATTATTTTGACAAGTCGTTGCAACGAGTTATACTCCCCAGAATTCTTATTTTAGGTTTATCATTTGTTTTTATTTTTACCATTTTTATTCCGGGTTTTAAATATGGTTATATTTTCTTCTTTATGTTTGTTCTTTGTTTGGCAAACTACCTTATTGCCATACCTGCCTATTTTTATAATACCAAAACTTTAAAAGCCGCAATAAACCTGCCTTACGCCTTTTTAATTATGCTTTATGCACTTTTAAAAAGTAAGGGCAATGCCAAAACATTTAATTCAACACCTAAAACTTTTAAAGCATCATAAATTTTAATTATGAAAATTGGAATTGAAGCACAGCGCATATTCAGACCCAAAAAACATGGAATGGATATAGTTGCGCTTGAATTAATTAAGAACTTACAACTAATTGATAAAGAAAATCAATATTACATTTTTGTAAAAGATGATATTGACAATACGGTAATAAAAGAAACAGAAAATTTTAAACTAGTTTTTGTAAAATCTGCATCATACCCTATTTGGGAACAATTACATTTACCTAAAGCAGTAAAAAAATTCAAAATAGATTTATTGCATTGCACAAGCAATACAGCACCATTAAAACTAAATGTACCATTGGTTTTAACATTACATGATATTATATATTTAGAAAAAATAAATCTTTCTCAAGGTACTGCATACCAAAAATTCGGCAATCTTTATCGAAGAATTATTGTACCTCAAATTATTAATAAAACCAGTAAAATAATTACCGTTTCAAATTTCGAAAACGAAAGAATATGCAAACATTTTGGATTTAATAAACAACATGTAATTACAATTTATAACGGAGTTGGAAGCCATTTTAAACCGGTTCTTGATATAGCAGAATTAAAAAATGCAAAAGAAAAATATAACTTACCCGATAACTTCGTATTCTATTTAGGCAATACCGATCCCAAAAAAAATGTAATTGGTGTGCTTAAAACACTAATTAAACTTAAGAAAAAAAACGAATTAAACTTTACTTTGGTAATGCTTGATATTAACCGAGAATATTTGCTTGAAACTGCAAAAAAAGCAGGAGATGAAAGCATTATAAAACACATACATTTTACCGGATATGTGCCAAATAATGAGTTACCTGCAATTTTTAGCCAGGCAAAATTATTTTTATATCCTTCGTTACGCGAAAGTTTCGGCATTCCAATATTAGAAGCAATGGCTTGCGGAGTACCTGTAATAACTTCAAATACATCATCAATGCCCGAAATTGCAGAAGATGCTGCTATTTTGGTTGACCCTAATAATGAAAATGAAATTGCTGATAAAATTACCCTTTTGTTAAATGATGAACAATTAAAAAATAATCTAATAAAAAAAGGAATTGAAAGAGCAAAAAATTTTACATGGCAAAACAATGCACTACAAACAATAAATGTGTATAAAGAAGTTTTTAATAAAAATTAAATTTTAAAAATTTGCATTTACAATTATGGCATATAAAACTTACCACTCTCAAACAAATTATAAAGATGTTGAAGACTTTAAACGTCTTGATTTTATTGTAAATGAAATTGCTAAAATAAACAATCCAAATGCAAAAATTCTTGATATAGGATGTGGAAACGGCAATATCAGTTTAGCGCTTGGATCTTTAGGATATAATGTAAAAGGTATTGATATTGACGAAACATCAGTAAAAACGGCATCAAGTCGTAACAAATTCAGTAACGTAAGTTTTGAAGTTTACGATGCAAACCAATTTGAAATGGGTGATATTTTCGATGCCATTGTATGCAGCGAAGTATTGGAACATTTAATTACACCCGAACAATTAGTAAAATCTATTCTTAAAATATTAAAACCGGGAGGCATATTTGTTGCAACGGTACCAAATGGCTTGGGGCCACGCGAAGTTTTAATTACAAAACCCATGCAATGGCTTACAAAAAACAAATTTGATGGCCCAATAAATTTTATTAAAAAATTGCTTGGCTACAATGCCACTACTCATCAAAGCTCAAACCCCGATTTAACCCATATACAGTTTTTTACGGTTGGTTCTTTTAAAAAATTAATTGGTGGCAATGGTTTTAAACTTATAAGTTTTAAAAATGCCGACTTTATTGAACGCATATTCCCATACTCTTTTTTAACAAGGCGGTTACGTTTTTTGCAAACCCTTGATTGTTTTATTGCCGATTTTTTGCCAAAGCAATTAACTTGCGGTTTTTATACATCGTGGACAAAACCAAAATAACATGATCAACATCATTGAAATCATTTTTTGGATTGCTATAGCACTAGTTTTTTACAGCTATATAGGGTATGGAATATTGTTGTATTTTATTTTAAAAATTAAAAAATTATGGGTTCAACCACAAATACAAACTGATAAATTTGAACCAACTGTTTCATTAATTGTTCCTTGTTTTAATGAAGCAGAATATATTGAAGAAAAAATAAAAAACAGTTTAGCTCTAAACTACCCCAAAGAAAAAATACAATTTATTTTTATTAGCGATGGCAGCACTGACCAAACACCCGAAATTACAAAAAAATACAGCCAGGTTTTAAGCTTATTTGTTCCTGAGCGCAACGGAAAAGCCGCAGCAATGAACCGTGCCATGCAATATGCAACAGGAGAAATTGTAGTATTTTGCGATGCCAATACCGATTTAAACAACGATGCCATATTAAACCTTGTTAAACACTATAAAAATCCTAAAGTTGGCGCAGTTACGGGTGAAAAAAGGATTTTAAACAAAGAAAAAGAAAATGCAAGCGGAGCAGGCGAAGGAATTTACTGGAAATACGAAAGTTTTTTAAAACAACTTGATAGCGACTTTTACACCATTGTAGGGGCCGCAGGAGAATTAATGAGCTACAGAAAAAGCTTATACAAAGAATTACCTAAAGATACCCTGCTTGATGACCTAATGCAAAGCATGCAAATAGCCAATGATGGATATAGGGTTATATACGAAAAAAATGCTTACGCTGCCGAAACCGCAAGTGCCAATGTAAAAGAAGAGTTGAAGAGAAAAGTTAGAATTGCTGCTGGTGCTTTTCAAAGTATGTCTCGTTTGCCTAAAGCATTTAATTTATTAACCAATTTCAGGGTAGCATTTTTATTTATTTCTCACCGTGTATTAAGGTGGACTTTGGCTCCACTTTCTCTATTATTGATATTTATTTTCAATATTCCTTTGGCAATACAAAAACAAGGTATTTACCATTACTTACTGGTTCTCCAAATATTATTTTATACAATGGCATTACTTGGTTGGTATCTTGCAAATAGACAAATAAAGGTAAAAGCACTTTTTGTTCCTTATTACTTTTTTATCATGAACTTATGCCAATACTTGGGTTTTATTAGATTTTTACGCAGAAAACAAAGCGCCAATTGGGAGCGTGCAAAAAGAGCTTGAAAAACTAATTACCTGGTATTCAAATGTAAAAAAATAATTATTTTTATTCTTATACTTTAATCATTAATTCGCAATACCAAAAAATTAAAAAATGAAAACACTAGCCAAATTAGCATTAATGGTTTTTGCTTTTATAAGCATAAACATTACAAACCTTGTGGCAAGCAACGAGTATGTTGTAGATGATGCCGCAATTGAAAACGCCATTTCTTCGGTTGACGACAATTTGTTTACTACAGATTTTAACACCTACAACAACTCACTTATTCCAAATGAATCATGCGAAAAAATGGGAAGCAAAAATGCATGGATAGCTTTTGGTCTAGCAGCAGCAGTGTACATTATTCCTCGAATTATAAACTTACCATTTATTGTTGCCGGTATGCACAGAATTTACTTAGGTACTAAAACATGGACATGGGTAGGTTATATTTTAACTTGCGGTGGCTGTGGTATAGTACAATTGGTTGACACAGTATTACTTTTAATAGGTGCTATAAAAGGTGATGTATCAAAATACGAAGACAATCCAAAATTCTTTATGTGGTAGTTTTAAAATTTACCATAAAAAAGCCGCTAAACTAAAGCGGCTTTTTTTATGTAATAAACTTTAGCATAAATAAATTACACAAATAATGTTTATCTCGTTCTTATCAAATCTGCTTTTCATTTATCATAAAGATAAGTAAGATAGAAGTAAAATGGTGAAATTTATACTTAATGTTGTTGTATTGGCTCAATATAAAAAACCCGGATGCTTATTTAACACCCGGGCTTTATAACATTAATTTTTAAAAACTATTTTTTACCAAAGAATATTTTAGAATAATAAGGTTCACCATCTGCAATTGCTTGTTCTTTAAAAGTAAAATTAAAAGAAGTGGCAGTTATATTCTCCACTTGTGTTGTATCCGGTTGCTCTCCTACAGTATTTAGTACCAAATAGGTTTTACTGTTTTGGTTTATAAGTTTATAAGTACCACTTCCCGCTTCACCTGCATAACTACCGGTAAAAGTTCCATCGGTTCTAAATGTAAATAAAATTATATCTGTATAAACCGAGTCATAAACTTTTCTGTCATCACTAACTACATAAGCTTCCAATTTGGTTGAACCCCAACTGCCTACCAAAGTAGGAGTAGTTGTATTGTTATTCTTGTTTGATGAGTTGTCATCTTTTTTACAACTGGTAATAGTTGTTGAAATTGCTGCAATTGCAAACAGCGATAAAATTGTTTTTTTCATTTTGTTTTAAATTAAGTTGCAACTATAAAGAATGTTGTCAATTTAATTTTTAATAATTGTATGATTTTTATCATAAACCATACATAAAAAAGCCTGCAATTGCTTGCAGGCTTTATATTTAAAACGATGTAAATTTTAGTATCTGTAGTGTTCAGCTTTAAACGGACCCTCGGCTTTTACACCTATATACTCGGCTTGCTCCTGTGTAAGTTTGGTAAGCTTAGCACCTATATGTTCAAGATGTAAGGCCGCAACTTTTTCGTCAAGGTGTTTAGGCAATACATATACTTTATTTTCGTATTTGTCGCTGTGGTTCCATAATTCTATTTGAGCCAAAGTTTGGTTTGAGAATGAGTTACTCATTACAAAACTTGGGTGACCCATGGCACAACCCAAGTTAACCAAACGTCCTTCAGCCAAAACAATTATTTCTTTTCCATCAACGTTAAACACATCAACTTGTGGTTTTATGGTGTATTTGGTATTACCATAATTGTTGTTTAACCAAGCCATGTCAATTTCATTATCAAAGTGACCAATATTACAAACAATGGCTTTGTCGCGCATGGCTTTAAAGTGCCTATCGGTAATTATTTTTACGTTTCCGGTAGCAGTAACAAAAATATTTGCTTTTGTAGCTGCATCTTCCATGGTTACTACTTCAAAGCCATCCATTGCTGCTTGTAACGCACAAATTGGGTCAATTTCGGTAACCAAAACGCGACAACCTGCACCACGCAAAGATTCAGCCGAGCCTTTTCCTACATCACCATATCCGGCAACAACTGCAACTTTTCCGGCAAGCATAATATCGGTAGCTCTTCTAATGGCATCAACCAACGATTCTTTGCAACCGTATTTATTATCAAATTTAGATTTAGTTACCGAGTCGTTTACGTTTATAGCAGGAATAGGCAAAGTACCTTTGCGCATACGCTCATATAATCGATGAACACCTGTAGTGGTTTCTTCGCTAAGGCCTTTAATACCTTTTACCAATTCAGTGTAACGGTCTAAAACCATATTGGTTAGGTCTCCACCGTCATCTAAAATCATATTTAAAGGTTGTCCGCCTTCAAAAGCAAAAAGCGTTTGCTCTATACACCAGTCAAATTCTTCTTCGTTTTGGCCTTTCCAGGCATAAACAGGAATTCCTGCAGCGGCAATAGCAGCGGCAGCGTGGTCTTGTGTAGAGAAAATGTTACAGCTACTCCATGTAACTTCTGCTCCAAGCGCTTTCAGGGTTTCAATAAGCACGGCAGTTTGAATGGTCATGTGCAAACATCCTGCAATGCGTGCTCCTTTTAAAGGTTGCTGAGGTCCGTATTCGGCACGGATTGCCATTAATCCGGGCATTTCAGCTTCTGCCAAACGGATTTCTTTGCGGCCCCACTCGGCCAATGTAATGTCCTTAACTTTGTAAGGTAATGTGGTTTTTGCTGTTGACATAAAATTTAAATGTGTTTTTTAATACGCTGCAAATGTACAAATTATAACTGTATAACAATGTAAACTTATACTTAAATTTTGTGTTTGTATATTTGCAAACTAAAAAAAATAAATATGCCATACCCAGAAATGTTAGTTGCGCCCATGCGCAAGCAACTAGAAGATATAGGTTTTAAATCGTTAATGAATGCCGGAGAGGTTGAAGCCGAACTTAACAAAAAACAAGGAACGCAACTTTTGGTATTTAACAGCGTATGCGGTTGTGCAGCGGGTACCGCAAGGCCGGGTGTTATGAAAGCCGTCATGCAATCTGCAAAAAAGCCTGATAGCCTTTTAACGGTTTTTGCCGGCCAAGAAACAGAAGCTGTTGCAAAAGCAAGAGAATTTACTGCGCCCTACCCCCCATCAAGCCCAAGTATTGCATTATTTAAAAATGGAGAATTGGTGCATTTTGTTGAACGCCACATGATTGAAGGAAGAAGTGCAGACATGATTGCGGATAATTTAGTTGCTGCTTTCGAAGCTTTTTGCTAAGTTTTAATTGATTTTATCATTAACAAAATAGGTTCAGAATTTCTCTTCTGAACCTATTTTATTTTAAACAAAGTGCTTTTGTATTTTTTGGCCCAAATAAAGGCCGCACATGCATATATTGTACTTATAACAAAAATCATTAACTGTAATTTAAATGCAAAAGTAATGATACTAACCGTAAACCAAAATTAATTTTACTTTAACCTCTTGATTTATATCTACAAAATCATAGCAATGGCCATAAAAATTAACAGTTGACTTGTTTGGTAATATTTTAACTAGACTAAAAGAAGAACAATAAAACAAATTAATCAGTTTTTAATAAATTTTACGGGCTAACTAAATTTAAACTGATATTAAAGTAAAGTGGATTAGTTAACTGATTGGTTTGCTTATACGGAGTTGGATCGCCCAGCCACCTAAATATATCTCCGTTGTCAATATCGTATCTAAAATTTATGCGGTATCCGGTCTGAACAGATAGCCAAACAAAACCGTAAAGAGATTTTTCGAAAGTTACTCGAGGTCTTATTTCAGAGCGCCTTAACTCAAAGTTATTTAGCCTTGAATCACCTGTTCGGTTAATAATACTGTAGCTGTTACCTTCCATTTCGTAGCCTACAAACAATAAGTTTCTGGGATTAAAATTTCTTCTTAAGTTAAAACGAGATGGAAATAAACATTCAATTCCCCATTTACGGTTTTCAAAAGTGTGGTTGTATAAAATTAACGGAAAAACAGTTTGATTTCCTGCTCGGTAAGTTCGGGTTAATCCAAATGCCAGCATACTTCGGTCTTTGCGTTTTTTGCCATACAATGCTGCAAGTGTAATTTTTGGAGCAAACAAATAATCAGCCAACTTTTCATCACCTAATTTAAAATCACCATTGGCATCAGCCGAAATAAAGGCAAGTAAAAAATATTTTTCATTAAAAGGTTTAAAAATAGTTGTGTTTAATCCCAAAGTAGTTAGTCCGCGTTCATATAAAGCCGATGAAAAATAATTAGAATCAAAAGGCTGTTTAAAATTATAATTCATTCTCCAGTAACTTCCACCAACACTCCATAAAACATTGGTTTTTGAAATAACGGGCACATTAAAACCAAGCCTCAATCCACCCATACCTGCAATGGTATTCATACTGGTATCAAGCCCATAATTTTGCAAAGTATGTTTTCCTTGGTAATCAAAACCAATTGAAATCAGTTTATTGGGACTTATATCGTACACTTTGCTGGTACAATATCTTTTAACGCCTCCGGCAAGCTCAGCATTTGCATAGAGGCTAAAATCAATTTCTTCCTCATCAGTACTGTCTATTTGGGCTATAGATAAATTTGTGTTCAAAACAAAAAATAAAGCTAAGTGTAAACTTATGTTTTTAGCATATTTTATAAGTTTTGTATGGGCACCTGTAAATAATTTTATCATAGTTTTATAATAAGATTGGGTTGCAAATAATATATTTTGTGCTATATGAAAAACTAATTTTTATAGATGATTTGTTTTAAAGCACTGATTATTTTGATTTTGAATATAAATTGAAACCCAAAAATAACATTACTGTATTTGTTTTTTTTTAAATTATACTAATAAAATTGGTTTGTTAATTTTGTTTTATACTAATTTGCAAAGCATAGGTAATGTAATGGCATATAATTTATGGTAAAAAATTTAGTAATAGTTGAGTCTCCGGCAAAGGCAAAAACAATTGAAAAGTTTTTAGGAAAAGACTTTACAGTAAAATCGTGCTATGGCCACATTAGAGATTTAAAAAAAGGTGATGATGCCATTGATATAAAAAACAATTTTACGCCTGTTTACGAAGTTAGCCCCGACAAAAAACAGGTTGTAAGCGAACTTAAAAAATTATCGAAAGAGGCCGAAACGGTTTGGCTTGCATCCGATGAAGACCGCGAAGGAGAAGCCATAAGCTGGCATTTAGCCGAAGTGCTTAATTTAGATGAAAACAAAACCAAAAGAATAGTTTTTCATGAAATTACAAAACCTGCAATTTTAAAAGCCATTGAAAACCCCAGAACCATTGATAAAAATTTGGTTGATGCCCAACAAGCCCGAAGAATACTGGATCGTTTGGTTGGTTTTGAATTATCACCGGTTTTATGGAAAAAAATAAAATCGAATTTAAGTGCCGGAAGGGTTCAAAGTGTAGCAGTAAAATTAATTGTTGAACGCGAAAGAGAAATAAATGCTTTCGAAGCATCAAGCAATTTTAAAATTACGGCTCGATTTATTGCCGATGGAAAAAAATTTGATGCTGAACTTAATAAAAGATTTAATACGGCCGATGAAGCAGAAGCTTTTTTGGAGAAATGCAAAAATGCAAATTTTACAGTTGAATCGCTTGAAGTAAAACCTGCAAAAAAATCTCCGGCTCCGCCTTTTACCACATCAACATTGCAACAGGAAGCAAGCCGAAAATTAGGCTATGGCGTGGCATTAACCATGAGCATTGCACAAAAGCTATACGAAAATGGTTATATTACATACATGCGAACCGATTCGGTAAATCTAAGCGATTTGGCATTAGCTAATGCAAAAAATCAAATTCAAAGTCAGTTTGGTTCAAACTACAGCAAAACAAGAAAATATACTACAAAAAATTCATCGGCTCAAGAAGCGCACGAAGCTATAAGACCAACTTATTTTGAGAATACTGAAATTGACGGAACCAAACAAGAACAAAAACTTTACGAACTGATTTGGAAAAGAGCTATTGCATCGCAAATGGCAGATGCCGAATTAGAGAAGACAGTTGCAATAATTAATATTTCTGGTGTTACCGAAAACTTTGTTGCAACCGGTGAAGTATTAAAATTTGATGGCTTTTTAAAGGTTTACATGGAAGGAAAAGACGATGAAAACGAAGAAGAAAACAGCAGTATGCTTCCACCACTTACCAAAAACCAAAATTTATCTTTTGATACAATTGAAGCAGTTGAAAAATACAGTCGCCCTGCACCACGCTATACCGAGGCAAGCCTTGTAAAAAAACTTGAAGAATTGGGAATAGGACGACCAAGTACTTATGCTCCAACCATTAGCACCATTTTAAAACGCGAATATGTTATAAAACAAGATCGCGAAGGCAAAGAAAGAAACATTGCTCAACTAACACTTAAAAACAATTCAATAAAAAAATCAATCATTGTTGAACGCTACGGAAGCGAAAAGGCAAAACTTTTTCCTAGTAACCTGGGCATGGTTGTAACCGATTTTTTAAGTGAACACTTCGACAAAATTATGGATTATGGTTTTACAGCCAGCGTTGAAAAAGAGTTTGACGAAATTGCAAATGGTTACCTAAAATGGAGTAAAATGATTGATAAGTTTTACGGACCTTTTCATAAAGATGTTGAAAAAACTGTTGTAGAGGCAGACAGGCAAAGCGGTGAACGATTATTAGGAGTTGACCCTGAAACCAAAAAAAATGTATATGCCAAAATTGCCCGTTACGGACCTTTGGTTCAAATAGGCGAAAATAATGATGAAGAAAAACCACGCTATGCAAAACTAAGACCCGGTCAACTAATTGAAACCATTACACTTGAAGAAGCCATAGAATTATTCAGGCTTCCGCGTGTGGTTGGTAATTTTGAAGGCAAAGAAATTAAGGCCGCCATTGGCAGATTTGGCCCATACTTGGTTCACGACAATAAGTTTTACAGCATACCTAAAGAAGAAGATGTTTACACCATTGAAGAACCAAAAGCCATTGAAATTATTGAACAAAAAAGAATTGCCGATGCAAATAAACTGATAAAAGTATTTAGCGAAGACGAAGATATAAAAATACTTAATGGACGTTGGGGACCTTATATTGCTAAAGGCAAAAACAATTACAAAATACCAAAAGGTAAAGATGCTACAAAACTTACCTATGCCGAGGTAAAAGAAATTATAGATGGAGATAAATCATCGGCACAACCGGTTGTTAAAAAAGCTGCCGCTAAAAAAGCGCCTGCTAAAAAGGCCGCTGCTAAAAAGAAATAAATTAAATGTTAAATATAAATGAAATAAGATCTTTGGTTTCGTTGCTTGATGATGACGACCCCGAAGTATTGTTTCATATTGAAAATAAAATTCTTGAACTTGGCAAACCCGTTATACCATTTTTAGAAGAAGAATGGCATATACTGCAAAGCCCCGAACACCAAAACAGAGTTGAAAATATCATTCACAGAATTCAGTTTACTGATTTGTGCAATAACATTGAATATTGGTATAAAAACAATCAGCAAAATTTACTTGAAGGTGTTTACTTAATTGCCAAATACAAATTTCCTCAACTTGAGTTACAGGAAATAGCAAATTACATTGATAAAATGCGCCTTGATGCATGGCTTGAAATGCACATGGACTTAACACCTTACGAAAAAGTAAGAATTTTAAACTATGTAGTATATCAATCGTATGGTTTTGCAGGCAATACAAACAATTATCACGATCCGCAAAACAGTTACATAAATCAGGTATTAGAATCAAAAAAAGGCAATCCTATTTTACTGGCAGTAGTTTATATGCTAATTGCACAAAAGCTTAACATACCAATATTCGGAGTAAACTTACCTCAACATTTTGTGCTTGCTTACACCGAAGAAAAATTCATTCATCAACCTCGCACGGCATTTAATGATATTGATAAATTAATTGCACCCGAAGGTAAAGTACTCTTTTATATTAATGCATTTAATAATGGTTCGGTTTTTTCTAAAGCCAATCTCGAGCAGTTTTTAAAACAAATAAATATTGAACCTAAAGCCGATTTTTTTGAGCCTTGCAGCAACCTTGATATTGTAAAACGTATTTTAAGAAACTTAGTTAGTGCTTACGAAAAAACAGGTAAAAAAAACAAAATGAAAGATATTCAGCATTTGCTGTTTATACTTGGCGAACCACCTCTAAACGACTTTAAAGAAATTCAGCCTGAGGATTAAAAAATCTAAATATTGCAAATGAAAGTAGCTTTGTTTAGTGCACAACCTTACGATATTGATTATTTTAAAAAAATCAATACCAAACATTTTATAAATTATTACGAAACCAGACTGGATATAAATACAGTAAACCTTGCAAAAAATTATACCTGCGTTTGTGTATTTGTAAACGACAAACTGAATGAACAAGTAATAAATGAGCTTGCGAATGTTGGTACTCAGTTAATTGCTCTCAGATGTGCCGGATTTAATAATGTAGATGTAGAAGCCGCAAAAAAATTCAACATAAAAGTTGTAAGAGTACCGGCATACTCGCCACAAGCAGTAGCCGAACATGCAGTGGCACTAATATTAACTTTAAACCGAAAAACACATAAAGCATATAACCGCGTAAGAGAACAAAATTTTTCATTAGATAAATTAATTGGGTTTGATTTATATAAAAAAACTGTTGGAATAGTTGGTACAGGCAATATTGGTAAAGCATTTGCAAAAATTATGCTTGGTTTTGGTTGTAATGTTATAGCATTTGACCCAAACCCCGACAATGAATTAAAATTAATAGGAGTTAGCTATTTTGATTTGAACCATATTTTAAAATACTCAGATATTATTTCATTGCATTGCCCTTTAAATAATCATACACATCATTTAATAAATACAAAAACATTAAATTTAATGAAAGATGGCGTAATGCTCATCAATACAAGTCGTGGTGGATTAATTAATACAAAAGATGCTATTGTTGCATTAAAAAACCAAAAACTGGGCTATCTTGGTATTGATGTATATGAACAGGAAGAACATTTGTTCTTTAAAGATTTATCAGAAAGCATCATTTCTGATGATTTAATAGCACGCCTTATGTCTTTTCCAAATGTAATTGTTACATCTCATCAGGGGTTCTTTACACACGAAGCCATGACCGAAATTGCAGAAACCACATTACAAAATATTACAGATTTTGAAACAGGAAAAACCTTAACTAACGAGGTGCTTTAAAATAGTTAATTTACCAAACCTGTCCTATTTAACATTTTCTTAACACCCTATAATGATAAAAATCAAACAGTAGCATGACATAAATCATGTTTTATACAAACATTAGCTTATAAATTTGTAATAAAAATTAAGTTTTATGCAACAGCTACATAAACATATAAACCACCACCAACTTAGGTTTGGCGGCAAAAAACCCGATAGGTTTACAGCCAACTTACTTAATGTAAAACCAACCCAAGACACCAGGGCCGGTATAAGTGAGTTGTATAACAGTAAAGAGATAAAAACCGAAATAAAGTTTAAAAAGAGTTAATCGTTTAAGATTAATCTTTATTAATCATTTCCCACAATTTATCTTTAAGTTTTTCAATGCCTCGTCCGGTTGCAGAGCTTATAAAAACATGCGGTATTCGAGGTAAACTTTTCTTTAATTGTTCTATTGTTTCTTCATCAACCAAATCGCATTTAGTAATGGCAAGCAATGCTTTTTTATCAAGCAATTCTTTATTATAAAGTTTTAATTCGTTTCGTAAAATTTTATACTCATTTTTAATATCTGCACTGGTTGCAGGTATCATGTAAAGTAAAGTTGCATTGCGTTCAATGTGCCTTAAAAACCGTGTTCCAAGGCCTTTGCCTTCGTGAGCGCCTTCAATAATGCCCGGAATATCGGCCATAACAAAACTTTTAAAATCGCGGTAAGCAACAATGCCTAAATTGGGCACAAGCGTTGTAAACGGGTAATCGGCAATTTCGGGTTTTGCAGCCGATAAAACAGAAAGCAATGTAGATTTACCTGCATTTGGAAATCCTACAAGACCAACATCGGCAAGCACTTTTAATTCTAAAATTTTCCACTCTTCTTTTCCGGGTTCGCCTGGTTGTGCATACCTTGGCGCCTGATTGGTAGGGCTCTTAAAATGATTGTTTCCAAGGCCTCCGCGCCCACCTTTTAGTAAAATTTGTTGTTGATTGTGTTCGGTAATTTCAAATAACACCTCCCCTGTTTCGGCATCTTTTGCAACAGTACCTAGTGGCACTTCAATTATTTCATCTTTACCATCTTTGCCCTTACGCAAACCTCCTTCACCGTTTGCACCCGGTTCAGCAATTATATGCTTTCGATATTTAAGGTGCAACAAAGTCCACAATTGGCTGTTACCTTTTAAAATTATATCTCCACCTTGTCCGCCATCACCACCATCAGGGCCGCCTTTGGCAGTTTTTTTATCGCGATGAAAGTGCATACTGCCTGCCCCGCCTTTTCCGCTACGGCAACAAATTTTAACGTAATCAACAAAATTAGATTCGGGCATGGCTTGGAAAAAATAAATCTTTTAAAAGGCAATTATCAGCCTTTATCTATTTCGTTGCAAAGAAGTTTAAAAATATCATCAATTTCACCTATGCCGTTTACTCCATGATATTTTCCTTGTGCCTCGTAATAATCTTTAACCGGAAATGTTTCTGCATTGTAAACATCTATTCTTTTTTGAATTACTGCCGGGTCTTGGTCATCAGCACGCCCACTGTCTTTACCACGAAGCAATAAGCGTTTGCGTAATTCATCTTCTTCTACTTCAAGGGCAAGCATCATATTTATTGAAGTATTTTTAGATTTTAGCAAGTCGTCTAAAGCTTTTGCCTGTGCTTTGGTTCGCGGAAAGCCATCAAAAATAAAACCTTTGGCTTTTGGGTGTTTGTTTACTTCGCTTTCAAGCATACCAATGGTAACTTCATCAGGCACAAGCTGTCCTTTATCAATATAACTTTTGGCAAGATTACCCAAGTCGGTTTGTTGTTTAATGTTTGCCCTAAAAATATCTCCGGTGCTTAAATGAACTAGGCTGTATTTATCAATAAGTTTTGCCGATTGTGTTCCTTTACCGGCTCCCGGTGGGCCAAATAATACAATGTTTAACATTTTATATTTTTAAGTTAAAGTGCGAATAAACAGGTTTTTTATTTTAATTGATATGATTTTATTCAATTCATTACTTTTCAGCATATATATGTTTAAGGTTACGTCCTTTGCCATTAAAATCAAGCCCATAACCAACCACAAATTTATCAGGAATTACAAAACCTTCATAATCGGCTTTTATGTTTACTTTATGCATTTTGGGTTTTATTAGCAATGAGCAAAGTGAAATTTTATTGGGCTCAAAACTTTGTAAATTATCTACTATTGCTTTAAGTGTAATGCCTGTATCAATAATATCTTCAATAATTACTATGTTTTTGCCTTTTATATTTTTTGAAAGTCCTATTAGATTTTTTACTTCTCCGCTTGTTTGCGTGCCTGTGTAACTGGCAACTTTTACAAACTCAATGGTGTGATTAATATGTATATGCCTTATTAAATCGGCTGCAAAAATAAAACTGCCGTTTAATACTCCAATAAATAAAACTTCGCTATTTATGTAATCGAGATTTATAGAATCTGCAAGAAATTTTACTTTTTCTCTTATTCGTTGTTCGTCAATGTAAATCTCAAAGGTTTTGTTTTCTATTACTACGTTTTCCATGTAAATTTGGTTCAAACATAATTATTCGTGCATATTTGCCAATATTGACAGAGGCAAAAAACATATTCGCCATTATAAGCTACCCATTTTTACCCGCCACAACCGGAGGTGAAATAAGTACCTTAAACATTCTATCGTTTATGGGTAAAATTCACCATGTAAAGGTTTTTACGGTTGAACCATATAAAGATGTAAGCAGCCAAAAATTTGATTTTGAAATTGAATTTGGCATGAAGTTTAAACCCGTTAGATATATAAATATTTTTTTATTGTTTAAGCTTATTCATAAAATAAAAAATTTCAACACTCACTATATTTTTTTCGATCAGCCTTTTATGGGCTGGATGATTCCTATATTAAAATTTTTTACAGGTAAAAAAGTATTTATACGCAGCAATAATATAGAATACCTTAGGTTTAAAAGCGTGGGTAAAATATGGTGGCAGCTAATGTATATGTTTGAAAAGTTTGTTTACCAAAGTGCCGATTTGGTAATATTTGTTAGCGATACCGATCGTTTAAAAGCCATTGAAAAATTTAAGTTAAAAGAGCAAAAAACCATGCTAACACCTTACGGCATACCACATAAAACTTTGCCTGAACCTAAAACTGATGCAAGAAATTGGCTTTGTAATCAATATAAAATAAATCCTAAAAATAAACTATTGCTGTTTTTTGCCACCATGAGTTATAAGCCAAATTATGATGCGGTTAGCTTTATAGCAGATGAAATTTATCCTTTACTTAAAAAAAGTTTAAACCAATTTACTATACTCATTTGCGGAAAAAACCTTCCGGATTTTATACTGCAAAAACTTGTAAATAAACCCGAAATAATTTATTGTGGTTTTGTTGATGATATTGATACTTATATAGATGGTTGCGATGTTATGATAAACCCCATTTTAAGCGGTGGAGGAGTAAAAACAAAAGCCATTGATACATTGGGCAGAGGTGCAATTGTGGTAAGTACCCAAACAGGTGCCGAAGGCATAAACCCAAAAGTTTGCGATAATAATTTACTTATTGCAAAAGATTTCGATTGGGTAGAATTTACCAATTTAATTTTAAAAGTATTGTTTGAACCAAAACCAAACATTCCGAATGATTTTTTTGACGAATACAGTTGGCCGGGAATTATAAACAGGTTATCAGAAAAATTAACAACACTGTAAATTGCTTAAACAATGGATGAAAACCAATTGCTTGCAACCGAAATAACCGCAAAAGCAGCACAACTGATAAAACAATATAACGAATTGCAAAATAAGGTTTTGATTCTTGCAAACGAAAACAAAAAAATAAAAGCAGAGCTTGATGAGGCAATAAAAAAAATTGAAAGTTTAAAAGAAACAAATAAAATTACTAAAATTGCATTGGGAATGAATCTGTCTGATTTAGATAAAGCAGAACTTAAGCAATTAATTTCTGAAAAAATAAAACAGATAGACCGTTGCTTAAACATGCTTAATAACTTAGGTTAAATAAAGTTGAACGAACTTTCTATACATATTAATATTGCCTCCAGAGCCTACCCGCTTATTATTAATAGCAATGATGAAGCCACGGTAAGGCAGGCAGGTAAATTAATAAACGATAAACTGCAGGTATTTTACGAGCAGTTTTCAATTAAAGATAATCAAGATGCGCTGGCTATGTTTGCCTTACAATTTGTAACTGATTATCTTAAAGAGAAAGAACAACAAGCTATTGCCTCTACAGAATTGAACCGGCAATTGCAAAAAGCAAATAATTTGCTTAGTATAAAATAACCTTCATGCTTATTTCGCTTGTTTAGCACATTTCCTGCTAAAACAAAAAGTAAATTTATTTATGGAATTATTAACAATTATTGTAGCAATGGTATCGCTTGGAGCCGGTGCTGCCATTATGTGGTTTGTAAACAACAACATTTTAAAAACAAAATCGCAACAACTTATTAAAGAAGCTGAAGAAAAAGCAGAAGTTATTAAAAAAGACAAATTGCTTGAAGCCAAAGAAAAAACCCTTCAAATGAAAGCTGAGCACGAAAAAGAAGTGCTGTCACGAAACCAACAGTTGCTAAAAGAAGAAAACCGAATAAAGCAACTCGAAAATACGCTTAAACAAAAATTAGAGAATACCCAAAGAAAAGATGCCGAACTGGATAGTTTAAAACAAACACTGCAAAAACAACTTGATATGGCGGCAGCCAAAAGAGAAGAAGCTGAAAAAATGCTTCAAAATCAGGTAAAACAGTTAGAAAAAATTGCCGGATTAACTGCCGAAGAAGCCAAAAAACAACTAATTGAAGCCCTGCACGAAGAAGCACGAACAGAAGCTTTATCAAAAATTAAAGATATAACCGATGAAGCAAAACTTACCGCAGTAAAAGAAGCCAAAAAAATAGTTTTAAATACCATACAACGTACTGCAGCCGAGCAAGCCATTGAAAACTCAGTATCGGTATTTAATATTGAAAGCGATGAACTTAAGGGCCGAATAATTGGACGTGAAGGCAGAAACATTAGGGCACTTGAAGCCGCAACAGGAGTTGAACTGATTGTTGATGATACACCCGAAGCCATAATACTAAGTTGTTTTGACCCCATAAGAAGGGAAATAGCACGCCTTGCACTGCACAGACTTGTTACTGACGGACGCATACACCCTGCACGTATTGAAGAAGTTGTTGCCAAAACCAAAAAACAAATTGAAGAAGAAGTTATTGAAATTGGTGAGCGCACTTGTATTGATTTAGGCATACATGGCCTGCACCCCGAATTGATAAGAATGGTTGGACGTATGCGATACCGCAGCAGTTATGGCCAAAATTTATTGCAACATAGCCGCGAAGTAGCAAACCTTTGTGCAACCATGGCTGCCGAACTTGGCCTTAATGTAAAACTTGCAAAACGTGCCGGTTTATTACACGATATTGGAAAAGTACCCGATGACGATCCTGAGACTCCGCACGCATTACTTGGCATGAAACTTGCCGAGAAATACAAAGAAAACTGGGAAGTGGTAAATGCCATTGGCGCTCACCACGATGAAATAGAAATGACATCGTTGCTCTCTCCTGTTATTCAGGCTTGCGATGCCATTTCGGGTTCGAGGCCGGGTGCAAGGCGCGAAGACAGCGAAAACTACATGAAACGATTGAAAGATCTTGAAAATATTGCATTAAGCTACAACGGTGTAGAGAAAGCTTATGCCATACAAGCCGGCAGAGAACTACGTGTAGTTGTAGAAAGCGAAAAAGTTACCGATAGCCAGGCCGATATAATGAGTATTGAATTGGCTCAGCGCATACAAAAAGAAATGACATATCCGGGTCAAATAAAAATTACCGTAATACGTGAGAAACGAAGCGTAAATTATGCCAAATAGCGCAATTAGGTTATTGTTATTGTTGTTGTTTACCGGAATTCATTTTTCGTTTAAAACACAAAGTGGGTTCAACAAAATTCAACTCGACTTAACCATGCGCAAAGTAATTAAAGGCAAAAAAGTAGTTTTAACCGGAACCGTTTACTGCGAAAAAGCCGGGCGTATGACCACTCACATAAAATCGCCAGAAGAAATTGTGATACTGAATAATACTAAAGGTGATTACACCCTATACATGCCCCGAACAAATGAAATTCTTCAGGAAAATGATTACAACCTAAGTTCTGAAACAAATACTTTGTATTACTTTTTGTTTAGCAATAGCAACCATACCGGTTTAAAAGATATTGGATTTACGCTAAGTAATACCCAATACAAAGGCGAGTACATGATAACTTTATGGCAGCCACCAGCCGAAATGAGCAGCATGATTAAAGAAGCAGAATTGGTTTACAAAAACAATGTGCCGGTTTATTTAAAGTATGTGAATACAAAAGGCAAAACAACGCGCAAAACGTATTTTTACGATTACCAAAAAATTAACTATGTAAATATACCTTTTAGCATTTCTGAGATTGCTTATTTTGCAGATGGAGACAGCAGTGTTGAGAAAACAACTTTTTCTAATGTAAAAATTAATAATCAGGTAGATGAAAATATGCTTAGCTATAAAATACCTGCCAGCGCCAAACTTGTAAAACCATGAAAACAATAGTTTTTATTTTACTTGTATTGCATTCTTTAAATTTGTTTTCGCAGAGTGTTGGTTCAGATATGGCGCTAATTGCCAACCATGCCGAAATAGTACCTTTAAAAAAATACAGAAAATATACATCATTAAATAAAGCTGAAAACAAACTTCAACAACACAACCCAATAAATCTTGTGTTTTCGGGTTTAATGTATTTTTATCAAAATGTATTATCGAGCCAAATTAATGCCGGGTGTCTTTATACGCCATCATGCTCGGAGTTTGGTAAGTGTAGCATAAAACAACATGGCTTGCTGGTAGGAATGTTTTTAACAGCCGACAGACTTAACCGTTGCAACCGAGTTACAGCAATTGAATTAACAAGTAACAACCCCCGACATAAAGGCAAAATAGCTGATGACTGTTCAAAATACTCGTTTAAAGATTAGCTTTTTGTTTTTTTGTTTTTGGCTGAACCAAACAAACGCTCAACAACAACCATACAATCATGCTTTTTATTTACACCTTTCAGAAAACAAACTTGAAACTGAAATTGAAGCCTATTTAATTAAATTTTCGGGCATAAACGATACAGCTACTTATAACTTAGGCCGTTTATATTTTTCTAAAAACAACAAGCAGTCTTTTAAAAAAGCTCTAATTTTAGATAATGAATACCTATTTAATCATCAATCAGTTTATAAAAGTAATGCAAAGTTATATGCCACTTTAACAAAGATTATTCTTAACGAAGAATCAAATATTTCTGCACCTTATGTTTTGGTTCAAAACGATAGTTTACTTAGCACTCAAATTCAAAATCTGTTTTCTGCAGGAATTAAACTATTTAGTTTTGACACAAACGGAGTTTCAGTGTTACTATCAAATGCTGATGAATATTTTGCTACGCAAAAACCAAGAGAAATCTTAAGAAAAACTTATACAAAAGCAGCAAATTATAAACCTAAAAATAAATATACTGCTGCTACACTATCGGCAATTGTACCCGGTTTGGGTAAAGTATATGCCGGTAGAAAATTAGAAGGCTTGGCAACATTTATGCAAACCGGTGCTTTTGGTGCTGTGTTAATTGAAAATATAATAAAATCAAATTCCATGCTTCAGGTAAGGCCTATCTTTTTCGGGAGCATATTTTCAGTATTTTACATTGGCAGTATTTTAGGATCATACCAAACAGCAAAACAAGTAAACATCTTAAAAAAAGAACAAATACATGAAGAAATTTCTGTGGCTTTATATATGCTGCTTCGCAACACTTTTAGAGAATAACGTGTTGGCTCATGCTGACAGTTTGCTTTATTTTGAACAGCAAATATTTTTGGCTGAAACCGATGAAGCCAGAAATACTTTTTTATTTGAAAAATACCTTTACCAAAAACGCAACTTACAATTTAATGATGGATTAAATACACTAAAAAGAATATTGCCTTTAAATAATCAAACTGAATTTAATGTATATTACGAAAGTGCTCTGTTACATTATATTACTCAACAATTTGGAGCTTTTGAGCAAGATTTAAATTATTTAAAACAATTAAATTATTCAAATAAAACCAAGGCCGATTTACTTGAAGTTTTATTATTGGTTCAAAAAGAAAAATACAATGAAGCTAAAAATAAACTTGAATTTATTGCAATTACGCAAAATATGAAGGTTAACACAGACAGTTTGTTTAATCTCAAAAAAAATAAAAGCCCAAACAGAGCCGAAATGTTTTCTACTTTTTTGCCAGGAACAGGCCAATGGTATGCAGGGAGTTTTAAACAAGGTGCGTTAAATGCAACTCTTATTTTATCATTGCTTGGATGGGGTACATATAATTTTTTAAATGCTTATTATATAACTTCATTATTTACCGGATTTTTTGTTGCATACACATTTTACGATGGCGGCATTCGCTATGCAGGCTCGTTGGCAAACAGGTTTAACAAAAAACAATCAATAGAGCTAAGAAACCGATTACTGCCTGTTTTAGTACAATTAAGTTATTAAACTTAAAACTAATTAAACCTTACTTATATTTGCTGGCTTATGACCAACGACCAACTGAAAGATTTAAAACAAAGGGTAGATGCCCTGAGGAGGTATCTTTGACATTGATAAGAAAAAATTTGAAATTAACGAATTAGAAAAAAAATCTCAAGAGGCAGGATTTTGGGACAACCCTAAAGAAGCCGAATCGCTGCTTAAATCTGTAAAACAAAAAAAAATTTGGACTGGCGCATTTGATGAAACAGCACAAACGGTTGATGACCTTGCCGTTTTATACGAATTTTTTGAAGCCGGAGAAGCCACAGAAACAGAGGTTGATATTGCTTATACCAATGCACTAAAAAGCGTAGAAGAACTTGAATTTAAGAACATGCTTAGCGCTGAAGAAGACCAAATGAATTGTGTGATAAATATAAACTCGGGTGCGGGCGGAACCGAAAGCCAAGATTGGGCAGAAATGCTTATGCGAATGTACATAATGTATGCCGACAAACATGGCATGAAAGCAGCCGTTGTAGATGAACAAGCCGGAGATGGTGCAGGCATAAAAAGCTGCAGCATTGAAATTGAAGGCGATTTTGCTTATGGTTATTTAAAAGGAGAAAATGGGGTGCATAGATTAGTTAGAATTTCGCCTTTTGATGCAAATGCTCGCAGACACACTTCTTTTGCTTCGGTTTATTGCTACCCGTTGGTTGACGACAGCATTGAAATTGAAATAAAAGAAAGCGATATAACATGGGAAACTTATAGAGCAGGCGGCAAAGGCGGGCAAAATGTAAATAAAGTTGAAACTGCTGTAAGATTAAGACATGCCCCCAGCGGCATAATAATAGAATGTCAGCAGGAACGCAGCCAAATGCAAAACAAAGAAAAAGCATTAAAAATGCTAAAATCGCAATTGTATGAACTTGAACTGCGTAAAAAAAACGAAGCCCGCGATAAAATAGAAGCCGGGAAAAAGAAAATTGAATGGGGAAGCCAAATACGCAATTATGTTTTTCACCCTTACAAATTAGTAAAAGATTTACGTACCGGAGTTGAAACAAGCGATGTACAAGCCGTTATGGATGGCGAACTTGATGAGTTTATAAAAGCATACCTGATGGAATACGGCAGAGCCGGCAGTTAAATTTTATGATTATTTTATAACCACTTTTTCCTGAACCAACTCATTGTTGTTTAATACTACTTGTATAATATAAACACTAGGAACAAAATATTCTGTATTTATCATAAACTTATCATTGTTTACATCATAGCTTTCAACTTGTTTGCCTTGTATATTATATAGCTTAATTTGTTTTATGCTCTCGGTTTTTGTTTCTATATTTATTAAACCGATTGCCGGGTTTGGGTAAATATTTATACCTGCTTTGCTTTTTAAATTTGTTTGAGCCAAACCGGTATTTATTTCGCTAAGCGGCCTATACCATATACCTTGTGTGGTTGCTAAAAACAACGTATCTTGATGTATAAGCATATTGTTTATTGAAAACAAATTAGTATTGATGCCATTATACAATTGATAAAATATAAAATCACTTGTATCGGCAACATAAACCCCTGATTGAAACAATGTATTTACAACAACTTTATTTTTAAAATAAGTAATTTTTTGAAAACCTAAGTTGTCAAAGGGAGTATTTATTTTATTCCATTGCTTATCAATTAAGTTGTATTTAAATAAACCATCTCTTGTGGTAACAAGAATAGAATTATTATATGCTGTAATACCTTGAATTTGTTGTGGGCCAAACGGACCTGATACATATTCCCAATTTTCATTTTGTAAACTATAACGGTACAATCCGGTAGAACTTCCAGCAGCATAAATATAACCTTCATGGTAATAAAATTGCCTGATTGCTGTATTTAAATCTGTTTTTCTCCAAATGAGTGTATCTTCATGACAAATAAAGTTTGATTGTCCGGTATTAACATAAATATAATTGTTGTATTTATAAATAGTAGATACATTGCTGTTATGAAATTGTGGCTCGTAATACAAAAGATTCATGCTTTTATCAAATAATCCTAGTCCCCTTGTATAAGAAACAATTATTTTATCTTTTGTTATCAATATATCAGTAGCAGCAGATGAAAATGGTGGTCTAAAGATTTCAGGATTTTTATTAAAATGGTTTCTATATTTTAAAACACCTATATTATTTGCTGCTGCATATAATTGATTATCTTCAAAGTTTAAACTATTTATTCTAGGGTTATGTATTCCATTTGTAAACAATTTTAATGTATCTGTAATATCAGTAATATAATATAAACCTTGATTAGATATTATAAATAAAGTATCGTTATTTTCAAATAATTTTAAATTACTTAAACTATCTAATAAATGAAACCTTAACCACTTTAATTGATTATTATCATAAATATAACTTCGTCTAGATGTTAACGATGTACTATAAGTGATTAATCTATTATTAAAATTAATTATATTTCCATTGGTAATTGAATCGTTATTAAGAAATCCACTATTAATTGATTTCCATATACGTTCATTTTCATTGTATTTGAAAACACCAAAATTTGATGATATAAATAAAGAATTATTAAATAAAATTATACTTCGTGGAGAAAAACTTAAAAAAGACTCCAAGCCCGAGTTAAATTTTTGCCAAATTGTATCTGATACATTTCTTCTATATAAACCTGTAGATGTTGCAATATAAAGATTGCTATCATGTAATAAAATATCATTTAATGAAGTTACGCTAGAAAAATCAATTCCTTTTCCATCAGGTTGCCATGTATTTCCACCATCTAATGAGTAAAAAATGCTAGGTAAAGTGTTTCTACTTTTAATAATTGTTAGACTTACATAAATAATATTATTTATTGAAATGATATTGTTAAAAGTAAAACTATCATTAATAATGAAATCTAATTTATCCCAATTTTTATTTTTTATGTTGTATTTATAAAGTGCAGCATTTGGAAAGAAATTAACTGCTAAAATTATTGACTTGTCATAATTTATTACAGAATGCAATATAGTATTTGATGTATTAGGCAAATCTAATGTACTTAATAACACCCAATTATTTCCTTCAAATGTATAAATTTGATTGGATGAAATTAAACATTTTATGTTTGTTTCTTTATCAGCAGTAAAATTATTAATACTACCAATGGAAACAGGACACTGTTTCCATTGGCTGTACAAGATATTAAACTGTAATATCAATAATAAAATAAAAAATATTTTCTTTAAAAGCATGGTTCAATTGTTAATGTAATTTTGTTTGATGTAAAACTAAAATAAGGCCTAAAACAATTACAAGGTTCTTCTAAGCCGGGAAAATAAATTGCTTGACCGTGTTGTGTTGGATATAATTCGAAATAATCATTCATATTGGCAAACCTTATATATACCCCAGTTTTTGCAATTTCGTATGTTTCACCTGGTTCAAGTTCAGGTAAATTAATCATTTGGAAAATCTGAAAATTAGTAATAACACCCTCGGTATTGCTTTGCAAGTTGTATGGAAAACCTCCATAATACATATCAATTGTATTTCCATGTTCATCTTTACGTTTAATTGCAAACCATGAAGAAAAAAATAATTCACAATCCGTATTATTAATTGTTTTAAATCTAATTATATCAGAAGATTCAGGTGTATCATCAATTAAAATTGGAATAGGTATGGGTCCAGCAACATCTATTCCCGGAGGTGGTGTTGTTGGTGGCGGTGGCTGCGATATTGCCTTTGTTGTTGAAATGAGCATAAAACTGATTGTTAAAATCATCAGCTTTGCTTTAATTGCCAAGTTGTTTTTTAATACTGTGTGTAGCTGTGTGTAGCTGTGTGTCTTTTTCATAGTTTTAATTTTTTTTAATGTAATTCAAAGTTTTAGTTTTTTTGTTTTTTTGTCAACCAATCTATTGGTTTTTTACAAATATCTTACACACATTAAATTTAAATTAAATATTTACAATAAAAACATTGATTTACAGTTGCTTAATTGAGTTTTGATGTTTCATTTTAATTAATCTAATATTTATTTAAATACCACTTTTTGATGAACCAACTCATTGTTGTTTAGTATTGCTTGTATCATATAAACACCCGGCACAAAATATTCTGTATTTATCATAAACTTATCATTGTTTACATCATAGCTTTCAACTTGTTTGCCTTGTAAATTGTATAGCTTAATTTGTTTTATTCTTTCGGTTTTAGTTTCTATATTTATTAAACCGCTTGCCGGGTTTGGGTAAATATTTATACTAGTTTTGCTTTTTAAATTTGTTTGAGCCAAACCGGTATTTATATCGCTAAGCGGCCTGTACCATATACCTTGTGTGGTTGCTAAAAACAATGTATCTTGATGTATGAGCATATTGTTTACAGATAACAAATTTGTATTGATACCATTATACAATGGATAAAATATAAAATCACTTGTATCGGCTATGTAAATTCCTGCTTTTTGCGAAGTGTTTAATATTATTTTATTGTTAACACAAATTATTCTTCTTAAACCAAGGTTATCAAATGGTGTGTTTATTTTACCCCACTCTTTTGTTATGGTGTTATATGTATTTAATCCATTTGGTGTGGTTACATATATGATATTGCCCGAAGCAGATATGCCATTTATTTGTTGTGGGCCAAATGTTCCTGATATAAATTCCCAATTGTTTAACGAAGCAGTATCGGTTCGATACAAACCTGTTGTATTTGAAGCTGCATATACATAACCATCATGGTAAAAATAATCGTTTATTTGTGTGTTTAAATTTATTTTTTGCCAGGTTAATGTTTGTGCATCGGCAACAAAATTTTCACTGTTACTTCCTTGTCCCACTGAAGCAAAAATCTTATTGTTATGCGCATACAACCTCCGAACATTTCTACCATGAAACATAGGTTCAAAGTATTGTAATTCCATGTTTTTATTGTAAATTCCTAAACCATTACTGTAACCTGTAAAAATTAAGTTTTGATTTGTATCAAGTGTGTTAATACTTGAAAAGTAGGGTTTCTGTAAAAATTGAGGCAAACTGATTAAACCTCTGTTGTAATAAAAAAATCCGGTATTAAAAGAAGTTGCCAATAAATTGTTATTATTTATCACAATACTATTTATACTTACATTATTAACCCCATTCATAAAAAGTTTTGGCATTTCATTTATGTCATTCAATAATTGCAAACCTTGGTTAGTAGCTATAAATAAAGTGTCATTTATACTAGTTGCACTATTAATAACTATACTGTCAAATAATAATGGTACTAATTCCCACTTTTCGGTTGATTCATCCCAAAAATACGTTTTTCTTCCTACTGAATAACGTTTAAAAGTTATAAGCTTTTTATTTACTTCTGCAACTATACCACTTAATGATGTATCTGATGACAGAATACCATTGTTAAATGGTAACCAATTTTTCGAGGCATTGTCAAATTTAAAAACTCCTCTATTGCTTGATATAAATAAATTTTGCTTATGGGTTAAAATATTACTAATATTAAATAAACTTATGTTGTTAATACCGTTCATAAGCAATTGCCATGCAGTATCAAGAGTATTTTTCTTGTAAATTCTACTGTTTGTAAGCAAATAGTACTCATTTTCATAAAAAACAATATCAACTAAATGTTCTAAGCCTTTTGCAATAATGCCATTATCATCAGCAATCCATGAATTACCATTATCTTCACTATAAATAACAGTAGGAATATTTTGATAAATAGGAAAAGTTAATATACCTACATAAATTCTATTATTTACATATTTTATTGATTTAATATAAAAGGTATCATTAATTATGAAATTAAGTAAATTCCATTTATTATTACTTTTATTAAACTTGTAAAAACCAGCATTAGGATATGAAGTCCCAACAATTAAATTATCATTAAAAGTAATACCATCAACAATATCTGTTGTAATTGTATCTGGTAAACCCTCATGTATGATCTTATTCCATTTATTATTATAATATTCAAAAATTTGCTTACTGGAAACTATAAATTTATTTGAGTTTTTGTTTGAAAAAAAAATTGAAACCGGGCCTGTGGTTACAGGTAATTGTAACCACTGGCTTTTTGTTTCAAAAGAAGTTATTATAAGAAAAATGTAAATAATAAACTTATAACTTTTTTTCATTAGCATGGGTCAATTATTAAGGTAACCATTGATGGAGTGAAAATAAAATATGGTCTTATACAATTACAATTTGCACCACCAATCTGAAATTCTTGTCCACTTTGATTTGGATAAATATCCATATATCCAGCCATTCCATCAATCAACAAATAAATACCCGTATGATCAATTTGATAATATTGCCCTTCACCGGGTTCGGGTAATTCAAAAATATTGTAAAATAATTGGTAGTTTGTTATAACACCTTCTGAATTTGGACCAAGTTCAAATTGAAAATTTTTAGTGTAAACACCATTTCCTCCAATTAGCCTAATTACAAACCAAGGTGCAAATTTGATTGTACAGTTTGTATTATTAATGGTTTTAAATCTAATGGTTCCAACTGGCTCAGGTGTTAATTCCGTTGGCTTAGGATGTGGACCTTGTGTATATATTCCAGGAGGTGGTGTTGTTGGTGGCGGTGGCTGCGATATTGCCTTTGTTGTTGAAATAAGCATAAAACTGATTGTTAAAATCATCAGCTTTACTTTAATTGCCAAGTTGTTTTTTAATACTGTGTGTAGCTGTGTGTAGCTGTGTGTAGCTGTGTGTAGCTGTGTGTAGCTGTGTGTAGCTGTGTGTAGCTGTGTGTATTTTTCATAGTTTTACTTTTTTTTAATTGTAATTCAAAGTTTTAGTTTGTTTGTTTTTTTGTCAACCAATCAATTGGTTTTTTACAAAAATCATACATACATTAAATCTATATTAAAAACTAACTGCGTATAATTTTTATTATCTGTTATTTAATTCAATATTAATGCTATCTTTATTTCATTTTATTCCAATTGTCTTTTATACATTTGTATTATGTTTTCTAATCCATAATACAATGCATCGCAAACCAAAGCATGGCCAATAGAAACTTCTGCCAAAAAAGGAATTTGTTGCTTTAAAAACCTTAGGTTATTTAGGTCAAGGTCGTGCCCGGCATTTAATATTAGGTCTAATTGGCTGGCCTTATTTGCGGCCTCCACATAATGTTTTACAGCTTCGTATTTATCAATAAAATAATTTTTGGCATAGCTTTCGGTATAAAGTTCTATACAATCAGTTCCGGTTTCTTTTGCGGCTTCAACCATTTCAATTATCGGGTCAACAAAAATGGAAGTACGAATGCCGGCTTGTTTAAAAATCTGAATAATGTTTTTTAGGTATTCGGCATATTTTATGGTATCCCAACCATGATTGCTTGTTAATTGGTTTGCAGCATCAGGAACAAGTGTTACCTGTGCAGGTTTTACATCGAGTACTAATTTAACAAATTTTTCTTCCTGCGGGTTGCCTTCTATATTCAATTCGGTAGTAACAATTTGCTTTAAATCGTATGCATCTAGGTATTTTATGTGCCTTTCATCAGGTCTGGGGTGTATGGTTATACCGTCTGCGCCAAAGGCTTCGCAATCGGAGGCAACTTTAAGTAAATTAGGGTTATTGTGCCCTCTCGAATTTCGTATTAATGCAATTTTATTTATATTTACGCTTAATCTTGTCATTTATTTAAGGTATTTTAATTTATTTGCAAATAAACAATTTTGTATTCGGTGCTTTTAAGGTTTTTTAAAATATATATGCTTTGGGCAGCGCTTTTAGTTAATGCTGCTATGGCAGATAATGAACCTGAAATAATAAAACAAAAGATTGATAAAGAAGAAAACTATAAACTTAAAGTAGATTTGATTAATAAATACCTAAACAAAATTGCAGATGAAGGATTAAATTTTGATAAAGCATATTATGAAAAAGGTGTATCGTTGGCAAGTTATTATAATTACCAACCCGGCTTAGCAGACTTAAATTTAAATTATGTTTTAAATAATAAAGGTACTTTACCATACGATAGTCTTAAAAATAAACTAGAAAGCAGCATTACCATATTTAAAAATTTTTCTTTAAAAAATGAACTGGCAACAACGCATTATACTTATGCAGACTTAAATTACAATAACAATAAAATTACAGATGCAGCAAATGAGTATTATGAGGCTTATAAATTATTTGATGAAGAAAATGATACAAACGGGTTAATTAAAACATATATTGGGTTTGCCAAAGTTTATTGCAAAACCATGATGTACTTAGAGGCTGATTTTTTTATTAAATTGGCTCTTCAAATTACAAATACTTCTACTCCAAAGTATTTGCTAAAAAACATATACTCTTGTGTTGGAGATATTGCTTTTTACTCAGGTAAGTATCATGATGCGCTATATAATTATCAATTAAGTTATGCAAACAATAACCAAACTTTTAATTTAAATAAAGGCATTACTTTTTTTGAACTTAATAATACCGATAGTTCAAGTTATTATTTAAGCAAATGTACTACGTTTAATAATACAGAAAATGCAGTTGCCAAATACTATTTTTATTTAATAAACAAAAAAAAATTCAACCATTCAGAGGCCGATAATTATAAACTTCATGCTTTAGCATTATTAAAAGTATTTAAACCTGAACTTAAAATATTAAATCAACTTATTAATTCAATTTATAAAAGCGGTTTTGAAGTTGAACCTGAAATATTAAAACTTCATGTTTTAAAAACACAGGAATATTTTAATTTTATTTCAGGAAGCGATTATTCAAAATTAGCCACCATTTACAATGAGTTTTTAACCTCAAAAAGAAAGAGTTTGGTAAGTGAAACAGGTATTAAATCTAAAGTAATAATTACATTAATTTTTGTGTTAACGGTAATATTTTCGGTTGCTGCGCTTATAATTTTAAACTCAAGCAAAAACAAAATAATTGCTGAATTAAAAAAACAAACCGACTTACAAAACAAAATAATTGAAGTAAAAAATATAGAAGTAATGCAGGCTAAAGAAAATGCCGAAGCTGCTGTAAATATTAAATCACAATTTATTTCAAACATCAATCACGAAATACGAACACCTTTAAATGCCATTATGGGTGTTGCAAACTTGCTTAAACAACAAAACCCAACCGAACAACAACTCGAAAATATAAATATATTAAAAGAAAGCAGCGATAAATTACTTGCTACCATAAATTCAATGCTTGATTTTGGGAAAATGTTGCATGGTAATATGCAATTTCAAGAAACTCCATTTAACTTAAAGCTTTTGGTAAAAGATATAAAAGACCTTTTTAGACTTAATGCCATTGAAAAAGGAATTGAATTTGAATTATATATTGATGAAACCATTCCCGATAAACTTATTGGCGATCCACTTCGTATAAATCAGGTTATTATTAATTTGGTAAGTAACGGTATAAAATTTACTCAAAAAGGTAAAGTATCTTTAAGGGTTACTCGCGAATTAAGCACCCTAAACAACGTTTTGATACATTTTGAAGTTAAAGATACCGGAATTGGTATTAATGAAAAAAATCAACACGCCATATTCAACAGTTTTGTGATGGCTGAAGCCGATTTGAACAGAAAAAGCACAGGTGTTGGTTTGGGCTTATCCATATCGCAAAAAATTATCGAAGCATTAGGCAGCCGCATAAACCTGCAATCTCAAGAAAATGTAGGTTCAATTTTTAGTTTTAGTTTAAATTTCGAAATAGCCAAACCTGAACTATCGCCCCGTGAAAAAGAATTGCTTGAATATGATAATATTCTTAAAGGAAATAAAGTATTAATTGTTGAAGACAATGTAATGAATATTTTGGTATTAAAGCAATTTTTACAAAACTGGGGTTTAAAAACAGAAATTGCAATAAACGGCCTAGATGCCATAAGACGTGTTAAAGCCGAAACTTTTGATTTGATTTTAATGGATGTGCACATGCCCGAAATGGATGGAATTGAAGCTACAAAACACATAAAAGAAAGCGACAACGAAACCATTAAAAACATTCCGGTAATTGCACTTACTGCCGATAATAATGATAAAGTAAGAGATAAACTGATGAAAGCAGGTATGGCCGATTTAATTTTAAAACCCTTTGACCCTGACGACTTAAAAGAAAGAATGGCCAAGGTAATTTTAATAAGCAAAGTTCAAATTACCTGAACCAAAAATTAATACCATAAAATCTATTTTTGTAAAAAATTGTTTCTTAAGGCAATGAACGCAACAACCACAAAACTAATATCATACCGTGAATATTGCGAAAGCTACACCAAATATAAACGCAGAAAAACCATTACAGTAAATATTGGTGATTTAAAAATGGGTAGCGAATACCCCATTCGCATACAAAGTATGACAACAACCGATACCATGAACACAGAAGCATCGGTAGCGCAAATAAAAAGAATGGTTGATGCAGGTTGCGAATTGGTAAGGCTAACAGCACCAAGTATAAACGAAGCACAAAATCTGGCCGAAATTAAAAAAGAACTTACCAAACAAGGCATAAAAGTACCATTGGTTGCCGATATACATTTTACTCCTAATGCTGCCGAACTTGCTGCAAGAATTGTTGAAAAAGTTCGCATAAATCCGGGCAACTATGCCGATAAAAAGAAATTTAACATTATTGAATATTCCGATGCACAATACAACGAAGAACTTGAACGCATTAGAGAAAAATTTGTTCCGCTTGTAAAAATTTGTAAAGAATACGGAACCGCCATGCGTATTGGTACCAATCATGGCAGCCTTAGCGATCGTATAATGAGCCGGTATGGAGATACCCCGATGGGTATGGTAGAAAGCGCAATGGAGTTTTTGCGCATTGCCGAAGACGAAGGTTATAAAAATATTGTACTGAGCATGAAAGCCAGCAACCCGCAAGTAATGATACAAGCATATCGTTTATTGGTTGCAGTTATGAACCAAAATAACATGCACTATCCGCTGCACCTCGGTGTAACCGAAGCTGGTGATGGTGATGATGGACGTATAAAAAGTGCATTGGGTATTGGCGCTTTGCTTGAAGACGGCATTGGAGATACCATTCGTGTAAGCCTTACCGAAGACCCAGAATTTGAAGTTCCGGTTGCTCAAAAGCTTGCAAAAAGATATGATAACCGCAGCCAACACGAACCTTTAAAACCCGAAAATGCCGATTTTGCTTTATATAATCCTTATCAGTACAATCGAAGGCAAACCAAAGAAATATTTAACATAGGTGGCAATCAGGTACCGCGTGTAATTGCAGATTTTGGTTCAATACAGCATTTAACCGAAACCAACCTTGCTGAAATCGGTCATATTTTTAATACCGAAACCGATAAATGGAGCATGACGGAGCTTGGTGCAGATTATGTTTATCTTGCCGAAAACGAATGCTCTTTTATGTTGCCAATGGGCTTAAAAGCTGTTTACAATGCCCAAACCTGGCAAAACTGTAAAGACAAAATAAATTCATTTCCGTTATTTACTTCAACTCATTTTGCAAACTCAGTTCCGGTTTCATACTCAAAAACACTAAACTTTGTAAGCTTATTTGCCGAAGAACTTAACCATGAATTGGTTGAAAATATTACCAAAATAGAAAATATTGTATTGGTATTGGATATTGCTAACAACGCGGCATATACAGGTTTACGCAACGCCTTTATATGGCTTCTTACAAATAATATTAATTTACCTGTAATTATAAAAAGAACCTATAAAAATTACGATTTAGAACATACCATGTTGTATGCAGGAACAGATGCAGGCACTTTATTTACTGATGGTTTTGGCGATGGTATTTGGATAAATGCCCCTTTGGTTGAACCTAAACGAATAAATGATATTGCTTTTGGCATATTGCAAGCAAGCAGAACACGTATAAGCAAAACCGAGTACATTAGCTGCCCAAGTTGTGGTCGCACATTGTTTGATTTACAGGAAACAACAGCCTTGATACGCAGGCATACCGACCACTTAAAAGGCGTAAAAATTGCCATTATGGGTTGTATAGTAAACGGACCCGGAGAAATGGCCGATGCCGATTACGGATATGTAGGCAGTGGTGTTGGAAAAATTACCCTATACCGAGGCAAAGAAATCGTAAAAAGAGGTTTATCAAGCGAAAATGCTGTAAACGAACTAATTGAACTTATAAAAGAAGATGGAGTTTGGGTTGATAAATAACCTTGATGCAACCAAATGCAAAAAAATTAAAACTATTGTTGTATAATCATAAATTAATATATTCGTACACTTTAAATTAATCTAAAAACCAGAAAATGAAAAGAATTCTATTATCAGTTTGTGCGTTGGCAACATTTGCAACAGCATCGTTTGCGCAAAAAGTTGCAATTGAAGTAAAACCCTACAAAGATATGGGTTTGGTAAATCCGGAAAGAATTAAGAATAATACTACCGCTAACCTTGATAACCCTATCGGTTGGTACGACTGGTTGGCAATGGCCAGCCGATCAAATGTTGGTACTAGCTTAGAAACATTTGTTGCATTTATGAATGGCGACTCTTTGCACCGAGAAATTTCTGAAGACGGAACTGTTGGTTACAATTTTTGGTTTGGTGGCGGAGGTATCCTTGACCCAAAAGACGATTTGATTCAATTAACCGATTTTGACAGCTATCAGTTATCAAGATTTAACAGCTATCGTTTAGATTCGGTTGGTTTTGCATATTTGTATGTAAGAAATGTTGATAAAGTTGACGATGGAAATGGGAATATGGTTCCCGTTGTAGATACTTTACGTGTAGCTTACTATGCCGGTAATAAAATTCGCAAATTATCATTCACCCAATCACAAGACAGATTGGCTTTACCGGTTCAAGATTGGAACAGACAAAGAAGAATTCCCGGTGCAAATTCATATAATGCAATGGAAACATATTTACTTGACAGAGGTGATAATGGCATAGCCGATACTACCCAAGTAATTAATAATGCAGGAGGTTTTGAAAATAGATGGTTTACAAAAATATGTGTATTAAAAGCACCTGCAGGCATACAAATTAATGCAAGCCCTAACGGCACAACAACCGATAATTTAACAGGTTTTAGTTTTCATTTTAACACCGGTATTCCTGCTGTTTTAAATGGAGATACTGCAATTTTCAGATACAGCCGTGACCCAATTGCTAATCCTGTTCCAGCCAGACGTTCAAATTACTTTGGCATGCGTTATGCAATTGCCGGAGAGGGTCTAAACTGGGATAATAAAATTTATTACAATACCACTTTATTATTTCCACGTTGGGCTGCTTATGCTCCAACAAGCAATGGTTGGGATGGTTTTGTATCCGGCAATGCTTTTGTTAGAGATTTCTTTGTTCAAACTTATTATCATTTAAGCGTAATAGGCAATATTGGCGTTGGCATAAACGAGCCAGGTGTTGATATTGTAGGAATTTATCCAAACCCAGCAAAAGGAAAAGCACTTGTTCGTTTTAATGCAAAAGCAACTGCCAATACAACTGCAAGCATTATAAACATGGTTGGACAAACAGTAAAACATATTGATTTTGGTATTGCACAAGCAGGAAATAACGAATTTCCAATTGATTTAACTTCATTAAAACCCGGAGTTTACTTTGTAAATATTACCAACGGCAAAGTATCGGCAACCGAGCGTTTAATCGTAACCGAATAATCATTTAATAACTAATAAAGAAAAAGGCTGCTCCTTAAAGGCAGCCTTTTTTGTTATATATAAATAAAATTAATTGTTAGGAGTTAATAAATAATAGCAAGTGGTGGTAAACCAATCTCTAAACCAGGGTATGGCAGCAAGCCATTTAAATTGCTTTTTAGGTGTTGCGCCAAACTTATGTTTGTAGCTTGGATTTATTAAGTAAAACTCACGTTTAAGAATTTTAAATCCTGCATTTTTTATAATACGTTCGAACCTGTTTATGCTAATTCTTGTATCTTTTACTTCGCATACATCAGCAATACGCCCTTCGCTTTCGCCAAATAGTTTTAAAATGCCTTTGTAAATGGGCATTGGCAAAATATGAAAATAAGGCAGCTTATGTAAAAATTTATTATCAAGGCTTTGCTGGTGTCCGCCAAAAGGCATAAGCCATGGTGGAAAAGCAAAAAATATTACACCATCGGGTTTTAAAAAATGTATAATGTGTTGTATAAACTTATCCTGATTGTGTATGTGCTCAATGGTGTCTTTAAGCAGAATAATATCAAATTTTTCTTCTAAATCTTTTTCGGGGTCAATATCATACACATTACTGTTTATAATGGATATGATTCCCTTTGTTATATCTTCTTTTAAAAAATCTTTGCTTATATTGCTGGCCATTTTGCCAAGTTCTATTCCGGTAACCCTGCAACCATTATCGGCAAAAGCTTTACAGATGCCTCCATATCCGCTGCCAACTTCCAAAAACTTGCATCCATCAATGGCTTTGTGTTCAGCAATAAATGGAATTATAAATTCTACGGTTGTATCGTATTGTTGTTTAAAATAGCGATTAAAATCGGTTTGCAGTTCTATCATTATCGGTTCAAGATAAAACGAAACATTAAATATGTAACGCACGATTAGCAGTGGCTGCTAATGCGGCTTCTTTTACGGCCTCGGCATAGGTTGGGTGAGCATGGCTCATGCGGCTTATATCTTCGGCACTTGCCCTAAATTCCATGGCTGTAACTGCTTCTGCAATTAAATCGGCTACACGTGGGCCAATCATGTGTACGCCTAAAACTTCATCGGTTTCGGCATGTGCTAAAATTTTCACAAATCCGTCAATATCCATACTGGCACGGGCGCGGCCAAGTGCTCTCATAGGGAACTGACCAGCTTTATATTTTATGCCTTCTTTTTTAAGTTCTTCTTCGGTTTTTCCTACTCCGGCAACTTCGGGCCATGTATAAACCACATTGGGTATAAGGTTGTAATTTATATGCGGTTTTTGGCCTGCAATGGTTTCGGCAACAAAAACGCCTTCTTCTTCGGCCTTGTGTGCAAGCATGGCTCCTTTTACCACATCGCCAACGGCATAAATACCGGGTATGGCCGTTTGTAAATGGTTATCGGTTTCAATACGGCCTCGTTCATCGGTTTTAAGGCCAATATTTTCAAGTCCTAAGCCTTCGGTGTAGGGTTTACGCCCAACACTTACCAAACAATATTCGGCTTTAAAACTTACTTCTTCTCCTTTTTCGTTATCGGCTTTTACTGTTACCTCTTTGCCTTTGCTTACAGCACTTTTTACCTTGTGATTTAAATGAAAATTGAAACCTAATTTTCTTAAAACCCTTTGTAATTCTTTGCCCAATGCCCCATCCATAGTTGGTATTATACTGTTGGTATATTCTACAACAGTAATTTTTGTACCCAGGCGAGCATAAACGCTACCTAGTTCTAAACCAATTACGCCCCCTCCTATTATAACCATGCTTTTAGGTACTTCGGTTAAATTTAGCGCTTCGGTACTTGTTATAATTCGCTTTTTATCTATTTCAATTCCGGGTAAAGTAGCCGGTTTTGAGCCTGTTGCAATAATGGTTTTATCGGTTTCAATTATAAGTTCTTTGTCTCCGCTTATTTTTATTTGGTTTTTGGTTATAAATGAACCTAAGCCATGATAAACATCAATTTTGTTTTTTTTCATCAGGTAGTCAATACCATCGCAGGTTTGTTTTACAACAGAATTTTTGCGTTCAACCATTTGCTTAAGGTTTACAACAATATCTCCGCTAATATCAATTCCATGAGTTTTAAAATTGTGAGTTGCATTATGGTAGTGTTCAGACGAATCGAGCATGGCTTTGCTTGGAATGCATCCAACATTAAGGCATGTGCCACCCAGTGTATTGTATTTTTCTATGATGGCGGTTTTAAAACCCAACTGCGCAAGTCGTAAAGCGGCAACATAACCACCCGGCCCTGATCCTATAACAGTAACATCGTATTTCATTAATGATTTCTTATTTTTTGCAATTATAGGCTTTATGGTAGAAAATTGATAGCAATTTAAAGCGTAAAAAAACTTTGTGTGATTTAAATAGTTATTTAAGTTGATGTTAATTTTTACAGTACTTTATATGATATACGCAATGTCTGATACACCAAAAACCACCATTTACGATATTAAAGTTAAAGATTTAGCCGGAAACGAAATAAGCCTTGATGCATATAAAGGAAAAGTGCTTTTAATTGTAAATACGGCCAGCGAATGTGGATTTACTCCTCAATACAGAGATTTGGAAATATTATATAAAACCTATAAAGACAGAGGTTTTGAAGTTTTGGCATTTCCGAGCAACGACTTTGGCGGACAGGAACCTTTGATGGGCGAAGAAATACAGCATTTTTGCAGCGAAAAATATAAAACTACATTTCCGGTTTTTGATAAAGTAAAAGTGAAAGGAGAATTTGCTCATCCATTATTCAAGTACCTTTCTGACAAAAAACAAAACGGTAAAATAAGCACATCGCCAAAGTGGAATTTTCATAAATATTTAATTGATAAAAACGGAAGGGTTGTTGATTATTATTTAAGTATTACCAGCCCTACAAGTAGCCGTATAACTAAGGCTATTGAAAAGCTGCTTTAAATCCAGCCTTTGCGTTTAAAAATAAGTAAAACACTGCCAGTAGATGCAAACATGAGCATTATGCTTATAAAAAAACCTGCACTCCATTCGCTCATTGGTATAAAGCCAAAGTTCATTCCAAAAATTCCTGATATTAGCGTAGGGGGCAAAAATGCAATGGTAAAAACTGTAAAGCGTTTTATTATTTTATTTTGCTCTATATTAATTAAACCTGTAATGGTATTTTGCAAGTATTCTAAACGCTCAAACGTAAACGTAGTATGTTCAATCAACGAGTTTATATCTTTAATTACTATACGCAAACGGCCTTTTTTATCTTCAGGAAAATAAACACTTTTAAGTAGGTAGCTCAATACCCTTTGCTTATCAACCATACTTTCGCGTAATGCCATGGTGTTTTCTTGTAAAGTTGTAATATCAATCAGCAAATCGGTATAAGAATTAGGGTTTGCCTCTGCCAGTCTTCTGCTAAAAGTGGTAACCTCTCCGCTCATACGCTCTATCATATCTGCATCAAGATCTATGCGTGTTTCCTGTATCATCATCATAACATCATAGCACGATGTAAAATTTTCATTATTGGTTTTTATTTTTCGGTTTACATCGGCAAAAGTGCTTAGGTCGCTTTGCCTGTATGTAACAAGCGTATTATTTTTTAAAATAAACGAAACCGGATGTTTGGTAAAGTTGCCGTCTTCAAGTTTTAAAAATGTAGAGTTAACGGTAATCTCATTGTAGCGTTCAAAATACCTCGATGATGTTTCAATTTCCTGAATTTCGGCAGGAGTTTGTATGCTAATACCACATTTACTTTCAACCCATTCTTCGTCTTCAAGTGTAGGGTTTTGAAGATCAATCCACATAATATTTGGTATTTGACCAAGTTGTCTAACATCGGTTTCTTTTAGTACTTTATTGCCTTGCCTATAAAAAATACGTACCATTTATGTTGCAAAAAACTACAAAAATGTTAATTTTTAAATTTTTGTGATTTATTATTGTTGAACCTGCTAATCATGATTAACAAAAACTCAACCGAAAAAGAAAAACAACGCGCTGCATTTTTTACATTACTTATTGCCGCATTGGTTTTATTTTATTTTTTATTAGATTTTCTTGTTCCATTTCTTGGTGCTATCATTTTTCATCAGGTTTTAAAAGGTTTTATGTGGCGATTAACCGACCGATACCGATGGAATGAAACAATTGCTGCGTTGTTAATTATGCTTGGTTCTATGGTTGTAATAATTTTACCGCTAATTTATTTATTTGAATTATTGTATATAAAACTTGCTCACATATTAAAAGATGAAACATCGCTTTTAAATAATTTACATCAACTAAATAATCTTTTAAAAGAATATTTTGAACTTGATATTTTTAGTAAAGAAAGCATTGATAAACTAAAAGACTTTTTAACCAAGTTAATTCCAGATGTAATAAACAAATTACTGGTTATAGGATTTCAGATT
>JBKBLB010000010.1:0-5075 GCA_046296495.1 Bacteroidia bacterium
TCGTTAACAACTAAAACGGCAAAAATCTTTCGCACCACGTTTTTGAAAAATCAAACAACAAATCCAGTATTTACAAGGGTTTCAAGAGACAGTTTTGTGATTAGGTGTCAAAGTCGGGAGATCAGCTTTTTACAAATTTTTCTTAGTAAAAAAGACGAAGCGAAAATCCACATTAATCTTAGGATTTTCGCTTCGTTTATTAAGTGTTTTGTTTGGTTCTTTTACCTCACATTCATCACACTTTGTTTGCCCAGGTACTCTCCGTTTTGGTAAAGTGTAACAAAGTATTTACCATCAGCAAGGTTTAGGTCGTTAACCGGTATTGATTTAATCGGAGATTTGGTATTGAAACTGTATGTAACTTCTTTACCAAACATATCGTAAACCTTAATGGTAATATTGCCTTTTAAAGCTACACCATACTCTACCGTAAAGTTACCACTCGATGGGTTAGGATATAAAATCATACCAACATTAGCGGCATCTTTGGTTACATCTTTATTGCTATTTATAACATCGTTTATAGGTTTAGCCCCAAAGTGATTGCCAAGTGAAGGAGAGGTATTGTTAGCAAATATAACACCTGTACATGGCACCGGTTCAACCACTACATCCATAGTCATGGTATCGCGGCAACCGTTTGCTGCAACAGCTACAAGCATTACCGTATATGTTCCCGGAGTAGCGTAAGTTTTATTAAAGGTTGAAGTATTTAAGGTATCAAAGGTGCCATCGCCAAAATACCAGTAGTATTTATTAATCCAGCTTCCTGTACCAAGATAAACAGAGGTATTGTAGAAGTTGTAATTGTTGCTGGTAATACATTGGCGTTGAACATCGGTAGCAAAACCAGCACTTGGTCCGTGAGCAGTAGGAGGAATGTAAACGTGTGCCGAAGCGGTAGCTGCACAACCATTCGAATCGTATGCTGTTAAAGTAACGGTAAACCAACCGGTATCGGCATATCCTTTGTGTGGATTGCGTTGGGTTGAAGTTCTTCCGTCACCAAAATTCCATAAGAATCGTAAACCTGTGCCTTGCGATGTATTGTCAAACTCAATTTTGTTTGAGTTAGGACAATCGCATGTATTGTAGTTATAATTAAAGCTTGCACGTATTGGGTTTACATTACCGTTTACAGCAACTGGTTTAGTTATACTATCGGCACAACCCGCATTGTTTGTAACAACCAATTTTACAAAATATGTACCATTGGTATTGTATGTGTGAGCCGCTATTGCACCTGTTGCAGTATTGCTGCTCGATAAAGGATTGCCAAAGTGCCAGTTATAGGTAACGGCATTTTGCGATACACTGTTAAATACAATACTTCTTGAACATGCATTACTTAAGGTTGTAAAGTTTGCAACTGGTTTTCCTTGTATAACAACATATTGGTGCATGGTGTCGGTACATATACCGTTAAATGCAACTAGGGTAAGTTTATGTCCACCAATTGGAGGATTGTTAATGGTTGCATTGGTGGTGGTAGCAATTAAGCTGTCGTTCAAGAACCATTGGTATCCGGTAGCTTGGTAAGATTTGTTGATTAGAGAAATGATATTGGTACAAGGTGTTACCTTATATTCGAAATCAGCATCTGGAATAATCGCATCAACACCTGCTGGTGCAGCTACTACTTTATGTACTGTATCTATACAACCAGGTCCGTTAGATGCAACCAACATTACATTGTATAATCCGGCAACAGCATAAGGATGAGTTGGATCGTAACCATAGAACATGGGTGAGCCATCTCCAAAGAACCATTGGAACTCGGTTGCAGCCCACGAAGTGCTTTTGAATTTAATTGCACCTGAGCAAGCAACAGTATCCCATTCAAAATCTGCTGTTGGTTTATCTCCATTAAATGGAAATACTGGTACAGTTACCGAATCATGGCAGCCATTGGCGGCAAGAGCAATCAGTTTAATAATATGCCATCCTGTATTACTGTATGTATAAGTGTGGAAAGTACTATTGTTTAATACAATGCTGTTGTTTTCGCCATAATTCCACAAATAATCGGTTGCTTCGGTAGAAGTATTGGTTATTTGGGCAGTCATTGTACAAAGTGTACCGGCATAGAAAGAAGGTTTGGCAGAAGGTTTAACCCTAACGGTTTGATAAGCTGTATCACGGCAACCACTTACCGATACGGCAACAAGCCTTACTGTGTAAACACCTGCTGTGTCATATTTCTTGTTAAATATAAAGGTATTGGTAGTATCAAATGTTCCATCGCCAAAATCCCAGTAATATTTAGGAATCCAACTATTGCCATAATAAATTGAGTTGTTATAGAAATTAAAGTTATTACCTTTCAAACATTGAACAGAATCGTTTACGCTAAAGCTTGCAAGTGCACCATCTCTGTCTTGTGCAATGTTTACATTCATCGAAACCGAATCAATACAGCCTGAAGCCGATATTGCAATAAGGGTTACTTTGTATGTTCCTGCCCAAGGATAAGTTTTAGTAGGTTCAGCAAAGCTTACCGAAGAACCATCGTGGAATAACCAAACATAATTTACCGCATCGGTAGAGTTATTGTTAAATTTAATAACATTTAAACACGATGTACTTACATCTGTATAAGTAAATGCAGCGCTAGGCATTATTCCACTGTCATCAACATTTATTGTATCGTAAATGGTATCATGGCAAGCTCCTGAAGTTGCAATTAATCTAACAATATAAGTTCCGTTTGAGGTAAATGTATGTGTAGGTTCAGCCAAGGTAGAAGTATTAGCCAAGCCTGAAGCAGGGTCGCCAAAATTCCACTCATAATCAGTTGCGAAGTACGATAAGTTTTTAAAGATGTAAGACTTGGTGCACATATTTGGTTGGCTGCTAAAAATTGCAATTGGTTTTGGAGGTACAACAATATTAACGGCAAATGTGTCAGCACAATCAGAGTTTAAACCTTTTGCAATTAACCTTACATGGTATGTGCCAGGGCCAAAGTTTCTGATAATGTTATTTACCGAATAGGTACAAACTACACCGGTTTGGAAATCCCAAACATACTCAACAGCATTGGTTGAAAGGTTTGTAAATTCAAGGTTTCCATCACAATCAAGTACTGTATAGGTAAAGTTTGCGGTTGGTTGTATTACCTGGAAGTTTACTTGTTTTATAATTGTGTCTTTACACCCGCCAATACTTGTAGCAATTAATGTTACATCATATAAGCCTTCGGCTGCGTAAGTATGTGTTGGGTGGAAATCGGTTGAAGTATTGCCGTCACCAAAATCCCACTCGTATGTATTTAATCCGGTAGAAAGATTATTAAAGTTAACATCATGCGAGCATGCTTGAATGTCAAAGTTAAAATTAATACTAGCAACCGGAGCAATAATTACATTTTGTGTAATGGTATCGTTACATCCAAAAGGTGTGTAAGCAATTAATCTTATATCATAGCTGCCATTGGTTGCATAAATATGTGTTGGATTAGCAATCGTTGAAGTATTGCCATCTCCAAATTTCCATAAATATGAAGTAGCATTGGTTGAGGTATTGGTAAATACAGCAGTTCTGGTTGGGTCACACGATACATCGTTTACGGTAAATCCGGCTGTTGCATTAGGTTTTACTTCAACAATTATAGTGTCGCTGTTTGTACAGTTATTATCAGATGTGCTAAATAAAATTACACTGTATGTTCCGGCTGCATTATAGCTATATACCATTGAGTCGTTGTTAAATACAAGCGAATCGTTACCATCGCCAAATACCCAATAATTATTAGCTATTGAGCCACTTACAATATTGCTGTTGTTTTTAAACACAAACACATTGCCATTTAAACATTGTATAGCCGGTGTTGTAAGAGCCATAGCAGCATTTGGTTGAGGCCAAATTGTAACTGTACCGTTAAATGTTGAATTGCAACCTGTAACTGTATCTTTCGCAAGAACGCTGTAGTTAAATGTTCCTGCGGTACTGTATGTATAAACCATGCTGGTTAACGAGTTGCTGTCAACCTCTCCATCGCCAAAGCTGTAGTAGTATCGAGTATCATCGCTAAATGTATTTACATAGAATGTAACCACATTGCTGCTTAAGCATTGTTGAGGGTCAGGTACTGTAACGGCAGCAGGAGGGTTGCTATGTAAAGCAATTATATTTACAGTGCAGGTTCTTGTAACACCTATATCATCTGTTACAGTTACTGAATAAGTACCTGCAGTTAGATTAACAGCAGTTGGAGTATTTTGTCCATTGCTCCATGCATAAGTATAAGGAGCAACTCCTCCAGATACGCTTACAGTTGCAGAACCATTGTTTCCGCCTACACATGTAACATTATTTACTACGCTGCAACTAACACTTAGTGTAGATGGTAATACTTCAATTACAACCAAGGCAGTGTCACAATCACCATCAATATCACATATTTGGTAAATTAATGTATCTAAGCCTGTAAAGCCATTGTTTGGAGTGTAAATGATAAAATCATCAGTTGGGTCAGTTGGTGTTCCGTTATTGTTTACAACAGCGTTTCCATTATTGGCATTTTGTGTAATATTTATTGAACCAATAGAAGGACCGTCTCCACCAAAATCGTCATTTGCTGTTACATTAACATTAACAGGTGTATTTTCACTAGTAGTAGCAAAATCATGAATAGCTAATGGTTGGTCATCTACAGGTGTTACTGTTATAAATACAATAGCTGTATCACAGTCGCCATTATTATCACAAATCTGATAAATGAATGAAGTTGTTCCATTGTAATTTGGAGCTGGAGTATAAGTAAATGTTCCGTCTGTATTGAATACTAAAGAACCGGTAGAAGGAGGAACGCTTGAACACAATAAACAAGATATGTTAAATGTGTTCGGTCCGTCATTGCTCAAGTAATCATTGGTAACTACAGTTCCACTTAAAACAACATCTTCATCTGTAGTAAAGTAATCTTTGTTTGCAATTGGCAAATCATTTACAACAGGGGTAACCGAAGCCGAGTTATTGGCAAGGTTAGGGTCAGTTTCGTTACCAGTGATGGTAGCAGTATTGGTATAAGGGCCTGAAGCATTAACGGTAGCCACCACAGTTAAGGTAGCCGA
>JBKBLB010000010.1:5175-87900 GCA_046296495.1 Bacteroidia bacterium
CCGAAGAAACGGTATAACCGGCAGGTATTGCATCAGCCACCACCACACCGGTAGCATTGCTAGGTCCGTTGTTAGAAGCCGTAACGGTGAAAGTAATAGACGAACCCACATTAGGGGTCATGTTGCTGGCCGATTTGGTAACGGCAAGGTCAGTAACCGGCACAGGAGCAGGGGTAACCGAAGCCGAGTTATTGGCAAGGTTAGGGTCAGTTTCGTTACCAGTGATGGTAGCAGTATTGGTATAAGGGCCTGAAGCATTAACGGTAGCCACCACAGTTAAGGTAGCCGAGCCTCCATTGGCAAGGTTGCCGATGGTCCAGTTAGGAGCCGACCAGGTACCGGTAGAAGGCGTAACCGAAGAAACGGTATAACCGGCAGGTATTGCATCAGCCACCACCACACCGGTAGCATTGCTAGGTCCGTTGTTAGAAGCCGTAACGGTGAAAGTAATAGACGAACCCACATTAGGGGTCATATTGCTGGCCGATTTGGTAACGGCAAGGTCAGTAACCGGCTGTGGAGTTGGAGTTGATGTGCTGGTATTATTGGTGTTGTTAGGATCAGGTTGATAGCCGGTAATAGTGGCTGTATTTGCATAAGTGCCACTTACATTTACTGTAGCTATAACAGTTAATGTGGCAGATGCTCCGTTTGCTAAATTTCCTATAGTCCAATTCGGGGCGCTCCATGTTCCGGTGGAAGGAGTTACACTTACAAGAGTATATCCGCTTGGTATTGCATCATTTACAATAACATTGGTATTGTCGCTAGGACCGTTGTTGGTTGCAGTAATTGTAAATGTTACGTTTGAACCAACCAAAGGCGTAAGATTGCTAGCTGATTTATTTACCTGTAAGTCTGAAAGTACAGGAATTACATCGATATAAACTATGGCAGTGTCACATTCACCATCAAAATCACATATATTATAAATAAATGTATCTTTACCATAATAATTAAGATTTGGTGTATAAACAAAATAATCATCTGTTGGATCTCCGGGTGTTCCGTTATTGTTCAAAGTTAATACACCATGATCAGTATTTTTAATAATTGCCGGAGATAATGAACCCGGTCCATCAGTTCCCCAATTATCGTTGTTTAATACTAAAATATTTACCGGAGTATTTTGTAAAGTAGAAGCAGCATCCCAGTTAGCTACAGGGGTTGTATTGTTAGGACCTCTTTGATAGGTTATATAAAAACGGGCTGTATCGCAAAGTGGAGTAATGGTTACACTACAGCCTGGATTTACATTCGGCACTTCGCATATAACATAATCCATTGAATCGGTTCCAACAAAACCATAATTTGGCGTATAGAATAATAAACCGTTTGGCAATAAACTTACAGTACCGTTTGCAGGTTGTAAAAGTGGTGGAGTTACTGAAAGAAGTGGTTCAAAATTATCATTGTTTGGGTCAGAATCGTTGGTTAAAATATCATAATAAACAGGGTAATTTACACCTGCTGTGTCAAAATCGTTAACAGCAACCGGAGGCAGGTTACCGGCAGGTGGTATAAGAATGATAACTTTGGCTGTATCGCATAAAATATTGTATCCGTTATCGCATATTACATAAGTAATTTCAGCTTTTGGACCTGTAAAGCTAGGATTAGCGACAAATGTAATTGTAGTACCGTTTGTTGTTGCTGTTCCATGTGCAGGGTTTGGCGGTGTTAATATTGTTACTGTAAGTTGCCCGTTTTCAGGATCATTATCATTTGCTAAAACCTGAATTTCAACTGTTTCGCAAGGGTATATTTCGCTTGTATCGTTTTTAGCTTTAGGTTTTTGGTTCTGCACAAATAAAATAACAATTGCTGTATCACAAAGTGGGTCTTCTCCACAAACTGATGAGGTTTCACAAATTTGATAAATTAAAGTATCAAAACCGGTAAAGCCGCTATTAGGGGTATATGTTAAATTAGCTCCCGATGTTGTAGCAATTCCATTTTTTGGGGCAACTGTAATTACAGGGTTTCCAAAACCGGGACCATCAGTATCAGAATCATTTGATGTAATGTTTTTGGTTCTGCTTGAACCCGAATTCATCATTAATGTATCTTTATTAGCTATAGGAGCGGCATTTTTAATTACTACATTTACAAAAGCTGTATCAAAGGTTGTTCCATCAGAAACTACATACCTAAATTTACTTATACCTGTAGAAGTACCACTTGGTGTAAATAAAATATTGGTTCCGCTTATGGTTGCCGAACCAAGGCTTACAGGCCCAATAATTGATAAAATTGAAAGCGTATTACCGTCAGGGTCTGTATCATTGGCTAAAACTGGGATTAACTTTGGAGTAGTGCTTTTTGTAGTGTCCCAATTTGGCATAGCCATAGGTGCACGGTTTGGTATAGAAACACAAGTTAAAGAAGGTGTTACAAATGTAACTGTAAGTACTGGCCTGTATGAAGCATTAGAATTTTCAGAAGTTCCAATAATATGTCTTTTATCAACAGTACCGGCTTGTTTTATTAAAATACCGTTGTTTGTGCTTGAGTTGTTTACCCATTTTTGAACCAAACTGGTAACAGTAAATGTAGAAGAAACACCTATACCCATTGATTGGGTTTTAGTATCTAAAGCTCCAGCGAGGTGTGTACCACCTGCTGTAGTCCATGGGGTTCCGGTTTGGCGGTTATTCCATGTTGCCTGGCTTTCTAACCAACTTTGGGTTATCTCGTGTGCTGAAAATGTTAAAGAAACATTATCTCCACTTGATGCCTGAGTTATTTTAAATGTTGCATTGGTAACAGTTGCACCACTTGGAACTAAAGTAGAAAAATTAGGGTACAAAGGTCTCCAGATAAACCTGCGTTCTTTGTTTCCTCTTTTTCCTAATTCTGCTGTAGTACCGGTAGCATAATTTGTAGTTGCTCTATCTCTACGAATCATATTGTCTTCAGTAACAGCATTGTCAGAGATGGTAATAGTAGTTGGTGAACTTAATGTTAATTGTTTATATGTTCCGGCAGAACAGGCATCATCAACAATTTCTATAATTAAACTGTCTTGAGAGCATAAGTTTTCCGGTGTACAAATCCTGTAAACAATGGTGTCATAGCCACTTATATCAGTGTTATTAATATATGATATGGTGTTATCAGGGTTTATACTTGCATGACCTCTTTTAGGTCCTGAAATAATAAATATATTAACTTCCTGATTACCGGGGATTAAATCATTAGCCAAAACATTAATAGTACCCGGGTTATCTTCATTAATTTTTAAAAAGTCTTTTTCTGCAACAGGCAAAGCCGATACACAACTGTAAGTATTTACAACCATTGCATCAACCCTTAAGTTAGCAGTTCCAGAGGTTCGGTAAATAGTTAAAAACCTAAAACCACCGGATGGAATATTAAATTCTAAATTTGTTTCATCATCTACATTACTGTTTGTAATGGTGCCCAACAATGTTCTGGCACCACCATTAGTTAGTCGTGTATAAAGTGTACCGGTTACACTTGTAAGGTTTGATGATGCAATAGTTACAGATATTTTTTTATTAACATCATAAGCTATAACTGAACCGAAATCTAATGTTAACGAGTCTGTATTAGCATCTAAAACAGCATAAGTAGTTGCATCAGTCGCATCATAATCTTCAACATAAGCATTTGTTGGATTGGTTACACTGTTTTGTGTATGAGCATTTGCGTTGGTTGTAGAAACTAAATCGTATATAGAGCCGGGGTAACATCCATTAACATCAGGTGTTCCAACACCAATAGTAATATTTGCTGTTGCACAAAAAGGAGTTGGAGCACATACTGTATAGGTTGCGGTTGCAGTTCCGTAAAAATTTGGTGCCGGTGTATAAGTTACAGTTGTTCCATTATGTGTCCAGGTACCGTTTGTACCGGTTACTCCTGTAATTGTTAAAGGATCACCATCAGGGTCTGAGTCGTTGGCTAATACATTTAAAGTTAAGCTGCTTCCAGATCCGCCACAGGCAACTGTTATATTTCCAAAATCATTTCCAAGAACTGGTGGTCTTGGTGCAGGCAATAATGTAACAGCTTTGTTTTCAAATGCTTTTCTTCCGCAATTATCAGTTACTTTAAGTTTTATAAAAATTTGTGTATTGCTTAATACAGTAGGTGCATTGTAAGTTGGAGTTGCCGAAGTAGCGCTGGGGCTAAAAGTACCAATAGGGTTACCATTTACATCAACAGCACTCCATAAATAGGTATATGTTCCTGAGCCGCCAGATACAGTTGCTGATAAAGGATAAGAGCCTCCGCCCACCATGGTTGCAGAAGCTCCGGTTATAGTTAGGTTGATATTTTTATCAACCATTGAAATTAAACTCCAGTTAAAGAAAATTCTTTGCGCTGCAATGTTATCAGGGCCGTCTGCTCTGTCTAATCGGTGCCCAGCTTCATACATTACCCAACCTCGGTTGGGGTCGCCAAAACCACGTCCGTAAATAATTTGACCTGCTTGCCCCGGAGACAGCGATGGCACTTGTGGGTGATCGTGATCCCAAACGGCAACTTTAGTTGTTGACCTCCAACCAAATTTAGGTAAGAAAATTTGTTCCGAACCATTTTGGGTAGCAGCATCGGTTCTACCTAAAAATTGCATAAATGGCTCGTTTGCTAAAGCTGTATTTTGTAAATAAGGAGGAACAGGGGTACCTGCACTATGGTCGGTCCACAACACAGCGGCATTTCTTGTATAGCAACCGGTTGGATTTAAAGGACCATTTTTTTCCATTAAAAAGTTTGTTTGTTGTGCTGTGTTACTTGGGTTAAACATATTTTCCAAAGCAGATACAGCGTGGCAACCGGCCCAAATACCACCTTTACAATTTAAATTCCAGTTTAGTAAGTGTCCGTGTGTATTCCAGCATGGGTCGGCATGTGGCATTACAAACAAATCATCGCAGCAATCAAGTGTATTTGGTGCTTTCCAATTGTATGCGCTTAGCGGAATACCTGCACGGTTTAAGTAACCTTGAGCAATAGAACCGTTTTGTGCATCTAAAGTCCAACGTGGAACTGAAGTTAAGGTTGCACTTACCGGCAATACAATGTCTGATACCGTATAATCAACAATAACACCTGATGAAACCCAGGTGTTTATTTTGGTAATTACCGATGCTGTTAAATACTCTTTGGGTACAACAAAAGGACCTCCTCTGTAAGTTTTGCCGTTGTGAACAAAATCAGTACCCTGCCATGCCTTGGTGGGATTTATAATCCACTTAATCGGAACCTCGTGGGTATTAATTAAATCATAAACCAAACCATAAGGCCTTAGAGCATTACCGGGCGTTTGAACTGCAGCACCCATGTCTATTATGGCTGAACCCGTTTTAAAGGTTTCGTAAGTAACCTGAGCAAATGTAGCTTTAGTAAATAAAGCAATACACATCATCAATAAAGCCAGAAATTTTCTAACTTTTATTGATTTGCTATATAATATGTCCTTTTTCATGATAAAACTTCTTGTGTAATTATTTAGCCAAATTTTCATTACCTTTAAAATCAATTAATTGTGTTTTGTTTGGCAAATTGTTTATTCTCAATTTGGGATTTTTATTTCCAACAACGGGATTTGTATTAAATGCAATAATACTTCTTCTCGAATCTTGTAATTTTAAATATGCTGAAAGTTTATCTATTTTACTTTCGTACTCATTATTTAAATTTGGGTAGTTGCAGTAATTGCACTTTGTATAGCGAAATTTACCTTTTACAACTATGCTATGGCTATGCGAATGGCAATGTGGGCATTCTTTAACTTTTGCAAATAAATTATTAAAATAAGCAAACACGCCTATTAAAACAGAAACCGATAATGATAGTCCGGTAAAAACCAAAAATATAGTTACCAACATAGAATTAATTGTTTAGTGGTTATATAATTGTCGAAAATCCCAAAAACGTAGCATTTGCAGGTTAGTTGAGAGAAACAACATAAACATAATTTTGAGTAATTAGAGTAAGCAATCAATGGCCAGGACTGAGTTAATCCTGTGTTTTCCATAAGGCTAAGATACAACTTATTAACAGTTTTTTGCACAAATAAGCATAGGGAAATTATTAAATTATACAGCGAGCATTAATGATTATTTAATTAGCTTTTTTTTTTATTTTAATGGTGAAACTTTTTATTAATTTTACATTCTATGATTTCAAAAAACTGAATTTTAATTTAAATTAATTTTTTTTCTACTTAAAAATCATACTTTTGCGACTCCAAAATCTTAAAAGAAAGGAGGTGAACAAACATGCTGCATATTAATGTAAAAGAAAACGAATCTTTAGACAGAGCTTTAAAAAAGTTTAAAAAGAAATTCGAAAAAACCGGAGTTGTAAAAGAACTTCGTGCTCGCCAGCAGTTTATTAAGCCTTGTATTCAAAAACGTCAACAACGTATAAGGGCTGCTTACAAATTACACCTTCAACAACAATCAGAAGGAATTTAAATTTAACTTAATAAATTACGATTATGTAGCCACCTGATTTTTGTCAGGTGGCTTTTTTTATTTGTTTGGTTTACAAGGTTATAAAATTTAAGAGTTGCGTTTCGGTTTTTTTATATAAACAAATTGTTAAATTGCGTTGTAAACAATTATGCCATGTTGCTGAATCAACTGATTGATGAATTTCTTCAATATTTACAGTTTCAAAAAAGGCAATCGGCACACACTCTACTAAGCTATAAAACAGATTTAACTCAATTTAAAAATTATACTCAAAAGCTATATCAAATACAACATGTAAATGAAATTACGCATTCAATAATTCGATCATGGTTAGCCGAATTAATGCAACAAAAAAACACGCCCCGAACTGTAAATAGAAAAATAAGTTCTCTAAAATCATTTTACAAATACTTGCTAAAGCATCAATTGGTTCAAACAAACCCCATGCTAAAAATTCAACCACCTAAAACAAGTAAAAAATTGCCTGTTTTTGTTGAACCAAAACCAATGCAACAATTGCTTGATATGAAAATAGATGATGTCGATTTTGAGGCTTTAAGAAATAAGTTGATTGTAAGTATGCTTTACCAAACCGGTATAAGACTTAGCGAATTATTAAGTATAGCATTAAAAGATATTGATATTTATAATAAACAGGTAAAAGTTTTTGGAAAACGTGCTAAAGAACGAATTATACCCGTTACAAAAGAACTTATTGAACTTATTATGCAATACAACCAAATGAAATTTAAACTTAACTTACCCGAGATGCCATTTTTGTGTTCAAACAAAGGAAAAAAATTATATGCTAAAAGGGTTTACGAAATAGTTAAAAATGAACTTAGTTTGGTGAGCACATTGCAAAAAAGAAGTCCACACGTTTTAAGGCACACATTTGCTACTCACATGCTAAATAATGGTGCCGACCTTAATGCCATAAAAGAATTACTTGGACACGCAAACCTATCGGCAACACAAGTTTACACGCATAACAGTATTGAAAGATTAAAACAAGTATATAAAACAAAACACCCACGAGAATAAATTCTGAGCTTTTGGCTCATATTTAAAACCATAAAAAATCAATTATTATGAAAGTAAACATTCAATCAATCCACTTTAAAGCCGACAAAAAACTGTTGGACTTTATTAAAAACAAAGTTGAAAAAACCCAGACATTTTTTGATGGGGTACTTAGTTCTGATGTATATTTAAAACTGGAAAATAATCAATCAGGGGCCAATAAAGTTGTAGAGATAAAGCTTAATTTACCCGGAAACCCGCTATTTGCCAAAGAACAAAGCAATACATTCGAATCGGCAACCGATATATTGATTGATAAACTTGTTGCTCAGGTTAAAAAGCATAAAGAAAAGCTTCAGGCAAAAGCATAAATCGTTATATATCTTATTAAAGCTGCTAATTTTTGAGAGAATAATTAAAGTTAGCAGCTTTTTTTATGCTTTCTTAATTACCAATAAGGTATTTTTACAAAACAAAATCAGCATTTTACAAAATATTACAATTATTTAATGTGATTATGCTTGACTTTTAAAAGTTGATTTCTATTTTTGAGTAATTTTTTTACTCAATGTTGCATTGGGTTTATTTCTAAAAACTCTGTTTGTCTCATACCTCGAAGTGGGACTCACCAAGCGAAGCTGTGTTAGACGCCCTTATTACTTCTAAAACCAGAATAAAAGTTTTGCTCAAGTTTTTCTTGAACGCAAACAATGCAGATTACCTTAGAAACCTAGAGACAGACTTAGGTGATAATACAAATTCTATACGCATTGAATTAAATAAATTGGAAGAAGCTCATTTATTGGAGAGTTTTACCAAAGGCAATAAAAAATTTTTTAAAGCCAATACCAAACACCCGCTCTTTAAAGATATACAAAGTATATTAATGAAATTTACCGGACTTGATAAGCTTATAAAAGATGTTTTAGAAAAACTTGGCGATCTTAAAGAAGTATATCTTGTTGGGGATTTAGGTAAAGGTATTGACAGTTTAATTATAGATTTAATATTAGTTGGCAATATAAATAAAGATTATTTGCATACACTTATTTCAAAATCAGAAAAACACATCAATAAAAAAGTGCGCTATATTATTTTTAGCGAGGATGAGTTCTTGGTAGAGAAAAGCAGGGTAGTTACCGAAAGTGATTTATTATTGTGGAAATCGATTAAATAAAGATTAATAAAAATGAACAATAAAAAATTAGCAATAATTGGCCTTGGATATGTTGGTTTGCCTTTGGCTGTTGCTTTTGCTGAAAAATATCCTGTTGTTGGTTTTGATATCAATCAAAAAAGAGTTGATGAATTAAACAGCGGTAATGATTTTACGCTTGAGGTTGAAGACAGTCTATTGAAAAGTGTATTAACTAATGGAAACCAACCTGTTGATAGAGGACTTTTGTGTTCAACCAATATTAATGAAATAAGAGATTGTAATGTTTACATTGTTACTGTTCCTACACCAACCGATAAACATAATCGTCCTGACCTGACTCCACTTTATAAAGCAAGTGAAACAGTTGGTAAAGTTATAAGTAAAGGTGATATTGTTGTGTATGAAAGTACAGTTTATCCCGGTGTAACAGAAGAAGAATGTATTCCAGTTGTTGAAAAAATTTCAGGATTAAAATACAATATTGATTTTTATGCCGGTTATAGCCCTGAGCGAATAAACCCTGGTGATAAGGAACATACCGTAACCAAAATATTAAAAGTTACAAGTGGTTCAACACCCGAGATTGCTGATGAAGTAGATAGTTTGTATAAAAGTGTAATTACTGCCGGAACCTTTAAAGCAACCAGTATAAAAGTTGCAGAGGCTGCAAAAGTTATTGAAAATTCGCAACGCGATATCAATATTGCATTTGTAAACGAACTCTCAAAAATATTTAATAAAATGGGTATTGATACCAACGAGGTATTGGAAGCTGCTGCAACAAAATGGAATTTTTTAAAATTTAAGCCAGGTTTAGTAGGAGGACATTGCATTGGCGTTGATCCATATTATTTGGCCCAAAAAGCACAAGAGGTAGGTTATCATCCTGAAATTATATTGGCAGGTCGCAGACTAAATGACAGCATGGGTGCTTATGTAGCCGAAGAAGTAGTAAAGTTGATGGTGAAAAAAGAAATAAATGTAAAAAATGCTCGTTGTTTGATACTGGGATTTACATTTAAAGAAAACTGCCCGGATGTTAGAAATACCCGCGTTATTGACATTGTAAAAGAGCTTCTAACCTACCACATTACTCCTGTTATTTTTGATCCTTGGGCTAATCCTGCCGAAGTAGAACACGAGTACGGTGTATCAGTTTTGAATCAGTTACCGGAAGGAAAATTTGAAGCAGCCATATTAGCGGTTGCTCATAAAGAGTTTGCAAACATTGATATTCGCGCTTTTGTTAATGGAGGAGTAGTTTATGATGTTAAGGGTATTTTACCAAAAGAGATTGTTGATGCGAGGTTGTAGGATTTGCAAAAATTTTATTAATGTATAGATGAGAATATTAATAACAGGAGGAGCAGGATTTATAGGTTCAAATTTGGTGGAAGCTTTTTTAAAAGATCCGAGAATTAGTTTTGTAAGGGTTTTAGATAATTTTGCAACGGGTTATTTGAAAAACATTCAAGAGTTCATTAAAAATGAAAAGTTTGAATTTATTGAGGGAGATATAAGAGATAAGGATATTTGTATAAAAGCATGTAATGGAATTGATGCAATAACGCATCAGGCAGCATTGGGAAGTGTTCCAAGAAGCATAAAAGATCCAATTACATCGCATGACGTTAATGTGAATGGATTTTTAAATATGTTAGAAGCTGCTAAAATCAATCATATTAAAAGGTTTATTTATGCATCATCTTCTTCAGTTTACGGAGATTTAGTTGAGTCTCCGAAGGTAGAAACAAAAGTGGGAAAAGTTCTTTCTCCATATGCTGCAACTAAAATGGCTAATGAGTTATATGCAGAAGCATATGCAAGAAATTATGATATGACATTAGTTGGCATGCGTTATTTCAATGTTTTTGGGCCTAAACAAGATCCAAATGGTCCATATGCTGCAGTAATTCCATTATTTATAAAGGCAGCATTAACAAATACTTCTCCAATTATAAATGGAGACGGTAGCATAACACGAGATTTTACTCCAATTCAAAATGTTATTCAAATAAATACTAATTCTATTTTTATAAACTTGGAAACTAATAAGCATTATGTATTTAATGTTGCTTGTGGTCAAGCAACAAGTTTAAATCAACTTTGGCAAATGATTAAAGAAATAACCGGTACCTCTGTAAATGCAATTTATGGAAAAGTTAGGCCTGGAGATATTTTGTTCAGTTTAGCAGATATAACTTACGCAAAAAATAATTTAGATTATTTTGTGGAATCTGATTTGTATAAAAGTTTAAAAATAACAATTAATTATTATAAAAAAAATGGATATTAAAAATTCAAAAATTCTGGTTATTGGGGGAGCTGGGTTCATTGGAAGTTTTGTAGTATCTGAACTTTTAAAAGAAGAAGTAGCTGAAGTATTAATCTATGATAATTTCGCCAGAGGAAAGATGGAATATATTAAGGAGCAATTAAAAGATCCAAGATGTAAACTTTATCCTAATGGGGGTGATATTAGAGAAATAGACATTTTAAATGATGCGATGAAAGGTATGGATTATGTTATCAGTTTAGCTGCCATGTGGTTGCTACATTGTAAAGATTTTCCTCGCACAGCTTTTGATGTAAACATAGCCGGAACCTTTAATGTCTTAGAAGCATGTGTGAATAATAAAATTAAGAAATTAATATGGTCTTCATCTGCCTCAGTATATGGTGATGCAGTAGAAATACCAATGACAGAGAATCATCCTTTTAATAATAAAAATTTTTATGGTGCTACTAAAATAGCAGGTGAAGCTATGTGTACTGCTTTTAATGACAGATTTGGTTTACCAGTAATTGGATTAAGATATATGAATGTTTATGGCCCACATCAAGATCAGACGGCCGCTTATACTGGAGTAATACCAATAATGCTCAATAAAATTGATGCAAATGAGCAACCTGTTATTAATGGAGATGGTAGCCAGTCGTATGATTTTATTTATGTTGAGGATGTTGCTCGATGCAATATAGATGCATTGAAGAGCGATGTTAATCATGGGTTTTATAATGTAGGCACAGAAGTGCAAACTTCAATTAAACAATTGTGTGATTTGATATTAGAATTAAAACAATCAAACCTTGAGGTAATATATAAACCTTACAGTGCAGATGATGCTCGTGCGTTGGTTCAAAATAGAATTGGTTCACGACTAAAAGCCGAAAAAGAAATTGGATTTAAATATAATTATAATTTGCGCGAAGGATTACAAAAGCTAATTGACTGGCGCGACTCTCAAAAAAAATCAACTAACTTATGAAACAAAAACGTAATATTCCCATCTCCATTCCAAGCATGGGGAAAGAGGAATGGGAAGCCCTTAAAGCCCCAATTGAAAGTGGTTGGATTACTCAAGGACCAAAAGTTAAAGAGTTTGAAACACTATTTGCTCAACGCCATAGGGTAAAGCATGCATTGGCTGTTTCGAATTGTACCACTGCATTGCACCTTGCATTGGTGTCGCTTGGAATTAAACAAGGTGATGAAGTAATGGTACCTGCTTTTACTTGGGTATCAACAGCAAATGCTGTAATGTATTGCGGTGCAACTCCAGTTTTTGTAGATGTAGATCCGGTAACTTTTAATATCCGAATTGATGAAATTGCTAATAAAATTTCGCCAAAAACTAAAGCCATAATACCGGTTCACTTATTTGGATTATGTGCAGATGTGGATACTATCAAAGCAAACTACCCTCAATTGAAAATAGTGGAGGATGGTGCGTGTGCAGCAGGTAGCGCTTTACATGATAAACCTGCTGGCAGCCTTGGTGATATTGGATGTTTTTCTTTTCACCCTCGCAAGTCGGTTACTACTGGTGAAGGTGGCATGATCACTACCAACAATGATGAATTGGCTGCAATATTAGACAAACTCCGCAATCATGGTGCATCAGTTTCAGAGGAGCAACGTCATCATGGTCCAAAACCATATATATTGCCTGCTTTTGAAATAGTAGGCTATAACTACCGAATGACTGATTTACAAGGAGCCATAGGTGTAGTGCAACTTAAAAAACTCGATCAGTTTATAGACGAGCGGAATTATTGGGCTTCATACTACTCCCAACAACTTGCAGATATTCATTGGATTCGCACACCACAAGTGCCGAAGGGCTTTAAGCATGGATGGCAAAGCTATGTTACTTTTATTGATGAAAATGTTGCACCCTTAAAACGCAACGACATTATGGAGGTATTACAACAAAAAGGAATTGCCACTCGACCCGGCACCCATGCCGTTCACATGCTTGATTTTTATGCCAAACGATTTGGTATAAAACCAAAAGATTTTCCTGGTGCATTTGCATGCGACCAATACAGTATGTCTATTCCATTGCATAATAAAATGGTTAAAGATGACTTTGATTATATTATTAATGTTTTAAAAAGTTTATGATTAGAAGCCTAAAGCGTTATCATAAAAAACACCCCAAAAAGTCAATTTTATTTATTATTTTCTTTGCTTTTATTTTTGGAATACTTTTTTATAAATTTAAATTCTTTCCTTATTCATATTTATCAAAAATTTATCATAAATTAAAAACCGAACCATTCAATTACAAGGAAATTTCTTTTTTTAATGAATTATTTACTGAAAATATTATTGATAAAAACTTATTAATTTACAAAGAAGTAAATTCTCCATCAGAGTTATGGTATAGAATTAAAGAAATAGAAGTGCCTCTTAGTAAATTTAGTCATAATTTATTTGATAGTATTGTTATATTAAATGATTCAATTTTTACCTTAAATAAATTTAATGTTAAAGTAATAAATTATAGTTTGTATGGCAATTTATATAAAACATATAGTTTTGTTAATCAAATTAAATCAGATACTGCGTGGCTAATTATACCCGGTAGCGATCCAAATCAATCTACTGCAATTGTTTTAGAATATAAAGATAATTATCATTATGGACTTTATTCTGCTATTAAAAATAATTTGAATTGTTATGTATTTATAAAACCAAACGAGGATATACTTGCATGGCATAATGGTAAAAAAAAAATAAATGGGAATGCTTATTATAATACTTTGATCAATAATGGTTCATCTTTTGGATACAGTTATTTAGTTCAATCAGTTGCAATAGTTAAATACCTTAAAAGTAAGTCAAAATTTATTATTATTTCTGGTTTATCTCAAGGAGGAATGGCTTGTTTGTTAAATGCCGTTTTTTCTAATCCAAATGTTGCAATCATATCAAGCGGCTACTCTGTTTTAAATGATACTATTTATATATCTGGTTTTGATCAAATGGTAATTCCGAATTTAAGATCAATATTTTCCAGTTATCAATTAGATAGTTTGATTTCTTTGAGAAATACAAAATATTTATTTACATATGGCAGTAATGACAATTCATTCTATAGGGATACTAGTATGTTGAAAAACAACAAGATGATATTTAAAAATAATAATAATGTAAATATACATACTTTCATTGGAGGTCATCAATATCCAGTAAATGTAATTTTAAATTGGTTAAAAAATAAATGTGTGGAATAGCAGGAATATATAATTTATCAGGAACATCTGTATCTGAATATATTTTAAAAAATATGTCCTCAGCTATTGCTCATCGTGGACCAGACGGAGAAGGTTTTTATTTGAATCAACAAATTGGTTTAGCACATCGCAGGCTTTCAATTTTAGACTTATCAGAAAAAGGAAGCCAACCTATGTATTCAAAAGATGGAAACTGGGTGGTTGTATTTAACGGGTGCATATATAATTATCGTGAATTACAGAAAGAGTTAATCAAAAAAGGACATCAGTTTGTTTCAACAACAGATACAGAGGTAATTACTGAAGGACTTGCAGCCTACGGTATTGAATTTATACCAAGATTGAATGGTATGTTTGCAATAGGTGCATGGCATACACCCACCCAACAGCTCTATCTTTCGCGTGATCGCTTTGGCGTAAAGCCACTGTATTATTGGTTTAATGGGAAAACCCTTGTTTTTGCAAGCGAAATAAAAGCCATACTTAAGCATCCTGATTTTAAAAAAGAATTAAATGCCGAAGCATTAAATGAATACTTTACATTTCAGAATTTGTTTACTTTTCAAACCTTTTTTAAAGGTATTATATTATTACCACCGGCCAACACTGTAAAAATTAATTCTGAATCAACACTGGTAAAACATGTTTCATGGTGGGATTATGATTTTACAAAACCAAATGAAAACATGACTGCTGATGAGGCAAAAGAAGGAACTCTCCATTATTTCAAGCAGGCTGTAAAACGTCAAATGGTTGCTGATGTACCGGTTGGTACTTATCTTTCAGGAGGTATGGATTCAGGCAGTATTGCATCTATTGCAGCTAAAGAAGTTGATAGGCTTAGCACTTTTACATGTGGTTTTGATATGAGTAGTGTAACAGGAGTTGAAGCCAACTATGATGAGCGAAGAGATGCAGAATTAATGGCAAACTTTCTTAAAACTGAACATTATGAGCAAGTTATTAATGCAGGTGATTTGGCTTGGTCCTTACCTCGTGTAGTATATCATTTGGAAGATTTACGTCTTGGTATGTCTTATCCGAACTACTACATTTCAAGGTTAGCCAGTAAGTTTGTTAAGGTTTGCCTGCAAGGTACAGGAGGTGATGAGTTGTTTGGTGGTTATCCATGGCGATACTACAGAATTTTTCATTCCACCAACCGAAAAGAGTTCTTTGATAACTATTATGGTTTTTGGCAACGCTTAGTACCAGACCAAGAAAGATCACAATTATTTACTGATATTATTAAAAATAATATAGATACCAATAAACCACGTGAAATTTTTGAAAGAGTATTTACATTTAATAATAATTTAAGTTACAATACCCCAGAAGAACACATTAATAATTCTTTGTATTTTGAAATTAAAACTTTTCTTCACGGATTATTAATAGTTGGTGATAAATTATCAATGGCAAATGGTTTAGAAGAAAGGTTTCCTTTCTTGGATAATGATTTGGTTGATTTTGCTCAAAAAGTACCAGTAAAATATAAGCTTGGAAATTTAAAAGAAGAAATAAGCCGGATTGATGAAAATGAGGTTAAAAAAAAACAAAAATACCTAGATTATAATGACGGGAAAAACGTGCTGAGGCAAGCTATGGAAAATCTAATACCTGAAAAAATATTAAATAGAAAGAAACAAGGATTTTCTGCACCTGACGAAAGTTGGTATAGAGGAGAAAACGCATATTATGTTCGTAAACTATTGTTACAAGATGATACAGTTTCATCACAATTTATAAATCGTGATTATATGCATAGAATAATACGCGAGCATACCGAAAAACATATAAATCATCGTTTGTTAATTTGGAGTTTTCTGTGTTTTGAAATGTGGTGTAGAAAATTTCTATGAGAATAGTATTTCTTGGATGTACCAAATTTAGTGAAGCATTGTTGCTATCGCTAATAAATATTAAAAACATTAAAATTGTAGGAGTTTTTTCGATTCCGAAACAATTCAATATTTCATATTCAGAGAAAAAAGTAGAAAATACCAATTATGCAGACTTGTCAATATATGCCAACCAATTTAATATACCTCACTACATTGTTGATTCTGTTGAGGGGATGAGAATTAACGATTACCAAAAAGAAATTGCTTTATTAAAGCCAGATGTAATTTTGGTAATGGGATGGTATTATATGGTACCACAATCGATCAGAAAAATAGCAACATACGGAGCATGGGGAATACATGCTTCACTTTTACCCAATTATGCTGGAGGTGCACCTTTAGTGTGGGCAATGATTAATGGAGAAACTGAAACGGGAGTTACATTATTTCGATTGGATGATGGTGTTGATGATGGAGATATTATTGAACAACAAACAATTCAAATTAATAATAAGGATACAATAAAGGAAGTTTACGAAAAAGCGACAGTTGCTTCAAAAGTTATACTGAAAAAGGTATTTGATCCAACGTACCAATTGCAGTTTAAGCCACAAGATAAGAGTAAACTAAGAATTTATCCTCAGCGAAAGCCGGAAGATGGCATAATTGATTGGACAAAAAGCACAAAAGAAATTAAGGATTTTATACGTGCACAAACTAAGCCCTACCCGGGTGCATATACCATTATCAATGGGAAAAAGGTAACAATTTGGGATGCTGATATAATCGATTTGTAATGCAACTCTTTACATCAGATATAGATTGGGCACCCGAAGAAGTGATAGCAGACATGCTAAATTTGTTTGAGCAATACAGTGTAAAATGTACCTTGTTTGTTACACACGATTCGGAAGTGATACACAAGTGCAACCGCGAACTTTTTGAGATAGCCATTCACCCCAACTTTAATAACAGGCTTTTTGCAGAGGATAAGCGTACTCCCAAAGAAATTGTACAAGACTTGCTGGATATGTACCCCGAAGCCGTAGGCATGCGCAGCCATAGCATGACACAATCTTCACAATTGTTAAATGTGTTTGCCGAGTGCGGCCTGCAGTACGATTCCAATCAATTTTTACCATACCAGCAGGTAAAGCCTTATAAATGTTGGACCGGATTAACACGCATACCCTATAACTGGGAAGACGATGTGCACTTTACTTATGGCAAAGCCTTTACATCCGATGGATTTGGTGAGTACAATGGTTTACGTATCTATGATTTTCATCCTATTCATGTTTTTTTGAATACGGATTCTAATTTAACTTATTTAAAAGCAAAACCCTTTTATAATAATTTTCACCAAATTTCTTTTTACAAAAACTCTGATGTTTTTGGTACAAGGGACTTGTTGATAAAACTATTATCAAGTATTAATAACTCTAACCTACATTTAAAAGAATTAAATTACTAATGAGAATTGGTATTATTGGCAGAGGAGAATGGACATTTTTATCAATGATTGCCCTTTACAAGGCAGGATATAATATTTCATTTATTGTTACAGCAAAGGAAGCACCGGAATACAAATTTAAAGCGGTAGATTTTGAAAAATTTGCTAATGAAAATAATATCCCATTTTTAAATTATGCTAAAATTAATAAACAAAAGTTATTACAATTATGTAACAATTTGCCTGAAATAGTAATTAGCGTTAACTATAGTGGTATTATTGAGAAAGAAGTGATTGATCTTTTTCCAATTGGAATTTTAAACGCACATGGAGGAGATTTACCTAAATATAGAGGAAACGCATGTCAGGCATGGGCTATAATTAATGGAGAAGAAAAAATTGGGTTATGTATTCATAAAATGATAGGGGGTGAATTAGATTCCGGTCCAATAATAACAAGAAGTTATTTTCCACTTTCAGAAAACACTCGTATTGGAGAAGTGTATGATTGGATGGAATCAGAAATTCCCAAACTTATGCAACAAGCTGTAGAATGCCTGATTTTAAATCCTGAATTTGTTCTCGAAGTTCAAAGTACTGATCCCAAAGACGCTTTGCGTTGTTACCCCAGAAAGCCTGAAGACGGGAAAATAGATTGGACTAAAAGCGCAATTGAAATACTTAGGTTAATTAATGCATCTTCTGAACCTTTTTCTGGTGCATATACATTTTTAGAAAACCAACTAATTAGAATTTGGCGAGCTGAGTTATATATTGATGAAGAGATATATTTAGCTATACCCGGACAGGTATCAGAAATTTTACCAAATGGTGAAGTTATTATCATTAGTGGTAATGGTAAATTAATAATAAAAGAGATATCACTAGATAACTATTTTGAAAGAATTTTGCCAAGTTATTTTATTAAATCAATTAGAAAAAGATTAAATTAATATGCAAAAAGATTTTAATGATTTTACACAGGATAAATACAAAGAATTGCTTCAAATAGCTAAGTCTTTAAATAATTTTATTTTTTATGACGAAATAACGTTATTTGACAGATTTATACTTTGGAGACATGATGTAGATTTCTCTATGGAATATGCTCTTAAGTTAGCAAGAATTGAATATAACGAAAACGTAAAATCTACCTTTTTTTTACATAGCCACAATCATTTTTATAATTTGCTTGATGATAAATCTTTTGCAATAGTTAAGGAAATTATAAGTTTAGGCCATCAGATAGGAATCCATTTTGACACTCATTATTATAATATTAAAAATGAAGAAGATATTGAAGTTTGTTTATTAAAAGAAAAAAAACTATTCATGGATATTCTTGAAATTGAGCCTAGAGTTTTTTCTTTTCATAACACTGACACATTTATATTATCATGTAAAAAATCGATGTATGGAGGTTTGATTAATACATATTCTCAATTTTTTCAGGATAATGTAAAATATTGTTCCGATTCTAATGGCTATTGGAGACATTTACCAATAAAAGATTTACTTAAACAGAATTATGATAAACTACAAATATTAACACATCCGGGTTGGTGGCAGGAGAAACCTGATACACCATATAACAGAATTTGTAATATTGTAAATAATAAGTGTAAACAAATATTACTTGATTATGAAAAAACCTTAGAAAAATTCAATCGTATTAATATAAAATAATGAAAACTTTTTTTAAAAAGGATATAATAAATTTTCTTAATGATTCAATTTTATCTGATGATAAGGTAGAGTTTTATTTTGATAATTTTAAACCAATTTTTGATGCAGATGAAAAAACTTTAGCATGGTTAAATCCAAATAGAAAGGACAAAAAAGATTTATTAAAAAATACAAAAGCAAAAATAGTTATTATTGAACAAGAAGACATAGATACTTCATTGAATAAGATTTATATTATTACAAAAAATCCAAAACTACTATTTCTAAGAATTGTAAACAACTTAACAAAAAGACAAGTAGAACCAGGTATTCATTCAACAGCTATAATTTCAAAAGGTGCAGTAATTTCACCCACAGCTTATATTGGTCCATATTGTGTAATTGAAAATGTTGAAATTGGCGATAATACAATTATAAATTCACATTGCTTAATAAAGGATGGAACTAAAATTGGAAAAGATGTAATAATACAAAGTAATGTTATAATAGGTACAGATGGTTTTGGCTATTCAAGAAATGCTGAAAATAAACTTGAACGTTTCCCACATATAGGCGGTGTAATAATTGAAGACGATGTTGAAATTGGCAGTAGTACGTGTATAGACAAAGGCTCTCTTGGTAATACAATTATTAAAAAGGGATGTAAATTTGATAACTTAGTGCATATTGCACATAATGTTGAAATAGGAGAAAATACAATTGTAACAGCTAATGCCATTATAGCGGGAAGTTCTAAAATAGGGAATAATTGCTGGATTGCACCTTCTGTTATTATAAGAGATGCCTTAAATATTGGAAACAATGTAACCATTGGAATTGGTGCAGTAGTTACAAAAGATATTCCAGATAATCAAACATGGACTGGTAATCCGGCAAAGAGTTTAGAAGAATTAAAGATATTTAATAGTAAAATAAAAAATTTAATAAGTTAAAAATATTTTTTATGAATAAGGAAGTGTTTGTATTTATAGGCCCTGCTGAAATTGCAGGTTTTTATACAAATCTTAATAAAGGATTATTAGAATTAGGTTATAATTCTAATTATTTAGGAATTGATTATTACAGTAAAAAATATCAAATTCATAAAAATGAAATTTTTTTTATAAAATTTTATAAAAGAGTTAAAAATTTTATAATACAAAGAAATTTAAAAGGTCAAAAAATTTTTTATTTAAATTATTTAATTAAGGTTTTATACATACTCATATTTTTAACTTTAATTTTTAAGGCTAATATTTTAATTTTCGGATTTAATTCAAGTTTATTTCCTAAAAAATGGGACTTTCCAATTTGGAAATTTTTTAAAAAGAAATTGATTGTTTGTTGTTTTCATGGCGCAGAAATAAGACCACCTTTTTTAGATGGTGTTAATAATTTAAAAAACAATAATTTTATTTCTTCCAATGAAATTAAAATATTAATAAATTCAAAAATAAAAGAGATAAGAAAAGCTGAAAAATATGCTTCAGTTATAGTTGCGGCACCTACCAATTGTCATTACTTAACGCGTCCTTTTATAAATATTTTTCAAATTGGTTTAGCTGTAGATGCAAGTAGAATTTTAAGTAATGAATATTTTAATCAAAGGAAAGACGATAATCTTGTTTTTGTTCATGCACCTTCAAGCATGATGACAAAAGGTACTGAAATTATAAGAGAAGCAATTAATGAATTAAAGAAAACCTACAAAATTGATTACATTGAACTAACGGGTTTAAATGTAAAACAGGTTTACGAGAAAATAATAATAGCTGATTTAGTTATCGATCAGGTATATTCAGATACACCAATGGCTGGTTTGGCTACTGAGGCTTCAGCTCTCGGAGTTCCTACATTGGTTGCAGGTTATGAGTTATCTAATATTATTAGTAATTTCATTCCAAATTTTCTATGTCCTCCTACACTAATTTGCAAACCTTACGAGATTAAAGATAAATTAGAATATCTTATAAATAATCAAAATGTCTTGAAGCAAGTTGGAATAAAATGTGAGGATTTTGTAAAAACTAAATGGTGCTATTTAGAAGTAGCAAATAGGTTTACAAAACTTTTTACAGAAAATATTCCTAATGAATGGTATTTAAATCCACAAAGAATTGAATATGTTTCCGGTGCAGGATTGTCAAAATTAAAAAGAGATAAAATTGTTTATGATTTCATTAACAAATATGGAGAAAAAGCTTTGGGATTAAATGATAAAAATACTAATAGACTTTTGAATGACCTTGCATTATAAATTATGTTAAAAAATCTTTTAAAGGATGGATTAATTTATACTATTAGTAATTTTTTGTTAAAAGGCATAAGTTTTTTTTTATTACCATTTTATACACGTGTTTTAACTCCATTAGATTATGGTGTAATTGACTTATTGGCTACATTATTTAGTTTAATTAGTGTTACAGTATGTTTAGAAATTACACAGGCTGTTGGGAGGTATTTACCCGAATTTAATGAAAATAGTGTTATTAAATTGATTATTGCCAGAACCGGAATATGGTTTACTATAATGATGAATTTAATTTTAATGTTTATTTTCATATTTTTTTCTGAAAATATAAGTGAGATTTTGTTTGGTTCAAAAAGTTTACATTTTGTAGTTAAACTTTCAGGAATTAATTTATTTTTTTATGGAATTTTATATGCCGCACAAAATCAGTTAAGATGGCAATTAATGGCTAAACAAAATGTTATAATAGCTATTTTAACTAGTTTAGTAACCATATTAACCACCATTTACTTTGTATTGTATTGTAAATTAGGAGTTACAGGGGTAATACTCGGTCAGGTAGTAGGATCGTTTTTTGGCTCTATTATAGCTATTTATTTAATTAAAGAATCTTTTATACCTCAAATAAATTTAAAATTTTTAAAAAAAATGCTTGGTTACAGCGTTCCATTGGTATTTTCCTCAGCAGCAATCATATTATCACAATATATTGACAGAATCGCTATAAATTATTATTTAGGTGTTGAAGAAGTAGGTCTTTACGGTGTTTCTTTTAGAATTGCCAATATAATTAATTTGGCACTTTCAGGTTTTAGTATATCATTAACACCATTAATCATAAATAATTATAAAAAGGCTGATACTGCTTATCAGATTAGTAAAATTTTTGGATATTTTTTATTTATATCCCTTTTTATGATTATTTCAATTTCATTATTTGCTGATTTGATTTTTACATATTTTATATCATTTAATTATTATCAATCAATATTTGTTTTGCCCTACATTTTGTTCTCAGTTTTTTTTAATGGATCCTATATTTTTGCTCCAGGGCTCAATCTTTCTGGCAAAACCAAGCAAATAACTTACTTAAATATTCTATCTTTAATGATTAATGTGGTTTTTAATGCAATTTTACTAAATACAATTGGTTTTATAGGAGCAGGTATAGCTACATTCATTGCGAGCATATTTTTTATTGTATCAATGTTTCATTTAAGTAATAAATATTACAAAATTCCTTACCAGTTTAAAAAAGTATTAACAATTTTAATACCATTTTTTATGGTTTGTATATTTTTTCAATATATTAAATTAAATTTAATTATTGAAACATTAATAAAGTTAATCATTATATGCATTTTTATATTTTGTTGTTTTTATATGAACTTTATTTCTAAAAAAGACATTCAAATTTTAAAAAACAAATTAATTTTAAATTTTAGGTTCAAAATTGTATAAATAATGTGTGGTATCAGTGGAGTAGTTAGCAAAAAGAGTGTTGATAAACAATCGTTGCAAAAAATGAATTTTATTATTAAGCATAGAGGCCCGGATGATGAAGGATTTGTACTATTTAATAATAATTTCTTTTATGTAGCGTATGGAAATGATACGGCAATAAAAAGTATACAATCTAATATACATTATTGCCCGAAGACTAGCATAAATCAAGTTGATGAGGATACACAGTTGGCATTTGGTCATAGAAGATTGTCTATTATAGACCTTTCACCCAAAGGTCATCAACCCATGTGTTCTAAAGATGAGCGATATTGGATTACATACAATGGTGAGGTTTATAATTATTTAGAAATTAGAAGTGAACTTGAAGATTTAGGTTATACTTTTAATACAAATACTGATACCGAAGTAATAATTTATTCATACATTCAATGGGGTCAAGAATGTCAGCATAAGTTTAATGGTATGTGGGCGTTCGCAATTTACGATAGGTTGGAAAAAAAGCTCTTTCTCTCAAGGGATAGATTTGGTATAAAACCATTGTATTATTATGTATGTAATGATAATATATTTTATTTTGGTAGTGAAATAAAACAGTTTACAGTTTTACCTAATTGGGAAGCTATTGGTAACAAACCCCGTGTTTTAGATTATTTGTTTTACTCAACAACAGACCATACCGATGAAACGATGTTTAAGAGAGTATTTCAAATAAAACCAGGGCATTATGCAATAATTGATATTGAATCTGACTTTATAAATAATGATGGTAAAATAATTCAAAAAAGTTGGTACAAATTTAAGGATGTTTCATATCAAGGAAAATTTGAAGAAGCCGCATCAGAATTTAGAAATTATTTTATTGAATCAGTAAAATCTCACTTGAAAGCAGATGTTCCGGTTGGTTCAGCTTTATCAGGTGGGCTAGATTCTTCAGCTGTGGTATGTGCAATAAATAAAATTTCAATAGAAGCAGGATGGAATAATGTACAAAAAACTTTTTCTTCGGTTTCCAAACATGATAAATATAGCGAAAAGCAATGGATAGATGAAGTTATTAACCAAATAAAGGTTGAACCTTCTTTTATTTATCCTACAGCAGAAGAGGCTATTAAACAAATTGAAAAAATTACATGGCATATGGATGAGCCATTTCAGTCGCTATCACCTTTTTTATCTTACAATGTATTTGCAAAAGCAAAAAAAGAGGGGATTATTGTTTTGCTGAACGGTCAAGGTGCAGATGAGTATTTAAGTGGTTATGGGGAGTTTGATAATTTGATGTTAAAGAAGGAACTTTTTAAACTAAATTTTAAACTTGTTTTTAATTTTTTGAACCGAAATCGTGGCTTAGGAATATTAGCATGCATAAAAGCAATTTTCAAATTGGCAATACCATACACCTTTTTACAAAAATTAGGGATAGCAAATAAAGTTCGAACGCCTTTAAAAAAATTATTAACTTTTAAAATAAATACAAAAACATATATACATCCTTATAAGATAAATAACTATAAGCGATTGTCTTTAATTGAGATTTCTAATTACCAGATGTTAAATGATCCGCTTCAAAGATATTTGCATTGGGAAGATAGAAACTCAATGGCAAACAGTACTGAAGCACGTGTTCCCTTCTTAGATTATAAACTAGTTGAATTTACAAAATCTTTGCCTCTAAGCTACCTAACTAATTTGGAACAAACAAAGCTAATCTTAGTTAAAGCTTTATGGGATATACTACCACCTAAAACTAGAGAAAGAAAAGATAAAATTGGATATATATCCCCGGAGGAAATTTGGTTTACCAATGAATTTAAAAATGAATTTATTCAACTGTTTGACAACTACAGTAATTCGGCTTCATTCATATTAGATATACCCAACACAAGAGATTATTTAATTAAAATGCAGGATGGAAAGATACCATTTTCTTACGACTATTGGAGGATAATACACCTTTGTATATGGATAAAAGTTTTCAATGTAAAGTTAGTTTCATAAATGAAAAAACTAAAGATATTACTCGTTTCACAAGGATTCTACCCTGAAAACTCACCTCGTTCATTTAGAGCTACAGAATTAGCTAAAGAATTTGCATTACAAGGACACGATGTTACTGTTTTAACTAATCCCAAAGAATTTGATCTCACAGAGTTTGCTAATAATGTCGGAATTAAGATTAAATATACGAGCAATATCAATCTTAGTGAAATTAATTTCGGAAGAATCAAAGGGCTTTTATTTTATTTGAATAGATTAATTGTTAGATTTTTATTGTTGTTTTTTGAATTTCCTTATATCAAATTAACTTTTGCCATAAATAAGGCTTTATCTAAGGAATATGAAAAATATAATCTTTTAATTTCTTTTTCAGTTCCGTATCCTGTTCATTGGGGTGTAGCCCTTTCACATAAAAAAAGAAATTGGATAGCTGATAATTGGGTTGCTGATTGTGGTGACCCATATTACCTTGATAAACTTGACAGTTTTAAAAAACCGTTTTATTTTAAATGGATTGAAAAATGGATGTTTAATAAAGTTGATTTTATTACTGTAACAAGAATTGATTTTAAAGTGAATTATTTTCCAGAATTTCATCATAAAATTGTAGAAATACCTCAAGGCTTTGATTTTAGTAAAATTCAAATGTATCATGGTTTATATAAACAAAATGTTATTCCCAAATTTGCTTTTGCCGGAAGGTTTGGAGGTAAATCAAGAGATCCGAAAACTCTAATTTATTGTTTAGAAAATATTTCTACTAATTTTAAATGTATAATTTATACAGAAAATAAAAATGTAATAACATCAATATTGCCTGAAAATTTAAAAGAAAAAGTTATAGTACAAAGTTTTTTGCCTCGCGAAGATTTATTGATAGAGTTGAGTAAAATGGATTTTTTAGTAAATTTAGAGTTTAATCCACTAAACCAAAGTCCGAGTAAATTAATTGATTATGCAATAACTGGACGTCCCATTATAAATATAAATAAAAAAACATTAGTTCAAGATTTTGAAATATTTAAAGAATTTCTTTCAGGTAATTACAATAATGCTTTTGTAGTACCTGAATTAGAAAAGTATAACATTAAAAATGTTTCGCAATCATTTCTTACATTGGCAGGTTTTTAAATAGTGTTAGGTAATCAGCAAAATATTAATTATAGAATTCTTGCATTCTTAATAAATCCTTTTTTTGCATTTATTTTTACTTTAAATTCATCTAATCCAAAGTTAATTTCATCAATGCTTTTTGCATGGTGTATCTTTTTCGGATTTACTTTTGCTATAAGTATTGAAAGTTCAGATTCTGATATCATTAGATACATTGAACAGATTGATGAATTAAAAATGCTTGGTATAAATAATTTAATTGATGTTTATAAATGGTATTTTAGCAAAGGTGAAGTTGATTTTTATTCAATAACACTAATCTACTTAACTTATTTAATAGGCGGTGGGTACAATACATTAACTTTTCTGTTTTCTATTTTATTTTCACTCTTTTTGGCAAAAAATATAAAAATTTTAATTGAACTAGCTCAAATAGAAGAAGTGTTTATTAAAATATTAATTGTTACATTTTTTATGCTGAATCCTGTTTGGTACATAAATGGTGTTAGGTTTTATACAGCCTTACACATTTTAGTTTTTAGTGTATTAAAATATTTATATCATAATAAAAGTAAATATCTTTTATTGATGTTATTAACTCCCTTAATTCATTTTTCATTTTTTTTTGGTTCCTTTATCGTAGGATTATCGCTTATTTTTAAAAATAAACCCAATATTGTTTTTTCTTTTTTTTTACTTTCTGTATTTGCCAGTGAATTACTTACAAATGAATTTATATCACAAGTTTTTAGTTATTTTGATTTTGGAGTAGTAAGTCAAAGAGGAAGTACATATATTGACAAAGAGATCAGAGAACAATATTTAGAAGAATTAGGCGAAGTGAAAGTAAATTGGTATATGAAATATCTTGATAAAATGATCAGGTATTCATTAACAATTATTGCATTTTCTATTTATTTTTTTTTAAAAAAACAAATTTTTAATAATTCATTAACCGTAAAAATATTTTCTATTTCTTTTTTTATATATTCTATTGGAAATTTTTTGATTAATCATTTTGTATTGGGTCGTTTCTACACATTTGGTTCAATGTTGTTAGTAGCTTTTTTTATATTTATTTTAAAAGAAAATAATTTAAGAATTTTTTTAAAAAATTGGGGTTGGTTTCGAATTATTATTTATGGAACACTCGTCATTGTTTGTATTGTAGTTTTAAGAATAGGACTTTATAATTTGTCTGTTTCAAGCATATTTTCAAACCCAATAATAGCTTTGTTTGAAACCAACTTTAAGTCAATCAATGATTTGATTAAGTTTTAGTTAATAATGGGTATTAATAATTTATTATCTACTGCTTTAATAAATTTAAAAAGTAGGAAGATAAAAGATAAAATATTAATAATAGAATCCGATGATTGGGGCGCTATTCGAATGCCAAATGTTTCAACATATTTTGCATTATTGAATAAAGGAATTCCGGTTGATAAAAGCTTATATTGTAAGTACGATACATTAGAATCAAATAAAGATGTTGAAGATCTGATAGACGTTTTATTATCAGTTAAAAATGCCAATGGTGAACATCCTGTTTTTACCGCAAATTTTGTTTCCGCAAATCCTGATTTTGATAAAATAAGACAAGATAAATTTAATAATTACTATTTTGAACCAATAACAGAAACTTATAAAAAGTATAATTCATCAGATAGAGTTATTGATATTGTTTTATCTTCAAACTTATTTAAACCCCAGTTTCATGGGCGAGAACATGTAAATGTTCCATTGTGGATGGAATTGTTAAAAACTAATATGCAATATAGATTTGCATTTGACTATAATCTTTGGGGGCTTAGTAATGATGTTTTTCCTTTAATGAAAAAAAGCGTTCAAGCAACATACGACAATAATGATTATTATTATTGCCGAGAATCGATAATTGAAGGATTAAACCTATTTGAAAAGATTTTTGGTTTTAAATCAAACACATTTATATCAAATAATTTTATATGGAGCAATGAGTTAGAAAATGTTCTTTATGAAAATGGAGTAAGCTATCTCCAAGGTATGAAATATCAATTACTGCCATTAAATGATAAAGAAAGTAAAAGGAAAAAGATTAGGCATTATTTAGGAGAAAAGAATCAAAAAAATCAGTATTACGGAGTAAGAAATTGTTCATTTGAACCTATTTTATTTAATGATACAGTTGAAAGTGTGATGCATCAAATTAGTTTAGCATTTTTATTTAAAAAACCAGCAATTATATCTACTCACAGAATTAATTTTGTTAGTGGTTTAAGTGCAAAAAATAGTGAGCATAACCTTAAATTATTTAAAGAATTGTTAAATAGAATCGTAAAAAAATGGCCTGATGCTATTTTCTTATCTTCTGATAAATTATACAAAATATTTGAAAATGATTAAATTAAACGAAAATGAATTAGAATTTTATAAACGTTTTTTACTCTTAAAAAGTAAAAGTGGCTCACATTCCCCAAGTATAATTTCTTTATTCAATGAACTAAATTTAGATAATAAAGTAAAGGTTGATGCTTGCTTCTTATCAAATCCATATGCTACAGAATTATTTATTGACTTTTTTGAAGAGGAACTTGTTAAAACAAAAAAGTTAAATGATATTATTGAAGCATATCCACCTCAGAATAGAGAAATTGCATATTATCTTTCAAAAAGTATAAATTTACCTGAAGAGAATATTTTTGTTGGAAATGGGGCTATTGAAATTATTCAAGCTTTACTTCATAATTTTGTTAATGGTAAAATTATTGTAAATATTCCTACATTTTCATCATATTATGAGTTTGTTAAAAATAAGAATAACATTGTTTTTTATCAGCTGAAAAAAGAAAACAATTATTGTCTTGACATTGAAAATTACATTCAATTTGTAAAAAAACATAAACCTGATACAATTGTTTTAATAAATCCAAATAATCCGAATGGAGATTATTTAAATAAAGAAACTATATATAGGTTGCTTAATGAGTTTAAGGACTTGAATAATATAATTTTAGATGAGAGTTTTATTCATTTTGCATATGAAAATTTAGATTTATCGATGATAGAAACCTATAATTGGTTAAAAGAATTCCCTAATTTATCTATTGTAAAAAGTATGGCCAAGGACTTTGGAATCGCTGGAATACGCGCTGGTTACGGCATTATGGCCAAAGATAAGGTGGACTATTTATTATCAACTGGTTATTTGTGGAATGTTTCAGGATTGACAGACTATTTTTTTAAATTATATAGTCGTAAAGACTTTCAATTGAAATATGATTTGGTTAGAAAAAAGTATATCATGAATACTTTAATGTTTCTAAATGAACTTGCAAGAGTGCCAGGAATTAAGGTATATCCATCTCGAGCAAACTTTGCTTTAGTAGAATTAATTGATGGGTCAAAAAGTATTGAAATGATGATTAAATTATTATATACATATGGAGTTTATGTAAGAGAATGTTCAGATAAAATCGGCTTAGATGGTGAATTTTTAAGAATTGCTTCACGTTCGTTTGAAGAAAATGTGGTGATTTTAGATGCATTCAAATCTGTTTATGAAACTAAAAAATAAAATTGCAATCTTTGATTTCTGCGAAACTTTAACTAATTTTCAAACGGCAGATAGGTTTGTAAATTTTATTCTAAAGGATAATAACTGTAATAACAGTGTTTGGGTTAATACCTTAAATAGGTTAATATATATTATGACCTTGTTAAGAGTTTTTGCGATACTCAACATTATTGCTCCGAGATTAAATTTATCAAAAAGGATTTTATTACTTAAATTGAGAGGAGTTTCAAAGGAAGTAATTCATGCAAAAGCGATTGATTACCTTGAAAAGGTAATTAATCCTCGAATTAACAGAAATATATTAGAACGACTTAGAGAATATAAACGAAATGGGTATTTAGTTTTTATATCTTCAGGAGGTTATGAACCCTATCTAAATCTATTTTCAAAACAAGAAGGGATTGACAAACTTTTTTGTACCCAAATTGAATTTATTAAAGGTAAGGCAACAGGCTTTATTAAAGGTAAAGATTGTATGTTTATTAATAAAGTTACTTTACTCGAAGAGTACTTAAAAGCTAATAAAATTACTTTTGAAGATTCAGTTGTTTATTCTGACAGTTTTTCAGATTTGCCATTATTAAAATGGGCAAATAGTGCATATGTCATTTCATATAATAATAGTAGATCATGGGTTGTAAAAGGTGGGTTTAATGAAATAATAATTAAGGATGAATCTAAGTGATTTAAAATATAAAGGATTATTAGGTTATGGTATATATTTATTTATTTATAAGTTTTACAGATGGATAAAGTACGATCGTTATGGTGATGAAAAATTTCTAAAAAAACGATTTGAACAATTACAGGGATATCCATTAAATTTAGATTCTCCTAAAACATTAAATGAAAAAATAAATTGGTTAAAATTAAACTTTAGTCACCCTGATGAACACATTTTGGCTGATAAATTTGCTGTAAGAGATTATATAGCTAAAGTTTTAGGGGAAAAATATTTGATCCCATTGGTTTTTTCTACTACTAATCACAAAGAAATTAATCCTACAAACATTCCTGATTTTCCTGTTATTGTAAAGGCAAACCACGATTCTGGCAGCTATAAAATAATAAGAAATAAATCTAAAATTGATTGGAAACGTTTGCAAACTGATTGTAAGTTTTGGTTATCAAGAAACTATTATTGGATTGAAAGAGAACCGCAGTATAAAAAAATAAAACCCAGAATTATCGTGGAAAAACTATTGATATCTAATGATGGTAAAATACCATTCGATTACAAGTTGCATTGCATAAATGGTATAGTAGAATTCATATATGTATCGGTAGATAGAGAGGGAGCAAATAAACGAAATATTTATAGCAGAAATTGGGAACCGCTATTATTTACTTGGGCAAATAAAAGTAAAGATTTTACAAAACTTCGTGGTCCTGAAATTCCGAAGCCTGATTCTATGGATGAAATGATTAAGTTGGCAGAAGTTCTTGCAAAAGGATTTCCCTATGTTAGAATTGATTTTTATGATGTTGATGGTAATATATTTTTTGGTGAAATAACCCAGCATCATGGTGGTGGATTTGATCAAATTAGGCCTATTGAATGGGATTATAAATTTGGAAAAATTTTAAATCTTCCATTGTCAAAAGAATTTGTTTAATAACATCATCCCTTAAGCCCCGATGTCATGATAGATTTATATACCAAAAAGCATGTTATCCTTGTTTAAAGTTTTTATATTGGGTTTATTTAGTCTGTTTTAGTGTAAAAGCATAAATAAAAATTTTTAAGTTAAAAATAAAAATCGCAAATAAAAAACGTGAATAATAATGACATCAATAAAATTTTACCCTCTAATTAGAGGTATTAGTAGTTATTTATTACCAAAATCAATTTTCACACACCCAGGTTCGGGGGGTACTTTTTCGAGTGAATACTGTTATAGTGTTTGGTTAAGGCATTTGTACTATTTAATTACAAATGGTTTATTTGATAAACCCGAAGATATAAAAAGAATTGCTGAAATTGGACCTGGAGATTCTTTAGGTATAGGAATATGCGCACTTTACACCGGAGCCAGAGAATATTATGCTTTTGATGTTTTAGCTCATGCCAATCAGGATAAAAATATAAAAATAAGTAATGAAATTCATTCTTATTTTGATTTAAATAGTGATATTCCGAATACTTACAGACAGCGCTTTACTGCACCTTTATTACCAAATTATTCATTTCCTGAATTTTTAAAGCACTATTCAAATGAACACTATTCGGAAAGAAAAAAGGAAATAAACATGGCTTTAAAAGGTAATCCTGAAACTAATACAAAGATTGAGTATATTGTTCCATGGGAAAAAAGCACTAGAACAGATATAGAAAAGCTTGATTTGATTATTTCTCAAGCAGTAATGGAGCATGTTAATGATATTAGATTTGCATATGAAGAAATGTATAAATGGCTCAAACCAGGCGGAGTGATATCACATCAAATAGATTTTAAAAGCCACGAAATGACCCATGAGTGGAATGGTCATTGGTTTATAGGAGAAAAATTGTGGAATATTTTAGCACACGGAAGAAAGTATCCAATGAACAGATTACCTCTTTCCAGTCATATTAAAACTATCGAAATGGCAGGGTTTGAAGTGAAATTTGTATTGCCTATTGTAAAAGATAATAAATTCGGGAATAGAACTCCTAAAGTCCCTAATGTAAAATTTGATAAAGTTGATTTAAATACTTCTAGTGCTTTAATTCAAGCTGTAAAAATATAACTTATTTTGAAGAAAATTTGCCTTGTGATTCCTTCATTACAACCTGGTGGTATGGAAAGAGTTATGTCTCAATTGGCAAGTTATTTTTGTTCAAATAATAAATATCAGGTTAATCTTATTCTTTATGGTATTAAAAGAGAAATTTTTTATAAAGTTCCTAATAATTTGATAATTCATAAACCTAGTTTTGAGTTTGATAATTCAAGGAGAATATTAAGTACATTAAAAACAATTAAGTTTTTAAGAAGCAAGATAAAATCTATTAAACCAAATACAGTTTTAAGCTTTGGTGAGTTATGGAACAGTTTTGTTTTGCTTTCAACGTTAGGTTTACCCTATCCTGTCTATGTTTCTGATCGTTGTCAACCCAATAAAAGTTTAGGAAAATTTCATGACTTCTTACGAAAAATATTATATATTAAAGCCAAAGGAATTATTTGTCAAACAGAGCTTGCTAAAGATATTTATCTAAAATTATTAAAACATCATAATGTTACAGTAATAGGTAACCCTATTAAAAAAATAGATAATGAAAATAATTATGTAAAAGAAAATATAGTACTTTCTGTAGGAAGGTTAATCAAAACAAAACATTTTGATGAATTAATAAAAATATTTAGTTCTATTGCCAAACCTGATTGGAAGCTGATTATTGTTGGTGATGATGCTTTAAAACAATCCAATAAAGCCCAATTAGAAGAATTAGTTAAAACCTTGGGAATGTCTGATAAAATTATTTTAGCAGGTAAACGCAACGATGTAGAATCATTTTACAATAAGGCAAAGATTTTCGCATTTACATCTAGTTCGGAAGGTTTTCCTAATGTTATAGGTGAAGCTATGTCAGCCGGTTTGCCCGTGGTTGCTTATGACTGTGTTGCAGGTCCGAGTGATTTAATAGAACAAGGTAAAACAGGTTATCTAATTCCTTTACAAGATTCAACTCAATTTAAATTGAAACTTAAGACTTTAATGGAAAGTGATGAGTTAAGAGTTCAGTTTGGCCAAAATGCTAAATTAAGCATTAAAAGATTTAGTGCCGATATAATTTCAAAACAATTTGAAACATTTATATTAAATGAAAGTTCTGCAAATTAATGTAAATGTAAATTCCGGTTCAACAGGCCGAATTGCAGAAGAAATTGGTAATGTGCTAATTAAACATGGGCATGAAAGTTATATTGCTTATGGTAGGGGCGTAGGTAAAAGTAATTCTAAATTAATAAGAATTGGCAATAAGATAGATAATTATATACATGGAGTTTACACCTTAATTACTGATAAACATGGTTTTGCTTCAAAAAAAGCTACAATTAAACTTATTACTCAAATAGAACAAATAAAACCTGATCTAATTGCTCTGCATAATTTGCATGGCTACTACATTCATATTGGAGAATTGTTTAAATATTTAAAAGTAAAAAATATACCTGTTGTATGGACATTGTTCGATTGTTGGGCATTTACTGGGCATTGCACTTATTTTGATGATATTGATTGTAAAAAATGGATAAGCCATTGCAGTAAATGCCCAAAATATAAAAATTATCCGTCTTCTTGGGTTGATAATTCATTGGAAAACTTTAAAAATAAGAAGCAAATGTTTACATCAATCAAAAATTTGGAAATAATTACGCATTCCAATTGGTTGAGCAATTTGGTAAAAGAATCATTTTTACAAGGATATAAAGTTCACGTTACGCCTTCGGCAATTAATCTGTCTTTATTTAAGCCGGTTAGTTCAGAGTTAAAAAAAAAATACAATATTGAAAATAAGAAAATAATTTTAGGATGTGCAAGTTCATGGACCAACAGAAAGGGCTACAACGATTTTATAGAATTATCAACCTTACTAAGCGATGATTACAAAATTGTAATGATTGGTTTGAATAAGCAAGAGTTAAAAGGATTACCTGCTAATATAATTGGTTTAAATAAAACAGAAAGTATAGAGGAATTAGCTCAATGGTACTCATTGGCTTATGTATTTGTAAATCCAACTTCTCAGGATAATTTTCCAACTACCAATATAGAAGCATTGGCATGTGGAACGCCTGTAATAACATATAATACCGGTGGTAGTCCCGAAGCTATTGATGAAAATACTGGAATTGTAGTAAAAAAAGGAGATGTGAATGCAATTGTTGAAGCTGTAAATAAAATTAGTGAAATGGATTACAATAAAGTAAGCACCGCTTGCCGAAAAAGAGCTGAACAATTATATGATAAAGATAAAAGGTATTTAGATTATATAGCCATTTTTGAAGGATTAATTAGGAAAAGTGCTGTTTGAATTTAAAAATACTTTAAGGAAAAACCTGGCCAATATTCCAGGTTGGCGTACGAATAGAAAAATAGTGGTGATTGAATCAGACGATTGGGGAAGTGTGCGCATAAAAAACAAACAAGCCTATGAAGCCTTAAAGCATAAAGGTTTAAATGTAGATGCAATACATTACGATTCGGTTGAATCGTTGGAATCCAATAGTGATTTAGAATTATTATTTGATTTACTATTGAGCATAAAAGATAAAAATGGCAAGCATCCGGTTTTTACACCCATGTGCATAATGGGTAATCCGGATTTTGATAAAATAAAAGCATCGGATTATCAAAGCTATTTTTTTCAACCACTGCATGAAACCATAAACGAGTATCCGGAAAGCAATCAGTTATTACAGCTTTGGCAAAAAGGCTATGAACAAAATATTTTTGTTCCTGAAATTCATGGGCGTGAGCATATAAATATCAGGCGTTACATGCATACGTTGCAGCACCATAATGGCAAAGAAGGTTTGCGTTTTGCATTAGATTGGCATTCGGTTGGTCCATCTGCCTATAAAGAATTTGTTTACCCCAATTATTTAGGAGCTTTGCATCCCGATGCAAAGGCTGAAATTGAAGAATTGCATCAATATGTATTGGATGCCGGTAATTTATTTAAACAATACATGGGCTATACGCCACGTGTTTTTATTGCGCCCAATGCAGAGGAGCCCAAAGAATTGGAAACCTCATTAAAAGCCATAGGTGTAAAATACTTAACCCGTTCTAAGAAAAGACTTTACCCATTAGGCGATGGCGTATTTGCCAAGGAGTGGAACTTTATAGGCAAAGTAAACGAACATGGCCAAATTATATTAAACCGCAATGCGTATTTAGAGCCGGTTTGTTTTGGAGAACAAACCCATATTACAAATTGGGTAGATAGTTGTTTAAAAGATTTAGAGATTGCATTTAAGTGGCATAAACCAGCCGTTATTTCATCTCATAGGGTTAATTATGTGGGTAGCATACAACCCGAGAACAGAGAAAAAGGCTTGCAAGCTTTAAAACGTTTTCTAAACTTAGCATTAAAAAAATGGCCGGATTTGGAGTTTATGAGTTCATACGAGTTAGGAAATCTAATTGCTAAATCGAAAATTTGATTTTGGCAATTTGAGTTATTAATTATTAAAAGTTTGGTCTTTTAGAAATACTTTAGATTTGAAAAAACTACTCATCGTAAACCAAAATTCAGGTTATTTAACTGTTGATGTGGCAAATGCTTTTAAGCAACAATATGATGAAGTTGTTGTAATGTATGGTAAAAATAGAATTACTGAAAGAGATTTTGCAAGAGATATAAAAATTCAATCTACCATTACTTATAATCGTACAAGCAATCTAAAACGAATACTAACTTGGGCATTATGCACTTGTCATTTGTTTTTGTTGCTTTTGTATAAATACAGAGGCTATACCATTTTATATTATACCAACCCCCCTATGTCATATATTAACAGCTTGTTTTTTAAAAATAAGTTTGGCATAGTTGTGTATGATGTGTATCCTGATGCACTTACTTTGATTGGAATTAAACCGAGTAATTTCATATACAAATTTTGGGCTGCACTTAATAAAAAAGTATTTAAAAAAGCGGAGAAAATTGTAACGTTAAGTGAAGGAATGAAGAATAAATTATTAAATTATGTTGAACCTTCAAAAGTTAATGTTGTTTCCGTTTGGCCGGCATCTGATGCATTTAAGCCTGTGTCAAAACAAAATAATGAATTTTTAAAAAAACAAGGTTGGTCAAATCATTTTATTGTATTGTATTCTGGCAATATGGGTATAGGCCACCCTTTAGAATTGTTGGTTGATGTGGCAGAAATATTAATATTAAACACTGATATTTTATTTTTGTTTGTTGGTGAGGGTGCAAAGAAAAATAAGCTTATGGATGCATGTGAAAAGAAAAAATTATCAAATGTGAAATTCTTAACATGGCAGGATAAAACCACACTGCCACATTCTTTGGCATCAGCCGATATTGCAGTGGTAGCGCTTGAACCAGAAGCCACCCATGCCAGTGTGCCCAGCAAAACCTTTAATTATATGTCGGTTGGTGCGCCTATTCTAGCTATTGGTAATAGCGGTTCGGAATTAGAGAATTTGATAAAACGTTTTGAAATGGGTATGTATGCCGCTATTCATGATACAAGTAAAATAGTTAATTTTATTTTGAACCTAAAAGCAAATAAGCAGCAAGCTGAACTTTACGCTCAAAATGCTTTTAAGGCCTCCAAACAGTTTACTTATCAACAAGCTGAAGCTTACTTGTTTTAATATAGTCAAATGTATTCTGTATTTTTTAAACGCTTATTTGATTTGGTTGTAAGTGTAACTGCTGTAACAGTATTGTTAATTCCTTTACTTTTTATCACTTTATTGTTGTTTTTCTTCAACAAAGGTGCAGGTGCTTTTTTTACCCAAACCCGTACTGGTAAAAATGCCAAGCTTTTTAAAATCATTAAATTCAAAACTATGACAGATGAAAGAGACGCAGAAGGTAAATTATTATCCGATGAGAAAAGAATGACACCAATCGGAAAATTTATAAGATCAACTTCTTTAGATGAACTCCCTCAACTATTTAATGTTTTAAAAGGAGATATGTCATTTGTTGGACCAAGGCCTTTGTTGGAAAAATATATACCCTTATATTCAAAGGAACAATTCAGACGACATGAAGTTAAGCCGGGTATAACTGGTTGGGCACAGGTAAATGGAAGAAATAATATTAGTTGGGCAAAAAAATTCGAATTGGATGTATGGTATGTTGATAATCAAAGTTTTTTACTTGATTTAAAAATTTTGTGGTTAACGATTCTAAAAGTCATTAAACGTAAAGACATAACGACAGATGATCCTAAGCAATTTCAACCATTTAATGGAAAAAACTAAATCATGAATCCAATAGCCATATATGGAGCCGGTGGTTTTGGTAAAGAAGTTGCATGTATTATAAATAAAATAAATGAGCTTGAACCTGAGTGGAAACTAATTGGTTTTTTTGATGATGGTATTGAAAAAGAAACTGAAATTTCTCACTTTGGTAAAGTTTTAGGCGGAATAAATGAATTAAACAGTTGGACTGAAGAACTTTCAATAGTATTTGCTATTGGTGTTCCAAGAATTATTCAATTATTGGTTAAAAAAATAACAAACCCTTTGGTTTTGTTTCCTAATATAATTCATCCTGAAGCATTCTTTGCAGATAAGCATTCATTAAAAATGGGAAAAGGAAATGTAATAGTAAGAGGTAGTTCATTTTCTGTAGATGTTTCAATTGGCGATTTTAATCAATTTAATAGTATTTCTGCATTGGCTCATGATGTGGTGGTGGGTTCATTTAATGTTTTTATGCCCTTGACCCGTGTTTCAGGTGGAGCACAAATTGGTAATTTAAATCTTTTTGGAATTGGTTCGGTGGTATTGCAAAATGTAAAAATCGGCTCAAACACACGCATAAGTGCAGGCAGTTATGTTATGCGCAATACCAAAGACGGAATGTTGTATGCCGGCAATCCGGCAAAAAAATTTGATATTTGAATATGCCAAAGTTTAAATTTAATAACATAAAAATTACAGGTATTCAAACCGTTGTGCCTAAAAATATTATCAAAACAGAATCTTATAAACCAATATTTGGAGATGAAGAGGTAACTAAATTTATGCAAATGACGGGCATTACCGAAACCCGAAGAACATCAGAATATCAAACAGCTTCGGATATGGGATATACTGCAGCAGAAGAACTTATTGCCAAAAAAGGTATTGATAAAAACGAGATTGGTGCATTGGTGTTTGCAACCACAAGTGCTGATTACAGAAGACCCGGTGCATCATTTATTGTTCATAAAAGATTGGGTTTGCCAATAGATTGTGCCGTTTTTGATATAAACTTAGGTTGTTCGGCTTTTGTTTATGGGGTTCAAAATGTTGCATCCATCATGCAAAATTCAAACATCAATAAAGCCATACTTATTTTAGGAGACACTGCCGGAAAAACTACCTATCCAAAAGACAAAGCATCCATCATGCTAATAGGCGAATGCAGTGTGGCTATTTTACTGGAAAAAGATGAAAATGCTTTACCAATTACATCAATATTGCGCTCTGATGGAAACGGTTATCGGTACTTAATTGTGCCAGGTGGCGGATACCGAAATTTAAATGCAAATCGGGAACCTGAAATTTATCACGATGGTGTTGAAAGAACATTACATCACTCTGTTATGCAGGGAACTTCTGTTTTTACATTTACTATTTCTGATGTACCTAAACTCATAAAAGATTTTTGGGCAGAAACTCAAACTACTGTTGAAGATTATGATTGTTATGCTTTTCATCAGGCAAATGGATTAATACTTCAGCAGATTGCTAAGAAACTTAAAATACCATCAGAAAAAATGCCTTTAACGTTAAACCGTTATGGCAATACTTCAGGAGCTTCAGCAGCATTAACTTTATGCGATAGATATGGTGAATCACAAAATCAAATCATCAATACTTTGGTGTGTGGTTTTGGAGTTGGCTTATCATGGGGTGCTTTCTCAGTAAAACTAAATACAAACGATATATTTCCAATTATTGAGGATGACTCCATCTTTGAAGAAGGAATTATTCGTTCAGCAAGTGAGTTATAAATATTATAAAATTTCAAACATCAAACTTTCAACTTCGAACTAATAAATGCAATACAACGTTTTAGAATATTTAGAAAATTCGGTTCAAAAAGTTCCTGATAAAACAGCATTTGCAGATGATAAAAAAACAATTAGCTATTTACAATTATCTAACCAAACCAAAAGCATTGGTTATGCCTTGAACCAAAGTTTAAATGGTGCATTAAGAAAACCAATTGTAGTATTTGTTGATCGCAATATTGAAAGTCTGGTATCATTTCTTGGGGTTGCATACAGTGGAAATTTTTATGTACCCATAGATATTACTATGCCAAAATTAAGGATTGAGTTAATTTTGCGAACACTTAATCCAGTGGCAACATTAGTACTTAATCAAGATGTTGAATTTTCAAAATCTGTTGCTTCTGATTTGCCAACTTTTGTTTTTGAAGAAATCAATCAAAATTCATTTGATGATGAAATTTTAAATAAAATTAGAAGGCAAATAATCGATAGAGATCCTTTATATGCAACTTTCACTTCAGGTTCAACCGGTGTTCCGAAAGGTGTAATTACATGTCATCAGTCGGTAATTGATATGACTGATAACTTGGTAAATACATTTCAATTTAACCAAGACAGTATTTTTGGTAATCAAAATCCATTTTATTTTGATGCATCCATAAAAGATATATATAGTTCTTTATGCTGCGGTTCAACTATGTATGTAATACCTAAACATTATTTTTTAATGTTGGGTGATTTGATTGATTTTATAAATAAAAATGAAATAAATACCATTATGTGGTCTGCTGCTGCCATTGGTTTGGTAGCCAATTCGGGAGTTTTGTCAGAAAAAATTCCCAACACATTAAAGCAGGTAATGTTCTCAGGAGAAGTGATGCACAATAAAGTTTTAAATCAATGGCGTAAAGTTTTACCACATACAAGATTTGTAAATTTATATGGCCCTACTGAAATTACTTCGGTTTGTACTTATTATATTATTGAAAAACCATTTGCCGATGATGAGGTTTTACCAATTGGAATACCATTTAAAAATACGGAAGTTTTATTGCTGAATGAACAAAACGAATTGGTAAAAGGAGACGAGCAAGGCGAATTGTGCGTGAGAGGATGCTGTTTGGCATTGGGTTACTACAACAATGCAGAAAAAACTGCACAAGCATTTTGTCAGAATCCAACCAATACGCATTATCCCGATACTATTTACCGCACTGGCGATATAGCAAGGTATAATGAACTTGGCGAAATCATGTTTATGTCGCGAAAAGACAACCAGGTAAAACATATGGGTCAACGTGTAGAATTGGGTGAAATTGAGATATTGGTTAATGCATTAGAAAAGGTTGATGCTTCGATATGTTTTTACGACCACGATAAACAAAAAATTGTATTGATTTATCAGGGTATTGAAGCTGATCATAAATATATTTTAAATGAATTAAAAAATCGTCTTTCAAAATTTATGCTTCCGAATTTAATGTTTAAATTACATGCAATGCCTTACAATTTAAACGGAAAAATTGATCGAACTTTGCTTAAAGAAAAATATTTAAAAGGCAATTTGAATGATTAAAAAAGTAATTTTAATAGGTGGAGGAAGTGTTGCCCTTAATATTGCAAAATATTTAAAATTAAAATCAATCGAATTGCACTATTTAGAGAATAAATCAGACTTTGCTTTATCAAATGAGGAGATGTGTCGAACATTAAATATTTCTTTTTCGTGCTTATCTAAGGATGAAATAACTGAATATTTTCTTAAACAAAATGAGAAAACATTAGTTATAAGTGCTTCTAATCGGTATTTATTTCCTGCTGATGTAATTGCAAAATCCAATTTAGAAATAATAAATTTTCATGGATCATTATTGCCTGATTATCCGGGAAGAAATGCAGAAGCATGGACTATTTTTGATCTTTCTAAATATGCAGGTATTACATGGCATTCAGTTGTAGATAAGGTAGATAAAGGAGATATATTAATTCAAAAGAAATTTAAATTATCAGAAAAACATACTTCATTCAGTTTACTTCGTGCTAATCTAAAACTAGCATACGATAGCTTTTTAGAAATTGAAAATCAATTATTTAGTGGGACTTATAAATTATATAAACAAGGTAAAGGAAAAAACACAAAATTCAACTTTGCGAAAGACATTCCAAATAATGGATATCTCGATTTTAATTGGACTGGAGATAAAATAAGCGCTTTTTTAAGAGCAATGGACTATGGGCCATTAAAAATTCTTGGTGCTCCTAAAATTAGTTTTAACGATTTAGATTATACAATCGAAAAATACTCTATTACCAATGAAGTAAAAAATTCTAATGAAAAAATTATATTAGATGGGGATATTTTATTTATTACAAAACCACAAAAAAAAATAACTTTAAAAATATGTCGCATTCATGAGAGATAGAATATTAGAAATTCTTATAGGCATTAGACCTGATATTGATTTTGAAAATGAAACAGCACTAATGGACGATGGACATTTGGACTCATTTGATATTGTTAGCATTATATCTGATTTAAACGATGAATACAATATCCATATTCGTATTACTGAATTAAAACCGGAAAATTTTAATTCTGTAGATGCATTAGTAGCCTTGGTTCAAAAACTACAAAATAGCTAAAAATGATTTTAGTTATAAACGATGGAGGTGAAACAGGACATGAAATTGTAAAGTTACTTTTAAAACAAAGCATTTCTGTTTGTTTGGTTGAACGCCTTCCGTATGAAAAAGAAATTATCGATTTTAAAGACAATGACGGTTTAACAATTTATAATATAGACTTTTATCAAGCCGAATTAATTGAACCATTTATAAAAAGAAATTTCAACGATAAAATATTTACCGGATTGGTTTATGCTGCCGGTATTGGAGGAGTTAGACCTTTGGGCTTAACCCAAACAAAGTTTTTACACGAAATGATGATTGCCAATGTTTATGCTTATGTTGAATGGGTAAGGTGCATTTGCAAAAAAAATAGATTTGAAGCAGGTGGAAGTGTGGTTGCTATTTCATCGGTAAGCAGTATAAAAGGATTAAAATCTAAAATTGCATATTCGGCCTCAAAAGCGGCATTAGATGCTGCAGTTAGAGGTATAGCATCAGAATTGGCAGATAGAAAAATAAGGGTCAACTCAATACAAAAAGGGTGGGTTAGCGCAGATATGCAACATGGCTTTATACAAGATAATATGGTATTGAGCGAAAACAAAGATTTATCAAAACAGGTTTTAGGAGTTATCGAAAATATTGATTTAGCTAAACTAGTAATTTTTCTTTTATCTGAAGATTCAAAATTTATTACCGGTACCAACATTTTGCTTGATGGCGGTTATTGTTTAAATTAGCAAAAATGGAAGATTTTAATGGGAGTAATATTTTAATTACGGGAGCAGGAAGAGGAATTGGATTTCAGATTGCAAAAGATTTGGATTTAATTGGGGCTAATTTAATTTTACATGCATCATCAGACGAAAGTGTTAAAAGATTGAAAGAAACTTTTGGTTCAGAAAAGCATACTTATCTAAAAGCTGATTTTACAAAGCCTGAAGACTTAGAACAATCTTGGAATAATCAAGTAACAAAAAATATTCCTTTAAATGGATTTGTTAATTGTGTTGGTTTACGTTCGCGAAGACCAATAAATTTATTAAATACTATTCATGTTACTGAAATTTTAAAAGCAAACCTGGCTGCTTTTATCGAAATGGTTAGAATTACAACTAAAAAAAATAATTACAAACAGGGATTTAGAATTGTTACTGTTTCATCTATTGCTGCACATAGTGGTGGATCGGGTGTTACAGCTTATGCAGCATCTAAAGCTGGTATGGAAGCAGCAGTTCGTTGTTTAGCTAAAGAATTATACAAAAAAAATATTTTTATCAATTCTCTTATTTGTGGTCAGGTTCAAACTGAGTCTTATGACGAACTATTGTCAACAAAAGACGATGGTAAAGATAATATATTAAACAGGCAGTTTATGGGAGTGGCATCTACAAAAGATATTTCAAAAATAATTTTATTTTTGTTGAGTAACGATGCTTCATATATTACCGGGGCATCAATTCCGGCAGATGGAGGATATTTAATTTAATTTAAAAATTATAAAAATTATGACTAACGAAGAAAAAATTGCATTAATTGAGGAAACACTTGAAATTGAAAGTGGAACTTTAAAACCTGAAACTGAATTAGCCAATATTGATGAATATGACTCGATGGCTAAATTATCACTTATTGTTTTATGTGATGAACAATTTAATAAAAAATTGACGGGTGAGCAGATTAGAGAATTTAAAACAGTTGGTGATATTTTAACTTTTTTGAGTTAGATTAAATGTTTATTAATAAAAAATTAAATAATCTGTTTTTTTAATAGATTTTCATATCAAACAGTTTTCAATTAAGGAATATTTACACATCAATTACGAAGACGAAATAAGAGATTTATTTTATTTCAATTCAGGTCAAAGCAGGTACAAAGAAAAAATTATAAAAATTATTCAAGAATATGGTAAACCTGTTTTAGACAAAGATGAAAAAGGTGTTACTTTCAGACTTAGTAAAAGCAATTTAAATCAGCAAACAGCATTTATAATTAATAATAGCAACAATAAAATCGATGTAATTTTTATATACGTTAAAGAAATGCATACCATAAAAGTAGTTCATGTTGCTGTTTCTGATTCGGTTAAGAAATTACAAAATTTTAATCTTTACTTTGATTTGTTTTTAAATCTTTTTAAATCAAACAAAACCATTAAAGAAATTATGGTATTGTATAAAAATATTAAAGTAAATGTTTGATACTATTATTTATGGTGCCGGTGGTTTAGGTAAAGAATTATTTCACCTGAATAGTTTTGCACATAAACCTATAGAAAAAATTGTTTTTTATGATGATTTTAAAGTTATTGATGAATATTGTAATTGTAAAGTTATTAAAGAAATAAATATTGATGATAAAATATTCATTGGCATTGCAAATCCTTTTACTAAAGAATCAATTTACAAAAAGTTTGAGAATTTATTTGTTGATTTTAATATTGTTTCTAAAGATGTTGCATTAAAAGATATCATTATTGGAATCAATAATTTTATTTTTCAAAGAGTTTCATTTACAAAAGATATTTTAATAGGTAATTTTAATTTAATACACATGAATTGTACCATTGGTCATGATGTAATTATACAAGATTTTTGTTCAATTTTGCCTGGGGTAAATATTTCTGGAAATGTAAAAATAGGAAAAGCAACATTAATTGGTTCGGGAGCTGTAATATTGCCCGGTATTAACATTGGAAAATATTGTACGATTGGAGCAGGTGCTGTAGTTACAAAAGATATACCTGATTATTCTGTAGCAGTTGGCGTACCTGCAAAAGTTATAAAGAAAGTAGAAATTAATGAATAAACCCAAAATATGGCTTTCGTCTCCCCACATGGGCGACAAAGAATTTGAATTTGTTAAAGAAGCTTTTGATACCAACTGGATAGCACCGCTTGGTCCTCATGTTGATGGCTTTGAAAAAGATTTATGCGATTTTACCGGAATAAAACATGCCGCGGCCCTAACAAGTGGTACTGCAGCCATTCATTTGGCATTAATTATGTTGGGAGTTGGAGTTGGTGATTATGTTTTATGTCAAAGTTTTACATTTTCAGGTTCGGCAAATCCCATTGCATATCAAGGAGCATCACCTGTATTTATTGATTCTGAAAATGAAACATGGAATATGAATCCACAATTGCTTGAAAAAGCAATTATTGAATTAACAGAAAAAGGTAAAAAGCCTAAAGCAATTATTCCTGTTCATTTATACGGCATGCCGGCAAAGATGATTGAAATTATGGCTATTGCTCAAAAATACCAAATACCTGTAATTGAAGATGCAGCAGAGGCTTTAGGTTCAACCATAAATGGAAAAGCTTGCGGTACTTTTGGCGATATTGGTATATTGAGTTTCAATGGAAATAAAATTATAACCACAAGTGGAGGTGGTGCACTAATTTCAAACAACGAAGAATTTGTTAAAAAAGCCAGATTTTTGGCAACACAAGCACGCGATGCAGCACCTCATTATCAACATTCGCATATAGGTTATAACTATCGCATGAGCAATGTTTGTGCCGGTATTGGAAGAGGGCAGATGGTAGTTTTGCCCAAACGAATTGAACAAAGGAGGGCAAATTATAATATTTACTTTAACAAGTTAAGTCATATAAAAGGAATACAATTTTTACCTGAACCAAAAGGCTCATACAGCAACCGCTGGCTTACTTGTATTGTTGTTGAACCAAATCAAACAAATGGTGTTACCCGCGAAGATATAAGACTGGCTTTAGAAAAAGAAAATATTGAGAGCCGACCATTATGGAAGCCTATGCACATGCAGCCAGTATTTAAAGATACTCCATTTTACGGAGATGCAACGAGTGAGAGATTGTTTGATATGGGACTTTGTCTTCCCAGTGGTTCAAATTTAACAAATGAAGATTTTGACAGAATTTTTGAAGTAATTGAAGAATTATTTAATAAATGAAAATATTAACAATAGTTGGTGCAAGACCACAATTTGTAAAAGCTGCAGTATTATCAAGAGAATTTAAAAAGCATTCCCAAATCAAGGAAGTAATTGTTCATACCGGACAACATTTCGATAAAAATATGTCTGATATATTTTTTGAAGAAATGGAAATTCCAAAACCTGATTATAACCTAAATATTAATGGTTTAAGCCATGGTGCAATGACGGGACAGATGCTTGAAGGAATTGAAAAAATAATAATAAATGAAAAACCCGATTATGTTTTAGTTTATGGAGATACTAACAGTACTTTGGCTGGTGCACTTGCTGCAAAAAAACTTAATTACAAAGTAATTCATGTAGAAGCAGGTTTAAGAAGTTTTAATTTGAAAATGCCTGAAGAAATAAATAGAATATTAACTGACAGAATTAGTGATATTTTATTTTGCCCTACAGATGTAGCAATTGAAAATTTGAAAAAAGAAGGTTTTGATAATTTTAATTGTAAAATTTATAAAAGTGGAGATGTAATGGAAGATGCATCTATATATTATAAAGATAAGGCAATTTTAAATTCAAATATTTTAAAAAACCTTAATATAAGTCCTTTAAATTTTATTTTATCAACTGTTCATAGAGCTGAAAATACTGATGATATAAATTCATTAAGTTCAATAATAAACGCACTAAATTATATAAATAAAGACTTTCAAGTAGTTGTTCCATTACACCCTAGAACTAAAAAAATTATATTAGAAAACAACATTAAAGTCAATTTTATGGTGATAGAACCTCTGGGATATTTTGATATATTAATGTTATTGGCAAATTGTAAACTTGTTTTGACAGATAGCGGTGGAATGCAGAAAGAAGCATTCTACTTTAATAAATTTTGTATAACTTTAAGAGATCAAACCGAATGGGTTGAATTGGTTAAAAATGGCTATAATTTTATCTCTGGAGCTAATGAAGATAAAATCTTAAATATATTTAATAACATTAAATTAAAGACATTTCCTAAAAAAATAAATCTTTATGGAGATGGCAAAGCATCAGCAAACATATGTAATTATTTATTAAAAAATTATGAGCAAAATTAAATTCGTTATCATTGGGTTTGGTCATATTGGTCGTAGGCATGCAACCATAGCATCAGAATACGAAGGTTCAGAAGTTGTTGCTATTGTAGATACCAATAAAGATTTAGTAAATCATGAGCTATTTCCTAAAAATGCATCTTTTTTTTCATCAATTGATGATTTTATAAATTCTAAAATAGAAGCAGATGTAGTAAATATAGCTACACCAAATGGTTTTCATTGTCCTTATGCTTTAAAAGTATTAGAAGCAGGTTACCATGTTGTAATTGAAAAACCAATGGGTTTAAGTAAGGCAGAATGCGAACAAGTAATTTTTAAGGCACTTCAAGTTTCTAAACAAGTTTTTGTAGTTAAGCAAAATAGGTATAGTCCACCAAGCAAATGGATGAAAGAAGTAGTAAGTAAAAAAATCATTGGAGAGGTGCTAATGGTTCAGGTAAATTGTTATTGGAACCGAGATGACAGATACTACAAACCGGGTGGTTGGAAAGGTACATTAAAATTGGACGGAGGAACTTTATTCACCCAATTTTCTCATTTTATTGATATTATGTATTGGGTGTTTGGCGATATCAAAAATATCAAAGCACAGTTTGCCGATTTTAGCCATCAACACAATACAGAGTTTGAAGATAGTGGTGTGGTAAATTTTGAATTTGTAAATGGGGGTTTAGGTTGCATCAATTTCAGCACCTCAGTATGGGATAAAAATCTTGAAAGCAGCATGACGGTAATAGGCTCGAAAGGCAGTTTTAAAATTGGCGGACAATACATGAATGAAGTAGAATATTGCCATATTAAAGATTATACCATGCCTCAATTGCCGCCTACAAATGCCCCAAACGATTATGGCCCCTTTAAAGGCAGTGCAGCAAACCATCATTATGTAATTGAAAATGTGGTAAACACTTTAAAAGGAAAAGATACCATAACGGCTAATGCTCTAGAAGGATTAAAAGTAGTTGATATAATTGAACGAATTTATGAATCACGTGATCTTAAAAAATTGAAAGGTAAAAATAATGGCTAATTATTTTGCTCACGAAACAGCAGTAATAGATGACGGTTGCGAAATTGGAGAAGGTGTAAAAATTTGGCACTTTTCACATATAATGCCAAATTGCAAAATTGGCGAAAAATGTAACATAGGACAAAATGTTGTTGTTAGCCCTGATGTTGTATTAGGTAATAATGTGAAGGTTCAAAACAATGTAAGTATATACACTGGTGTAACCTGTGAAGACGATGTTTTTTTGGGTCCCAGTATGGTTTTTACCAATGTTATTAACCCTCGAAGTGCTGTTAACCGAAGAGGCGAATACGCTAAAACAATTGTTAAGAAAGGAGCTAGTATTGGTGCAAATGCAACCATAGTTTGCGGAAATAATATTGGTGCTTATGCATTTATTGGTGCGGGTGCAGTTGTAACCAAAGATGTACCCGATTATGCTTTGGTAGTTGGCAATCCTGCAAAACAAATTGGTTGGGTTAGCGAATTTGGTCATCGTTTACACTTTAATGAAAATGGAATTGCTGTATGTCAAGAATCCCAACAAGCATATAAGCTACAAAACGGAATAGTTGTTAGAATAAGTTAATTTACCATAATTTATCAATTCTCATGCAAATTCAAATGGTTGACCTCAAGGGTCAATATTTAAAAATAAAAGAACAGGTTGATGCCGGTATTGATGAAGTAATTAACAATACCCAATTTATAAAAGGACCACAGATAAAAGTTTTTGAAGAAAATCTTGCTATTTACAACAATGCTAAACACGTTATAGCATGTGCAAATGGAACTGATGCCTTACAGGTAGCCATGATGGCACTTAATTTAAAACCCGGAGATGAAATTATTGTTCCGGTATTCACTTACATAGCAACAGCAGAAGTTATTGGCCTTTTAGGTTTAACTCCAATTATGGTTGATGTTGACCCTAATACATTTTGCATTGACCCAAACAAAATAGAAAATGTAATAACACCCAAAACAAAAGCAATTGTACCGGTACATTTATTTGGCCAATGTGCCGATATGGATGTCATTATGCAAATTGCTGAAAAGTACAACCTTGTTGTCATTGAAGATACGGCTCAGGCCATAGGTGCTGTTTTTGAAAATAAAAATGGTTTAAAAAAATTTGCAGGAACAATTGGTCACATAGGCACAACCAGTTTTTTCCCAAGTAAAAATTTAGGCTGCTATGGCGATGGGGGTGCATTATTTACAAACGATGACGAATTAGCCAAAACCATCAGAATGATTTGTAACCACGGTCAATCAGTTCAGTATGTACATGATATAATTGGTGTAAATTCTCGATTAGATAGCATTCAGGCCGCTGTATTAAATGCTAAATTACCGCATCTAAAAGAATACGAAAATGCAAGAAATCAGGCTGCAACATGGTATGACGAATTATTAACATCAAACCCAAAAATTAAAATTCCATACAGAGACTCACGAAGTACTCATGTTTTTCATCAATATACCATTCAAATTTTAGATGGAAATCGCGATGAAATAAGAAAAAAACTGTCCGAAATTGGTATTCCTTCAATGGTTTACTATCCCATACCATTACATTTACAAAAAGCATTTGTAACAAATAAATATAAAGAAGGCGATTTCCCTGTAGCCGAAAAACTTTGCAAATCAGTACTTTCTTTGCCCATTCATACCGAAATGACCAAAGAAATGGTTGAATACATTTGCAATAATTTGTTAAAAGTATTGTAATAATTTTAATTGATTTTGAACATTATTTGAGCCGACCAAAGTGTCGGCTTTTTTGTTTTAGGTCATTTTTGAACCAACTACACACATGTATAGTCTATTTGAAAATTATTAACGAAAATTGCAGTTCTTTTTTTAACATATTTTAAAATAACTGAATGAACCAAACCATACCCGTTGGAGTGGAAGCCACCCTTGAGCAGGCAAAACAGTTGGGATTGATGCCGGAGGAGTTTGAAAAAATAAAAGAAATATTAGGTCGAACGCCAAATTTCACCGAGTTAAGTGTTTTTAGCGTAATGTGGAGCGAACATTGCTCATATAAAAACAGTATTGTTTGGCTAAAAACCTTGCCTCGAGAAGGTGCTAAAATGCTTGCCAAAGCCGGTGAAGAAAATGCCGGATTAATTGATATTGGCAACGGATTGGCTTGCTGCTTTAAAATAGAAAGCCACAATCATCCAAGTGCTTTAGAGCCTTATCAAGGTGCTGCAACCGGTGTGGGCGGAATAAATCGTGATATTTTTAGTATGGGAGCAAGGCCCATAGCACAATTAAATAGCCTAAGGTTCGGAAATATTGAAACCGAAAGAACCAAATGGCTTGTAAAAGGTGTGGTAAAAGGCATAGGCGATTATGGAAATGCATTTGGAATACCTACAGTTGGCGGAGAAGTTTATTTTGATGATTGTTATCAGATAAATCCATTGGTAAATGCCATGAGCATTGGTATTGCCAAAGTTGGTAAAACTGTTTCAGCCGTAGCTGATGGAGTTGGAAATCCGGTTTATATTTTTGGATCAGCCACCGGTAAAGATGGCATACACGGAGCAGCATTTGCCAGTAAAGATATTACCGAAGATTCTGCCAAAGATTTACCAAGTGTACAGGTTGGCGACCCTTTTTGGGAAAAACTTATTTTGGAAGCAACCATGGAATTAATTGAAGCAGAGGTTGTTGTTGGTATGCAAGATATGGGCGCAGCAGGAATTACCTGTTCAACAAGTGAAATGAGTGCTAAAAGTAATACCGGCATGAATGTTTGGCTCGATAAAGTACCACTTAGGCAGGCTGATATGAAAGATTGGGAAATTTTGTTAAGCGAAAGCCAGGAGCGCATGCTGGTAGTACTTAAAAAAGGCAGCGAACACAAAGCAGAAGAAATTTTAAAAAAATGGGATTTAACATTTGCACAAATTGGCGAAGTTACTAATACAGGCAAGGTTTGCTATTACATGCTTAACGAACTAAGAGCCGAAATTCCGGCCGAAAGTTTGGTATTAGGCGGTGGAGCACCAGTTTATAACAGAGAATATGCTGAACCAACCTATTTTAAAGAAATTGAAAAGTTTGATGTAAATACTATTGTTGACTTTAAAATAGAACAAGCTCCCGAAATAGCTGAATTTATGGTTGGCTTGCCAAATATTGCCAGTAAAAAATGGGTATATACCCAGTATGATAGCATGGTTGGAACCATTAACCGCAGCACAAATGCTCCAAGCGATGCTGCTGTTATAAAAATTAAACAAACTGGTCAAAGTATTGCGGCAACCGTTGATTGCAACAGTCGTTTTGTATATGCAAACCCATACATTGGCGGAATGATTGCAGTAAGCGAAGCAGCAAGAAATTTGGTTTGTACAGGTGCAGAACCTGCTGCCATTACAAATTGTTTAAATTTCGGTAACCCTTACAATAAAGAAGTTTATTATCAGTTTGTTCATGCCATTAAGGGCATGGGCGATGCCTGCCGTAAATTCGATACGCCTGTAACAGGTGGTAACGTAAGTTTTTATAACCAAAGCAGCGATAATGATGCTGTTTTTCCAACGCCAACCATTGGTATGGTAGGAATTATTCCAGATGGGGTTGAACCAATGACCCTTAATTTTAAACAATCAGGCGATGTAATTGTGATTTTAGGCCCATGCTCAAACGATTTGGCTTCTTCACAGTATTTGGTTCAATACAAAAAAGTAAAGCAATCGCCTGCGCCATTGTTTAATTTAGAAGATGAATTTAATACTCAACAAACTGTATTAAAACTAATCAGGCAAAATGTTATAAAAAGCGCCCACGATATTAGCGAAGGAGGTTTGTTTGTAGCTATGTTAGAAAGTGCAATGCCTCTAAACTTAGGTTTTAACATACGCCATGCCGATTGTAATTTACGCAACGATGCATTTTTCTTTGGAGAGGCTCAGGGGCGCATTATTATTAGTGTTGAGCCAAGTAAAATAAATGAAATGGAAGCCATATTAACCCAAAATAAAGTTCATTATAAAAAATTAGGTTTTGTTACCGATGGAGAAATTATGGTTAATGGAGCAGATATGGGAAGGGTAAATCGCTATAAAGAAATTTACGAAAACGCATTGGCCAAATATTTAAATTAATATGCCGTTAGATCAACCTGATGATATTAATGAAGCCAAAGAAATGAGTTTCTTTGAGCATGTTGATGAACTGCGAAGGCATATTGTACGTTCACTTATAGCAATTTTGGTTGCTGCAATAGCCTTGTTTATAAACAAGTCGTTTGTTTTTGATACTGTTTTATTTGGCCCCATTAAAACTGATTTTTGGACTTACAGGCAATTTTGTAAATTAAGCTACTTACTAACAAATACCGATGAATACTGCGTAAAAGAAATGGGATTTGTACTTTCAAATATTGATATTACGGGACAGTTTACGCAGCATTTGTTTATATCGTTTGTTGGAGGCTTGGTAATAGCATTTCCCTTTGTATTATGGCAATTTTGGTTATTTATAAAACCTGCCTTAAACACAAAAGAAATAAAATATGCCCGAGGTTTGGTAAGTGCAGGCTCTTTGCTTTTTTTTACAGGTGTTTTATTCGGATATTACATATTATCGCCATTATCGGTAAAGTTTTTAGGAAGTTATAGAGTAAGCGATATGGTAAGCAACGAAATAAATCTGCAATCGTATGTGTCGTTTATTGCCACCATAGTATTTGCAACCGGTATCATTTTCGAAATGCCTATTTTAGTATATTTTCTTGCTAAAATTGGCATACTTGGTTCAACCATAATGAGAAAATACCGTAGGTATGCATTAATCGTAATTTTAATTTTGGCAGGTTTGTTAACCCCAAGCCCCGATATGGCAAGCCAAATTATGATGGCATTACCCCTTTATGGATTATATGAATTGAGCATAATAGTTGCCAAACGTGTTGAACGAAACAGAATTTCTTAATTTTGCCTGAACCAAATATTATTTAAATGAAAATAGCAATAGGTTGCGACCATGCAGGTTATCATTACAAAGAAGCCATTAAAGAAATGCTTACGCAAAAAGGTTTTATTGTAATTGACCATGGAACTAACAGTCCCGAAAGTGTTGACTACCCGGACCATGCTCATAAAGTAGCAACCGATGTAGAAACGCAATTTGCTGACTTTGGTATTTTGATATGTGGCAGTGGAAATGGCGTTTGCATTACGGCCAACAAACATAAAGATGTAAGAGCGGCATTATGCTGGACAGAAGAACTTGGCGCATTGGCTCGATTGCACAACAATGCAAATATATTATGCCTCCCGGCAAGGTTTATAAATTTGGATTTGGCAAAAGCAATAACCAACACTTTTCTTACAACAAGTTTTGAAGGTGGCCGCCACCAAAACAGAGTAAATAAAATAAACTGCGCTTAAATTTTGAAAGTTCAGCCGCATATCATTCAACTGGCTAAGCTTATCACTAAAATTGAAAATGAAAGTGATGGCTATTTTGAGGAACTTACCCGATTAAAATTAAATCCTATACCAATAATTGGTATTACCGGGCCTCCCGGAGCCGGCAAAAGTACACTTGTAAATGCATTAATTGGTTTTTTGCTGAACCAAAATAAAAAAATTGCTGTTATAGCCGTTGATCCGAGTTCTCCTTTTAATAAAGGATCAATAATGGGTGACAGGCTAAGGATGAGTGAATATTTTTTGCACAAAAATGTGTTTATACGCAGCATGGCAAGCCGAGGTAGTCTTGGTGGGTTAGCTCCAAAAATATTCGAGGTTTGTGATGCCATTCGCTCGTTAGATTTTGATTTTATTTTTATTGAAACCGTTGGCGTTGGGCAAAGCGAAGTTGAAATTGCTGCTTTAGCAGATACAACAGTTTTGGCTCTTGTTCCTGAATCAGGAGACGACATACAATCAATAAAAAGCGGAGTAATGGAAATAGCAGATATTTATGTAGTAAATAAGTCAGATAGGGTAGGGGCTGATTCTTTATACAAAAACCTGAAAACGCTGGCACATGTAAATGCAACTGACAAATGGGAAATACCGGTTGTAAAATGTGTGGCAACAAAATCTGAAGGTGTTTCAAATTTAATTGAATCTATATACCAACATAATAATCAAATGGAGAATATAGAGCGAAAAGCAAAACTTTTGGCTCAAAAAGCATTAATGTTAATTAAAAACCTAAGAACCAAAGATATTACAGAGCAACAACTCGAAAAAGAAATACTTGCATTAGGTTCAACAAAAAACTTTAATCTTTATCAATATGTTATAAAATACATAAATGTATGAGGATAACTATACTTTCAGGTTCAGCAAGGCAAAATAACAATACAATTAGGGTGGCTTTAGCTGTAAAACGTTTGCTTGAACCCAGCCATTCGGTAAAACTTGTTGATTTTATAAATTATGATATTCCTCTAACTTCTCATGGGGGTATTGATATAAGTCATTTAACAACCTTTCAAAAAGAGTTGTTTAACGCTATGGCCGAAGCACATTTGGTAATTTTTATTTCACCCGAGTATAATTGGAGTACAACGCCAGAAATATTAAACCTATTGCATGTATTGCCTACCAAACAAATGCCACAAATTTTAAACAATAAGGTTTATTCTTTTATTGGTGTAAGTACTGGCAAGGGTGGTAAAACCCCTGCAATTCATTTAATGCAAGTAGTAAATAAGTTAATTAGTTTTGGTAACTTTCAAAGCGTGGTTTCTCCAAAAATTTTTGAGAGTCATTATACCAAAGAAGTGCTATCAGAAAATGGTGTAAGTTTAGGAAATATTGAATTTGATAAAGGATTAATTGATTTCTGTGAATATACAATAAAAATAACTGAGCGTTGGTTTAAATAATGTTTTATAAACCTAGCAATCTGCGCCATAAAGGTTTGGTTTCTTTATCTACATCACCATAGCCACCATAACCATAACCATAACCGTAACCGTAACCGTAACCGTAACCATATCCATATCCATATCCATATCCGTAAGCAGCGCCATATCCATATCCGTAAGCAGCGCCATACCCGTATCCGTAGCTTCCATATCCATAACCATAAACCGAAGCAAAGTTTATATCATTAAAAACAAGGCCAATATTTTTTTCTTTTTCGTTTGCGTAAATGTCATTAATCATATTAAGATAATTTTTACGACTTATTCGTTGGCGAACAACATATAGAATTACATCTGAGTGCGGCATTAAATCCAAGCCGTCTGCTACAAGACCTATTGGCGGAGTATCAAGAACAATGTAGTCGTAGTCTTGTTTTAGTTCATTCAATAAAGTTTTAAAACCGTCAGACATAATTAATTCTGATGGGTTAGGTGGGGTTGGCCCTGCTGTGATTATATCAAGCGAGGGTAACATAGTTTTTTGAATAATTTGAGAAACCTCTGCTTTGCCAATAAGATAATTGGTTAATCCTAAACTGTTATCTAATTTAAAATCCTGAAAGATTTTTGGTTTACGCAAGTCAACACCAATAAGCAAGGTTTTAAATCCACCAATTGCCAAAACACTGGCTATATTCATGCTAATAAAAGTTTTTCCCTCACCACTCACTGTAGAAGTAAGCATAATGGTAGTGTTGCCGTTTTTCTTTTGTGAGAGATAATTAAGGTTTGAACGCAAGTTTCTGAAACTTTCAGAAACCGGTGATTTAGGGTGATTTGCAATAACCAAAGCAGATGGTTTTGTGTTGTGAGGAATATTACCTACAATTGGAATTCTGGTTACACTTTGTAAAATAGAGTGATTGTTAATTCTGTTGTCAAAAAACTCTAATCCAAATATGACTATTAAAGGAAATATTATTCCAACTATAACTGCTATTAAATAATTATTAGTTGTTTTGGGATAAATTTTTTCAGAAATCACAGCATAATCTACAACTTTATTGTCTGCTATATTTGCTGCTCCTGCAATACCAGCTTCTGCTTTTTTCTCCAATAAATATGTTAGTAGTTTGTCATTTAATTTATATTTTCTTTCTATGTTTAAAAGCTTTTGTTCTTTTTCTGGCAATGTAGATACTTGGCTTTCAAATTTTTGTATTTTACTATTTAGTTCTTTAATCAGAATTTTTGAATTGTTTTTAATATTGATAATATTTTCTACAATGGTATTTTTAATCAATTCAATTGATTTTTCTTTTTCTTGTAATGCCGGATTTATTTTTTCAAGACTTTGTTCTAATATAAGTTTTTCTGTAAATAATTGAGTTAGTTTACTTATTAATTGGTTTAGCAAGGGGTCGGGTATTCCCATAGCGCTTGGAGCAATTATTTTATCTAAATTTTTATTATTTTGAATATAATTTTCAAGGTACTCGTAATATTTAAGTTTAATTTCTTCTTCGTATTTTAATTTTTCAATTTCAGTTAAATTGGATAATAAGTTACTTCCTTGAGCGTTTAAATTTATTGCATTATTTTGAGTTCTAAAATCCAATAATTTATCTTCAAATAATTTTAATGAATCTGTTATGGTAACAAGATATTTATCAATAAATTGAATGGTATTTATAGAGATTTGATTTTTATCATTTAACCCTTTCTGAACATAGGTGTCCATTAATTTATTGATATACATGGCATCGATATTTGGCCAGGTACTTTCTTTAGTTAATTCAACAATACTAGACATTTTATTAATAGGTTTTATATTTACTTTTCCTGCAAACCTATTCACCAGATTAGCGGTCGTATTAAATTTAAAGTAGAATTCATCGGTTGTATTAATTAGTTCAGGTTCAACAACGATTATTTTAAATTTATAAGTTGAAGACTCAATGATATCTCCGGATTTAAAACTATTTTTTAAATTTTGTACAGCAACTGAATAAACTTGTTGAGATTTAGGATTGGCTACGATAGGATTTTTGCCTTCTAATTCAAAATTAAATGTTTCCTTATCTATAAACTTTATTTTGTAATTTAAGTTATATGTTTGTATATGGCTTGAGTCTATAACAACTATAAACGGACTTCTTGGATATAAATTAATTGTTTTTACTCTTCCTGACCCAAAATAATCGATTCCAAAATCACAATTTTTAAGAGTTTCTTCAGTTACCATCCTTGATCGCATCATTCCTATCTCGTTCTCAACATTCTTGCTGGTGTTTAAAAGTTGCATACCTTGAATGAAATTATCCATTCCTTCAAAGCTGTTTCTGCCACCTTTTTCTTTGATTAAAAACAACGCTTTAACCAAATATTTCTCATTAGAATATCTGTTTACTAAAAATGCTATGAAAATAGAAATGGTTATAGAAATGATTAAATATGGTAAAAAAGCCAATAACCTTCCTAAAATGGCTTTAAAATTTATTCCTTCAGAAATAGGGCTTTGTTGAAATGTATTTTGATTATTGTTATTTTCTTGATTCATTTATTTCAAATTTTGCAAAATAATATATGTATTTAATACCAATAAAAACGTGCTGAATATTGGCAATACTGCACCTAAAGATTCCTGAAAATTAGAAATTCTTCCTATACTTCTTGATTTCACAGGTTGCACATAAATAATATCATTTGGCTTTATATAATAGTATGGTGAATTTATAATATTTCTATCAGTTAAATCTAAATCAATTAAATTGGTTTTTCCGTTTTCTTCTCTAATTAATGTTATGGCTGTTCTTTTACCAATATCTTGAATATCTCCAGCCATAGAAATTGCTTGAAAAATGTTTACATGATTTAAACTAAAAAAATATTGACCAGGACGATATACTGAACCTAATATACTAAAACGAAACTCTGCTAAAACTACCTGTAAATAAAAGTTTTTAAAATATTTTGAAACTTCAATATTCAATAATTTTCGTGTTTCATCAACAGATTTATTTAATAAATTAACTTTTCCTATATACGGCAATTCTAAATATCCGTCTTTATCCAGTGAGTAGCCCATTATGTAAAATGGTGTTCCAAAATTTGAACCGCCCTGCATCATCATCATATTCGCATTACCACTGGTATTTGGATTAAACAATGCATTCATTTTATCATCTTCTGTTACTAGTCTTATATATAAAATATCACCCGGTTTAAGTTTATATTCATCATTAATTACTTTTATTGTTTGTAATGAATCTGTTTTTGTGTTTTTATCTTTGTTTTGTAAATAAATATACTTTTTATTGGAAACACAACTTGAAACAATTAAAAAACTCAAGAGAATATAAAAAAATTTGAAAGTAGGATTTTTTGATTTCATTAAAAGTTTAACTAAATTGGTTTTATGTAATTAATTGGTAATTGTAATTTTATGTTTTGCATTATTTCTGGCATTTCTAAAAACACATGATGCTTGCCTTGGCAACTTAATAATTTGGCTTGTATTCCAGTTAGAGGTCCAGCTATTATTTCAATCATATCTCCGATCACAGGTTCGTATGGTTCGGTTTCAATATTCTCGAAATTTCCTAATAATAATTCTATTGTTTGAATGTGTTTTTCGTTTACCAATACAGGTTTGTTTTCAAATGAAACAAACTTTACTATACCTGGTGTATTTAAAATATTATAATAGTTTTTTTCCAAACTGGTTTTTATAAATATATAACTCTTAAACAAAGGTTCTTCAACCCATTTTTTTCTATCGCTCCATTGTTTTTGAATTTTTTGAAGAGGTAAGAATGAGTGAAAGCCTTTGTAATCTAATTCTATCTTAACTTTTTTTTCAGCCCTCGGATTGGTATATAACAAATACCAATTTTCTGTTTGCTGTAAATTACTTTTTACCATAAGTGAGCTAAGAATGCGCAAATAAACAAAAATGAATAAAAAAACTACTCATTTTATGTGTAAACAAATAATTAATTATTGAATGTAGTTGATTATTTGGTAAAACTGAGGTGCTGTTTTTTATACATTCTCTTTTTGGAAAAGAGCCGGAATGGTTCTTAAAATTAATTTACAATCATTCCAAAATGAGTATGTTTTTGCATATTCATTATCAAGTTCCATACGTTCTTCTTCGCTCATAGGGCCTCCTTTGCCTCGTTTTGTTACTTGCCACAAGCCTGTAATACCAGCAGGGGCTAAAAACCTCATGGTAAATTGATCGGTAGTAAGTTTTTCTGCTTCATACAAAGGTAATGGCCTGTTTCCAACCACACTCATGTCGCCTTTTAATACATTAAACAACTGTGGAAGCTCATCAATACTTGTATTTCTTATAAATTTTCCGATTTTGGTAATTCTTGGGTCATTTTCAATTTTAATAAATTTTGCTCCTTGTTTAATTTGCTTATATTCAGGAAATACTTTTTCGCAAATCATTTCACCGTCCATAAAAAGTTGATTTTTGCATGGTACACCTTGTGCTGTACATTCTTCGCATCTGTATTGTTTTAAGTTTTGAAGCGCTTTATCTGAATCTGTTTGTACATATTGATTTCTGTGTTTTAAATCTTTAAGTAATGAATCAGCTCCAACACGCATAGATCTGAACTTAAAAAAATCAAAAACTTTATATCCTGTACCAACACGTTTTGAAGCATAAAAAACAGGTCCTTTACTTTCGAGTTTTATAAGTATTGCAACTATAATAAAAAGCGGACTTAAAAGAATTAAGGCTGTTAATGAAACAATAACATCAAAAATTCTTTTATTAAGAGGCATTGAATATTTTGGGAACTCAACGGTGTTTTGTAAAATGCTTTTGTGATATCTTGGAGGATTTTCAATTAGGTATTTTGCTCTTGTTAAGAATGCATCATGATCAATGGGTATTTCAAAAATATCCGCAAATTGCTCGTGCAAAGCTATTGATTTGTTAGATGGGGTAATGCGTTCAACGATAATAATAAAAGGAACATTAGCAGTTTTTGGAATGTTTTTACAATTTTTTCTTAGCGTAATACCATTTACTGCCAGTAAGTCGGTTTGGGTTACAATTAGTTTTACGGGTTCATTTTTGTTTGTCCATTGTATAAAGTTGAAGATATTATCAAAATGAAATACTTCAAAATCATCTTTAAATTGATGCGAGAAATCTACAATTTTATCGGCATCAGAAGCAATAAATGCAACTCTTGGCTTATTACTCATAAAGTATTAAATCTTTTTAATACGTCTGAAAATATTATCAATTCTAGCCTCTAGTTCTTCTGGGTTAAATGGTTTCACCAAATAATCATCGGCACCGGCTTTTAAGCATTTTATTTTATCGGCACTGCCTTCGTTTCCTGATAGCATGATTAAAGGAATTTCTCTAAAAAAACCACTTGAGCGAATTTGCTTAATAAAATCAACACCATTTAACTCCGGCATATTTACATCGGCAATTATTACATCCGGAATTACACCTTGCTGCATCCATTCTAAAGCTTCTTTTCCGTTTTGTTTGGCTACAACATTATAGTTTTTGCCAAAATAAAAATCAAGAATTTTTAAAATACTAACTTCATCATCCAGTGCCAAAAGTGTCTTTTTCATGTTTATTTAGTTTCTTGGTTCAAAATTACAACTATTATTTATTATAAATTTTTTTAAATGATTCGGTTTTCATCATTCTGTATATGGTGCTTTTACCAATGTTTAATTTCTCTGCAACCTTTATCACATTGTCGTTGTAACGCTCAAGAAAAGTTTTTACTATTAAATTATTGTAATCTTCAAGCGTTAATTCTTTGTTAAGAATACTGCTTATATTTTTATCGCTGTTAAAAGTAATGTTATGTGCCTCAATGGTATCATCATCACACAAAACGCAAGCTAGGTCTATGATAGCTTTTAGTTCTCTTACGTTTCCGGGATATTGATAATTTAATAGTTTTGTTTGAGCCTCGGCACTTAGTTGAATTTTATTTACTTTATTTTCTTTACAGTATTCATCAATAAAATGTTTGCTGATTAATATTATATCATTTCCTCTTTCTCTTAATGGAGGTAATTCTATTGGCAAACCTAATAATCTGTAATATAAATCTTCTCTAAATCGGCCTTCTTGAACTTCTGTAGAAAGGTTTTTATGCGTAGCAACAATAATTCTTACATCTATAGGAATGGGTTGATTACTGCCAACCCTTGTAACTTCTCTTTCCTGTATAACCCTCAATAATTTTGTTTGAATGGTTAGATCCATTTCGGCAATTTCATCTAAAAAAATAGTTCCCTTATTAGCATGTTCAAACTTGCCAATTCTTCGGGTATCAGCACCAGTAAAAGCCCCTTTTTCGTGCCCGAATAATTCACTTTCAATTAAGTCTTTTGGAATAGCTGCAACATTTACAGCCACAAAAGGTTGTTTTGCCCTGTTGCTGTTGTAATGAATGGCTTTTGCAACAACTTCTTTACCTGTACCCGATTCTCCAGTAAGAGATACTGTAATTTTACTGTTACAAGCTTTTTCTATTAATGTAAAAATGGATTTTATTGCATCGCTTTTGCCAATGATGGTTTTACTGAAATCGTATTTTTTACCTAGGTCTTCTCTAAGTTCAACAATTTCGGTTTTTAGGCTTGTATTTACCCTAACATTATTAATTGAATTTAGCAGCCTAGGCTTGGTATCTTCATTTTTAATGATGTAATCAAATACGCCTAGTTTAAGCAATTCAACCGCAGTTCCAACATCTTCCTGACCCGATATAATGATGAACTGAATTTCAGGATTGATGTCTTTAATTTTTTTAATTAATTCTCCGCCATTAATATCAGGTAATGAGTAATCAACCGTTATTAAATCAGGTTTTTCGTGAATGCAGTCAAGGCAATCTTTGGCGTTTGCAAACGATTTTATTTTATATTCAGGATTTAATCCAATAGTGTATTCTAAGAAACCCCTATACCAATTATCATCTTCAACAATAAAAATTTTGTATTCGTTTTGCTTTACGGCCATTTAATCACAAATGTAATGGCTCAAAAATATATTTTACGCAAACAAATTGGTATTTATTATTTAGCAGTGTTAATAGTTTGTTTTTGTAGAAAATCTTTATAGGCTAATGTTATTCCTTCTTCAAGGTTTATTTTAGGTTTCCAACCAAGGCTTTTTAGTTTGCTTACATCCATTAGTTTTCTTGGTGTTCCATCAGGTTTATCGGTATTAAAATACAAAGAGCCTTGGTAACCAATTATTTTCATAACAAGTTCAGCCAAATTTTTTATTGAAATATCTTCACCGCAACCAACATTTAAAAATTGCTTTTCGTTGTATGTTTGCATTAACATAAAAGCAGCATCTGCTAGGTCGTCAACAAATAAAAACTCCCTCATGGGAGAACCTGTTCCCCAAATTTCTACCTGAGGTAGATTATTAACTTTAGCCTCATGAAATTTTCTGATTAATGCAGGTAAAACATGGCTGTTTTCAGGGTGATAGTTATCATTATAGCCATATAAATTTGTTGGCATCACACTTATAAAATTGCAGCCATATTGGTCTGTGTATGCTTCACACATTTTTATACCGCTTATTTTAGCAATGGCATAAGGTTCGTTGGTAGGTTCAAGCAAACCGGTAAGCAAATATTCTTCTTTTAGTGGCTGTGGCGCTAACTTTGGGTAAATACAACTTGAGCCAAAGAACATTAGTTTTTTAACTCCATGTAAATAGCTTTGATGAATTACATTGTTTTGTATCATCAAGTTTTCGTATAAGAATTGAGCTCTGTATGTATTATTTGCAACAATTCCGCCAACCTTAGCAGCAGCCAAAAAAACGTAATCAGGTTTTTCTTTCTCAAAAAATGCTTCAACGGCTTGTTGATTTGTTAAATCAAGTTCTGCACTGCTTTTTCCTACAATATTGGTAAAACCTTCTTTTTGTAACTTTCTATAAACAGCCGAACCTACCATACCACGATAGCCGGCAACAAATATCTTATCGGTTAGGTTCAAAACTTAAAAAATTATTCGTGTTGATTAAATACTTTAAAACCACTTTCTTTTAAAAACTTTTGCCTTTTCATTAATTTTAAATCGTTTTTCATCATGTCTTTTACCAATGCAGGTAAATCGTATTTGGGCTTCCAGCCTAATTTTTGCTTAGCTTTACTTGGATCCCCAATTAATAAATCAACCTCAGTAGGACGGTAGTAATATGGGTCAACACAAACAACTGTATCGCCAATTTTTAATGGGCAATTATCTATTTCAAGTTCTTGTAAACGATTTGTATCAATTTTAGATACAAAACCTGTTTCATTTTCTGCCTCTCCTTTAAAATCAATACTTATCCCTAAATCTGCAAAGGCCATTCTTACAAATTCTCTTACAGGTGTTGTAATTCCTGTGGCAATTACATAATCTTCGGCAACCGATTGTTGTAAAATTAAATACATGGCTTCCACATAGTCTTTTGCATGCCCCCAATCTCTTTGAGCATTAAGGTTACCAAGGTATAACTTATCTTGCATACCAAGTGCAATTTTACTAGCAGCACGGGTAATTTTTCGGGTAACAAATGTTTCACCTCTAATTGGACTTTCGTGGTTAAATAATATACCATTGCAGGCAAACATTTTGTAAGCCTCTCGGTAATTAACAGTTATCCAATATGCGTACAATTTGGCAACAGCATAAGGCGAGCGTGGGTAGAACGGTGTAGTTTCGCTTTGTGGTACTGCTTGAACCAAACCATACAATTCGCTGGTTGATGCCTGATAGATCTTGGTTTTTTCGGTTAAACCAAGTAACCTAACAGCTTCTAAAATCCTTAATGTTCCAATTCCATCAGCGTTTGCTGTATATTCAGGTGTTTCAAAACTTACATGCACATGGCTCATTGCTGCCAAGTTGTAAATTTCATCTGGTTGTGTTTCTTGAATTATTCTAATAAGATTTGTGCTATCAGTCAAATCACCGTAATGTAATTTAAGCTTTAGGTTTTTTTCGTGTGGATCCTGGTATAAATGGTCAATCCTATCAGTATTAAACAAACTGCTTCTGCGTTTTATACCATGAACAAAGTAACCTTTATTTAATAAAAACTCGGTTAAATAAGCACCATCTTGTCCGGTAATGCCTGTAACTAATGCTGTTTTAGTCATTTTTTATTTTTTTGCAACAATACAAATTTGGGTCAACCGAAAAAAATAAAAAAGCGCAAACCAATCGGAATGCGCCTTAAATTTTGAATTTCAATTTTATATCAAGCTGTTGCTTTTTTATCGTTAACCAATTTTTTTAATGCATCAAAGGTTATTGATTTGGGTCTTTCAATTGGCATGCCCAATGCTCTGTCCCAAAGTAATGAGGCTAAAACCCCCAACGCTCTTGAAACGCCAAATAATACTGTATAAAACTCATATTCTGCAAAGCCGTAGTGAAGCAATAAAGCACCTGAATGTGCATCAACATTTGGCCATGGATTTTTAATTTTACCCGTAGCTTCTAATATTGGAGGTGCAACTTCATATATTCTCCATACAATATTTACCAATTCATCATCGGGCATGTATTGCTTTGCAAAATCTTGCTGTGCAATAAAACGAGGATCGGTTTTGCGGAGTACGGCATGACCATAACCTGGTACAACTTTGCCAGCAGCAAGCGTTTTATGAATATAATCGGCAATTTGCTCTTTTGTTGGAAGGCCTCCGCCCAATTCATTTCGCATTTCAATAATCCAGCGAATTACTTCTTGGTTGGCCAAACCATGTAAAGGCCCAGCAAGTCCATTCATTGCAGCAGCAAGACTTAAATAAGGGTCGCTAAGTGCTGAACCAACAAGGTGGGTTGTATGTGCAGATACATTTCCTCCTTCATGATCGGCATGAATAGTAAGATATAAACGCATCATTTTATGAAACAATGGATTTTCATAACCCATCATGTGAGCGAAGTTTGCAGCCCAATCAAGATTGTGGTTTGGCTCAATAAATTCGCTGTTTTTATATGTTCTTCTATAAATGTATGCTGCAACTTGCGGCAATCGGGCCAATAAATTACATACATCTTCATAAGTGTAATCCCAATAATCTTTTTTATTAATTCCGCTTTGATAGGCTTTTGCAAATACACTTTCTGTTTGCATGGCCATAATACCAATGCTCAATTGAGTCATGGGGTGCATATTTATGGGTAACGCATCAAGTGTTTTAAAAACGTGTGCAGGCACCTTAGAACGTTCGCGCCAATTTGCCTGAATTTCTAAAACATCATTGTATGTTGGGAAATCACCAATAAGCATTAAATAAAACAAACCTTCAGGTAAAGGCTCTGTGCCTCCAGGTATTTTGGGTAATTGCGCCCTTAATTCCGGTATAGAATAACCTCTGAAACGAATTCCTTCCTGTGCATCTAACAACGAGGTTTCTGTTAATAAACCTGTTATGCCTTTCATGCCGCTAAAAATATCTTCAACTTCTACATTACCAATAATTACATTTCCGTTTTCTTTGGCAAATTTTTTCATTTCATCGGCCAACGGGAGCGCCTTTTCTGCAAATTTTGTTTTTAAATTACCCATGCTTTTCTTAAAAGATTTTGTTATATGATATATTTTTAAACCGCGCTAAATTAGTATTTGTTTTAGCAGTTAAACAAATTGTTACTAAAAAATAACTCAACAATTATATTTACAGCCAAAACCAATAGGTTAATGAAAATAAACTTCGGAATTTTAATTATTTCAGCATTTTTTTGGATCAACAAAAATATTTTGGCTCAAACACTTACAATTAAAGCCAGGGTTTTAAACGAACAAAATTTTTCAGTTGTAACAAATGCTTCGGTTTTTTTAGATAAAAATAAAACAACAACAACCGATACACTTGGTTTTTTCAAAATACAAACAACTCCCGGCAGGCATACATTAAGAATTACAGCTGTTGGGTTCAGACCATACGAAACTACTTTAAATGAAGAAACCCGTTCAAATATTGAAATTCAAATTTTGCTTGAACCTATATTTAATCAACTCGAACAAGTCGTTGTTAGCGGTTCGAGATTTGAAAAAACTGTTGCCAAAGAGGTAATGAGCGTAAATGTCATTCAACCATATTTGATAAGCAATACCAATGCAACCGATTTAAGCGAGGTTTTGAATCGAATTCCGGGAATAAATGTAGTTGAAGGGCAGCCAACCATAAGAGGCGGCACGGGTTTTAGCTACAATACAGGAAGTAGAGTTACGGTTTTGCTTGATGATATGCCATTGTTGGGAGCCGACATTGGCGATGCAAGATGGAATTTTTTACCCATTGAAAGTGCCGAACAAATTGAAGTAATTAAAGGTTCTGGAAGTGTTTTGTATGGTTCATCGGCTCTTAACGGAACTGTAAATGTAAGAACCGGTTGGCCCACGGCAAAGCCGCAAACAAAATTTCAGTTTTACAGTGGAATTTTTAGCAACCCAAAACGAAGAGAAACTATTTGGTGGAATAGAACTGAACACCCAATGAGTTCGGGTGCTTTTTACAGCCACAAACAACGTTGGGGAAAATTTGATTTGGTTTTGTGCGGAAACATTAATGCTGTTCGCAGCCATTTGTATTTGGCAGATAGCTATAGGGGAAGAAATTATATTAAAACAAGATTCAGAGTAAACGAAAAACTAAATTTTGGAATAAATGCCAATATAATGTACGAAGAAGCAGGCAGATTCTTTCTATGGCATAATGCCGATTCTGGCGCTTTAAGGCCATATAACGATTACACGGTTGATGATTTTTTTAGAATTGCTTCAATTGACCCACACTTGGAATATAAAACCGAAAATTTTACGCACAACTTAAAATTCAGATTTTATCAAATAAAACGCTTTGTAGATAAGGTTTTATTTCCTAAAGATAATGATGCCATAGCAAATGTTTATGCCATGGATTATTCTGTTAAAGGTAATATATATAAAAATATTTCGGTAACAGCAGGAACATACAATACAAGTTACTGGGCAGTTGGAAATGTTTATAAAGGAGAGTTTTTCGGCTACACTGCTGCTGTTTATGCTCAGGCAGAATATAATTTTAAAAAACTAAGCCTTGTTGCAGGTGCAAGAAACGAAGTAAACTCATTAATGCAAAAACCTGAAGGAACAGGCCTTTTAAAAAGATTTGGAGCCAACTATCAACTTGGTAAAAATACATTTTTAAGAGCCAATTACAGCGAAGGTTATCGTTTTCCAACTATAGGAGAGAGGCATGTAGAAGACAGAGTAAGCGATTTAAATGTTTACCCAAATCCCGATTTAATTTCAGAAAAAGGCTTTACTGCAGAACTTGGAATTCAGCAAGGTTTTAAAATTGGTAATTTTATAGGTAGTGTTGATTTGGCTTTTTTCAACCAAGAGTTTGACAGTATGATTGAATTTAGATTTGGCCAATGGGTAAAGCCACCACCTTTCAGAATAGGATTTAAAGCATTTAACATTGGGCAAACTCGCGCATCGGGTGCCGAAATAACACTTACAGGAGAGGGCCGTATTGGAGATGTATTAATAAGAACTATATCTGGTTATACTTACAGTATGCCGGTAAATTTAAGCACCAACCCCGAATTTGAAAATTGGGGAAATTACTTACAATTTGCAACTAACGGCTTTGGTAGTTTAGACAGTGCAAAACGTGTTTCAATATTACCATACCGAAACAGAAAAATAGGAAAAGTTGATTTTGAAGCAACTTATAATAAAGTTTCGGCTGGATATGGATTATTTTATTACAGCATTTACGAAAAAGTTGATGAGTTTATATTACTGCTTCCGGGAGTAAAAGATTTTTTTAGCCGTGCCGGAAACGGAGACTGGATTCATAATGCAAGGTTTGCTTATTTGGCAAACGAAAATACCCGAATAAGTTTTATAGTTAACAACTTTACAAATCGTGAATATGCTACAAGACCGGGGCGTATGGATGCTCCACGAAGTTTTGTTGTACAATTAAGGGTTATGTTTTAAATAAAAAAGTCAGCCCAATTTGGCTGCCTTTTAAGTAATATATGGTTATTTCTTTTTACCTTTTAAATGAACCAACGGAGTAACCTCATTTATTACCGCTTGGTTGTATCCCATATATAAATTATCGTTATCTGCTTTGGCTTTATTAAATCCGGTAGTAGCAGCATCTAAAGCAGCTTTGTAGTCACCTGTAGCTTTATGAATTTTGGCTTTTAATAACCAACTCCAGTAAGCATTTGGGTTTAACTCTACTGCTTTGTTTATCCATTCGGTTGCTTTTTTCAGGTCTTTATTATTTTCAAAAAAATAGTTTGCTGCACTGTGAAATGGTCTTGAATCGCGGGCCATGGTATTTTCAATTTGTTTGGTAAGTTTTTCATCAAAGTCCATCGAAATACCAAATTCTACCAACGTATTTTCCCACTTTACAGCTATGGTAGCATCTTTTGTGCTTATGTTGTAAACGTCAATTGTAAATGTTTCTACAGGCGTGCTAAGTAATTTTGGCTCAACCGAAATGCGCAAAACATCATTTTCTTGTTTGTAAGCTGCTCCCGATGTAACATTTAAATCTTTAGTTAAAATGATGGTCCAGTTTTCTTTTCCGGGAATTGTTAATAAACCGTATTTGCCAGCTTTTACAGTTTGTTTATTAATCACTACATCATCGGTAAAAGATATAGTGGTGGCAGCGTTGGCCCCGGTGCGCCATACTTCGTTAAAAGGTACAAGTTTGCCAAATATTTCTCGGCCTCTCATACTTGGTCTTGAGTAACTTATTTCAATTTTACCAATGCCAAAATGTTGGGTTACGTTGCAAAGCGGACTTGGTTGCGGAAATGTAATTTGAGCTTGGGCGCTTGTTGAGCCTAATATTAAAAGACTCGAAATTCCAAAGGCGATTAAAAGTTTTTTCATGCTATTTATTTTTGAGGGGTGCAATTTAAATATGTTGAAATAAATGCCAACAAAGTTTGCCAAATTTGCAGCTATGAGTAGAACCAATTACAAATTTTTAATACAATTGAAAGATATTTTAAATACTCCTATAAAAAAAGGTACTAATGTTTTTATTGCTGATACAGCAAGGGTTTTTGGCAATGTAACTTTAGGTGATAATGTATCGGTATGGTTTGGTGCTGTTTTACGTGGTGATGCTGATAAAATTATTGTTGGTTCAGGCAGTAATATACAGGAGAATGCTGTTGTGCATTGCGATCCAGGGTATCCTGCCATTATTGGAAATGACTGCATAATTGGCCATGGCGCAATTGTACATGGAGCAACTTTGGCAAATAATGTATTAGTGGGTATGCATGCAACAGTATTAAATGGTGCTAATATTGGAAATTTTTGCATTATTGGTGCCAATGCTTTAGTAACAGAAAATTCTGTAATTCCTGATTACAGCCTTGTGCTTGGCTCACCTGCAAAAGTTGTAAAAAAACTTACCAATGAACAAATTGAAAAGGTAAAACTAAATGCCGCGGTTTATGCTGATTTGGCCGAAGAATACCTTAAACACTATAAAGCAAAGTAGTTATTGATTTATCATTATTCTTTTGGTTAACGATTTGTCGTTTGTAGTTAACTGTAAAAAATAAATACCATTGTTTAATTGTGGCAAGTTGTAGCTAAATTCATATTTTCCTGAATTTAAGTTTTTATTATCAAGTTCGGCTACTGTTTTTCCTGTTAAATCAATAATGGTTGTTTTAACTGTAGAATTATTTAATAATAAGTAGTTTAGGTTAATGCTTGAACCTACAACCGGATTTGGGAAAATGGTAAATTTAGTGATAAAATTATTTTCAGTTATACCTGTGCTTGGAGCCTCACCAACAGTTAATACATCAGTATATGTGTTTGAACGGGTTACTGCAAAAGCACCATAAAATTTAACTTCGCCACTACCTGCCGAGGGAGCTGTCCATTCAAAACTCCACGTTGCAGGATTATTATTTTTAGGTTGAGTATGAGTAACCCATTTACTTGCATTAACCTGAGTACCGCTTCCGGCAGTTAAAGAACCAAGCAAAGTTCCATCAACTTTTTGAGGAGAAACGGAAAAGCCTTTTTCACCTGAGCCGGCAAGCGTTACAGTAATTGTATATTTTTGGCCGGGTACATACCCCTGAGATGGAATATTTGATGAAATGATGCCACTTTGCGGCCTTGCCGAGCCACCATGGCAACTGGCACATGTATTGCCATCGGCAGGAGAACCTGTATTGCCAATTGGAGCACCTGTGGGTAATGATTGAAGATTGCCAATAGTAACAAATAATGTTAGGGTAACTAAAATAGTTAGCGTTTTAATCTTATTCATTTTTGTTGATTTATTTTTAAAGACAAATTTTTTTATAAAATGGTTTGCAGGCAAATAAAATATATTTTTTAATTTCTAATCCATAACGAAGGATTCTGCATTTCTTTATTTCTGTAAATTTCAAGGTGTAATTCTGTTTTCTTTAATTCATCATTTGTATAAACAGTGCCAATCATGTCTCCGGTTTTTACTTCCTGACCAATTTTTACGTTAACCGATTCCATATTGGCATATACCGAATAATATTCGCCATGATTTATCAATACTACTTTTTCCATTCCCGGCACGCTAAAAATAGCTTTTACAATACCTTTAAAAATAACTCGTACTGCACTTCCTTTATTAGTAGCAATGTTTAAGCCGTTATTAAAAGTTTTAACTCCTTTTAATGTTGGGTGAGCGTGCAATCCAAACGATTCACTTATAAAGCCATTATCAACCGGCCAGGGAAGTTTTCCTCGGTTGCTCTCAAAATCATTGCTCAGTTTAAGCATTTCTGGCGATAAGGCAGATTTGGTGTCGGTAGTTGCTGGTGCTGGAGGTGGTTTTGTACCTTCTTTGGCAGCTTTTGCGGCAAGGCTTCGTCTTCTTGCTTCTTCGGCTCTTCGTGCTTCTTCTATTTCTTTGGCAATTAATTCTTTTATGGCAGCATTTAGCTTATCGGCAGCTTTTTGCGAATTGGCAAGCTGGGCTTTTAGTATTTTTTCGTTTTGTTGAAGTTTTGTCAATACCTCTTTTTTCTGATTTTTATCGGTTTCAAGCAATTTCTTTTCTTGTTCTTTTCGTCCAATAAGGTTCAATTTTTCTCTTTTTATGGCAATCATTCTGTTTATTTCTTCATTCATGCTTTGTTTGGTTTTTAAAATCAGCAATGCCTGTTTTTGCCTGTAAGAGTTGTATTGATTGAGGTATTTAATTCGTTTCCAAGCCTGATTAAAATCTTTTGAATTAAAAATAAACATCAATTTATCGCCACTGCTTTTAAGTTTATAGGCAGTTGCAATATTTTGTGCATAGTCGGCTTTTATTTGTTCAATATCGTTTGCAAGCAAGTCAATTACCTGCTGTTGGTGTTGAATTTCAAGCGAGAGTTCAAAAATTTGCTGACCAATATTATCAATTAAATTTTCACGAATTTTTATTTGAGCATCAATGGTATTTAGTTGATTTAGGTTTACAAGTTGTTGTTGTTTATTATCATCTAAAACCTTTTTGGTTTGATTTATTTGTTTTTCTAAGTTTTGTCTTTGTTTTTCAAGCTCTTCGCGTTTTTTTTTGGTTGCGGTTTGACCCAATAATTGATGCGAGAATATTAGCGTAATTACTATTACACTAATAAAATATTTATTGGTAAACCAAAACTTTATATGTTTTTGGAACTGCAAACTGAGGCTCTTTTATTTTTGATGTTGCAAGATTACTAATACTGAAATTACAATCAACTTTTTTTTCTGCCTGAATGTTAATTACAATTTTCTGCGGCCACATATTATTCCCATCATCTTTAAAATTACTGTAATTAACTTCAAAATTGCGGCTCATTTCTTCATCCTTTAGTTTTACCATATTGGGTTTCAAGTTATTTTTATTATGTAAACTTTGCTGAACCGATTTTTCCATTAAAAATATCATCAACAATTCAGAAGCAGAAGAATCGAGCATGATTTTATGATTATTTGGTTCAAACAAAATATTGCCGTAAACAAGATTTTGCAGTTGCTCAAAACGTAATGGTACACTGCTGTATTTATTTAAATAACTGTATGATGCCGAAATATATTGCCTGTTAAGGTAATCTATAATTCTTACAGAATCAGGCGTAATAAGCATTCGCGCAACATTTACAAATAATACTTTTGCATTTAACCAAATATAATTGTTGTACGATACCTGTACCTCAAGGTTTATTGTTTGGTTGATTTTTTCATCTTTATATTGAGCCTCTGCATTAAAAAATAAATAATCAGCTCGGTTTTTTGCATTTATAAATTCAGATGCTACATCTTTTACCGATGAAGCCTTCTTGTCAAGAGTAATAACCGGTTTTGAAGCATCTTCGGTTTTTTGCTTTTTTGATTTACAAGCAATTAATATAAATACAAATAATACTAATAATAAACGGTTTGATAAATTCATCAAGGCAGTTTTTTGCTGTTAATTTTTAGTAGTAGTTCTTTGCTGTCAGCACCCAACTTTTGAGCTTTTTCCCAATTTTTTAAAGCTTCGTATTTACGATTTAGTTTATACAAAACATCACCCAAATGCTCTAAAACTTCTGCATTATCAGGATGATATTTCAAAGATTTTTCAATGTAATGAAGTGCTTTTTCGTACTGGCCTTTTTTAAACAAAATCCATCCGTAAGTATCAAGATAGCTGGCATTTTCAGGCTCTAAAGTTAAAGTTAAAGCGCTCATGCTATCGGCTTTATCAAGCATTTCGTTTCGCAGCGAAAGAAAATAAGCCCAGTTGTTTAGTGCATAAGTGTTTTTAGGATCAAGCAGCAATACCTCATTAAAAGCAGAATCTGATTTTTTATAATTGCCGTTAAAATGTGCAGCATCTGCAAGTAAATTTAGTAATTCTATTGTAATTTCTGATTCGTTAGCAAATGCAAGCCCGTTAGTTGATGCTGAAATTGTTAAATCATATTTTTTTAAACGGTAGCTGCTGTATGCTTTAAATATATAAGCCTGTAAATAATCGGGGTATGTAAGAATTATTTCATCGCAATCGGCAATCATTTGTTCAAAATCATTTAGCTGGTTGTTGCAAAAAAGTATTTGTTCCCAAATTATAAGCGATCGGGCATCAGTATTTAAAGCTCTGCGGTAATTATTTCGTGCATTTTCAAAGTCTCTTTTTTGCAAAAACAAATCGCCTTTAAGCATAATTGGTGCTGCTTCATTCGGGTTGGCTTTTTCAAATAACTCGGTTAAATACAGGCATTGTTCAAAATGGTTTGGCAATTCATTTCTTGGTATAATCTGCATCATAACCTCTAGTTTTTCACGAGAAGTAACAGTGCTCGACATGCCAATTTTTAGTTTGGCGTACCAATTAAGTGTATCTTTTAAATCACGATAAAAATCTGCGAGTGCAAAAGCCGCATAACCATTGTTTGGGTCAATTTTTAATATATCGTTGTAAACTTGTAAAGCTTTGTTGGTTTTTCCGTTAGCCATTAAAATATCGGCTTTCATACCTCTGTAGCGCATTTCATTCGGATATAACTTTATCAGTTTATCCATTTCGGAAATAGCTTTACTTAAATTGTTTATTGACAGGTAAATTTGCTTGCGTTGTATATAAATGTTTTCTCTTGGGCCAACCATTTTTTCGGCACGGTTTAGTGTGTTAATGCTTGCTTTATAATTTTGTGCCATGTAGTAGGTTTCGGCCAAATCAAAAAGGTCGTTAACATTTTTAGTTTGTAAGCAAAGTTTTTCCTGAAGTAAAGCGGCTTCTTTATACTTGCCATTCATACGGTATAATCCGGCAAGTTGTGTAAGATAGTGTTGGTTATCGGGGTTTAAGTTATATGCTAAACTGCAAGCTTCTTCGGCTTCGGGCATTTTTTTCTGAAGAATTAATACCGAACTGAGTTGATACCATGTATTGGCATTTGCAGGATTTATCTTTAGTGCTTTTCTGAAATAATCTTCGGCTTTGGCATTGTTATTAATTAGTTTTTCTTTCATTCCATCAAAAAACAACCTGTCAAATTCAAGTTGTTGTGCTTCGCTTATTTGTGGCTTTTTGTTTTGAGCCAAAAGCAAAACCGGTATGAAAAGAAAAATGAAACTAATTTTTTTTAGCATGATAATTAGAAATGTTTTAGCCAAACTAACAACTTAAGTATTAGTACTGTAATCGCTAAGGCTTAAATCTTTTATGCTACCGTGGTATTTTGCAAAAGCACCAATCATTGCGTTGTCAATAACAGCATTTTTAATTTCTGTATTGTTTTGTATAATGCAATTTGATAACACAGAAGATTCTACGGCACAATTGTTACCAATTGTAGCGTAAGGGCCAATTATACTACGTGTAGCTTTAACATTTTTACCTATAAAACTTGGTTGTATTACCGTACAATTATCGAGTTGAGCTGTTGGATCAACCATGGTTTCTCCGGCTTGGTGCATAAAACTTAAAATACGTCCGTTGGTGTAAACAGTTGAGTTTTTGTTGCCGCAATCAAGCCACTCGGTAACCTGGCCCGGAACAAATTTTGTTCCTTTGGCTTTCATGTTTTCAAGTGCATTGGTAAGCTGGTATTCGCCTTTTTCTTTTATGTCGTTATCAAGCAAATATTGAAGTTCGTTTCTTAAGTAAGCACCATCTTTAAAATAGTATATTCCAATAATGGCAAGGTCGCTAACAAAATGTTCGGGTTTTTCTACAAACTCGGTAATTATACCGTTATCATCTAATTTTACCACACCAAAAGGCCTTGGGTCATCAACTTTTTGAACCCAAATGATGCCATCTTTAGTTCGGTCTAAAACAAAATCTGCTTTAAAAAGTGTATCGGCAAAAACAACCAAAACATTTCCATCAAGGCTTTCTTTTGCACACATAATGGCGTGAGCGGTTCCAAGAGGCTCGTGTTGATAGTAAATACTTCCTTTTGCTCCGATTTTTTCGGCAACAGCAACCAATTGCTTTTCTACATCTGAACCAAAAGTTGGCCCTATAATGTATGCAACTTCTTCGATGCCTGTGCCACAAACTTTTGCAAGGTCTTCAATAATTTTTTGCACAATTGGTTTTCCGGCAACATTAATTAATGGCTTTGGCACCGTAAGTGTGTGTGGGCGCATACGCTTGCCCATGCCCGCCATTGGAACTATTATTTTCATTTTATTAAATATTTTGGTTCAATAATTTAATTGCTAAACCCAACCGAAACTTTATCAACTTCTGCCTTTAATTCTTTTGCTAATTCGGGCTGTTGATTCATTTCTACTATTTGGGTTATGTAAGTCATTATTTGTATATTGTCTTCAATTTCTTGTCTAACTGCATTTCGTTTGCCCTTAAAGCCCATATAATATCTGGCACTATCTCCTTTTAAAGAAATCATTTTTTTAGCCAGTTCGTTTGCTTTTTCAGGAGCACCAGCGGCATAATATGCTTCAATTAAACGTACTACAAATACATCATAAGGTACGGTTTCATGTGGCATTACCTCAAGGCATTTATCCAATACTTTTATAGCAGAATCTTTTTTATCTTCTCTAACCAATGCCATAGCTAATCGGTAAATTATGTTTCTAAAATTCTTGGTTTGCCTTAAAGTGGTTTCGTCTAAATAAACTTTAGGGTCGGCCATATTTCCCCATTTAAATTTATTCATAATATTATCATACAAAATATCTGTATTAATTCTACCGGTGCTGCCATCAGGTTGCTGGCCTGCATAAATGGGTACCAGGCGATAGGTTAAACCTTCTAATTGAAAATAGTTTTGCAGGTTCAAATAAACATCGCTGCCGGTTGTAATTGCCCAATTAATTGGCCTTTTATTAATATTGCTTGCAACAATATCAAGTAAAATTAAATCGGCTTTCATCAGGTTTTGGTTGCCAATTTCCCACCTTATGGTATCAACTATCAAATCGGCATCTTTAGGATGAACAACACCATTTTTTAAGCAGGCCTCTTTATCAATTGGAATGCAGAATTTTTTTGTTGGGTAATAGCGTAATGGTTCTCCGCTTTGGGTTTGCAAATTACCCATTGGGTCATTGTCATCGTTTATAAATGCAATAATTCTGTCAAGCGGATAAAAATCATTTTTGTTTATGCCATAACGCCTTTCTAATTCAGGATTTTCGTAATAAACCACATAATCACGAGTGCCTTGTTTATATTTATCCGGGGTCATGCTAAACTCAACAACCGGGCTATTAAAAATTTCGCGTTTCAATGCATCGGCATACCAATCAGTGTTCAATAAGCTCATGTTTATTATTCTAACATCTGAGCGAATACCTTCAACATTTTGTGCATACCAAAGAGGGTATGTGTCATTATCGCCATTTGTAAAAAGTATAGCATTAGGAGCGCAAGAATTTAAGTAGTTTTCAGCAAAATGCAGGGCAGTATATCTTCTGCTTCTATCATGGTCATCCCAATTTTGCTGGCCCATTAGTACAGGCACAGCCAAGATACTTACTCCACTTGCTGCAATTGCTGCTGTAGTTTTATTAAGTTTTTTACTTAACCAGTTTACAATTCCAAGTACACCAAGTCCTACCCAAATCATAAAAGTTTGGTAAGAACCCACATAGGCATAATCTCTCTCGCGAGGTTGATGAGCCGGAAAGTTTAGATAAAGGATAATAAAAAAGCCAGTAAATAAGAATAATGTTGTAACTACAATTGCGTCTTCTTTAGCCGTTTTATAATGATAAAACAGGCCAATTAACCCAAGTAATAATGGTAAAAAATAATAAGTATTTCTGGCTTTGTTAGTATTCATACTTTCAGGCATATTTTTTTGCGGGCCTAATCGCCATTCATCAATAAAATTTATACCGCTAAGCCAATTTCCTTTAAGTATATCACCAAAGCCCTGCTCATCATTTTGTCGTCCAATAAAATTCCAGAAGAAATAACGCCAATACATAAAGCCAAGCTGGTAGCTCAATAAAAAGTCAATGTTTTTGGCAAATGTTGCTTTTTTACCTTCAGGAATTTTTTCCCATTCGCGATAAGCAGCAACGTAATCAGGCCTATCTGCCCACATTCGCGGAAAAATGGTCATATCCCTTTTGTCATAAACTCGCTCAAATTTCTGTCCTGCTTCTTCATATTTTCCATCTGCACCTTTACGATATTGCATATCACCTTTTTTAATGTCAACAACTTTGGCATAAAAATACTGCCCGTAAACCAATGGATTATCACCATACTGTTCACGGTTCAAATAGCTTAATAATGCAAAAGGCTGTTCCGGGTCGTTCATATCAATGGCTGGTTGAGCCAAAGAGCGAATAACAATCATTGTGTATGAAGAATAACCTATAACAATAAATGAGAAAGCAAGAACTACCATATTTAAAACTTCAAGAGCTGCTTTTCCTTTATAAATTAAATAATATAAAGCTGCAGTTATAACACCCCAAACTATCAATGTTTTAAATCCGGCATTAATTACAAATGAGCTTAAAACCAAAACAAAATAAGCACCGGTGGCTATATACAAACTTTGTAATTTTTTTGAATGCGTATAATGTAAAAGTCCACCAATTACACCGGCAAGCATTAAAAATAAAATTATAAAACCGGAGTTAAAACTTAAACCAAGTGTATTTACAGCAAAGTAATCCAGTTTTGTTGCAAGGCCGGGTAAACCCGGTATAATACCAAATTGAACAATACCAATGGCAAGAACTGCAACACCGCTTGCTGCTAAAAAACCGTTGCGTGTGAATTTGTATTTTTTAAAATAATAAACATAAACAATTGCAGGTATAACAAGTAAGTTTAGTAAGTGAACACCAATTGCAAGACCTAATAAATAAGCAATTAATACAAGCCATCTGTTGGCTCCGGGCCTATCGGCCACATCTTCCCATTTTAAAATACACCAAAATGTTAAAGTAGTAAAAAAACTACTCGATGCATAAACTTCGGCTTCAACCGCACTAAACCAAAATGTATCGCTAAAATTAAGTGTTAGTGCACCAACTATACCTGCACCAAAAACAGTAATTGATTGCCACAATTCTAAAACAGTGCCATTATTAGATTTAATAAAAATCTTTTTTGCAAGATGTGTAACTGTCCAAAACATAAATAGCACCGTAAGCGCGCTGGTTGTAGCACTAACCATGTTTACCCAAAATGCAACCTGAGATACATTATTACCTGCCATTAACGAAAATATTCTACCTATCATTAAAAAAAGCGGAGCACCCGGAGGGTGTACTATTTGAAGCCTGTAACTTGCCGATATAAATTCACCGCAATCCCAAAAACTAACGGTTGGTTCAAGAGTAAGAGTGTAAGTAGTTAACGATATGGCAAACATTAGCCATCCCAGCACATTGTTAGTTAAATTATAGTTTTTCATTTATTAAATTTTGCAGTTATAACGTAAAGTGGCAAACATAAATGATTTTGTTAAACACACAAAAATTTAAGTATTTCTTAATGTGAACCAATTTATATACATGAAAATAGTTTGTAAACACATTTTGCAAAATGATGACAAAAGGCTTATTAAATAATATTTAGTGTAAATGTTTACCTTTGCTCCCGAAAACATTAACTTAGGTTTACAGTGTCTAATAAAATAGTTGTAATTGGAGGTGGAGCAGCAGGCTTTTTTGCAGCTATAACCTGCGCCAGCGAAAACAACCAAAACGAAGTAATAATTTTAGAAAAAACTTCGAAACTTTTGCAAAAGGTAAAAATTTCCGGTGGTGGAAGATGCAACGTTACGCATGCCTGTTTCGAGATTAAACCACTTACTTTGGCTTATCCTCGTGGCGAAAAGCAACTAAAAAGTGCCTTTACAAAATTTGCAACCAAAGAAACTGTTGAGTGGTTTGAATCAAGAAAAGTAAAATTAAAAACAGAGGCAGATGGAAGAATGTTTCCTACCACAAACAACTCGCAAACCATTATTGATTGTTTACTCAAGGAAGCCAAAAAGCTTAAAATTGAAATTAAAACCGAAACCGGTGTAAGTAAAATTATACCAACTTTTAGTGGCGGCTTTGATTTGCAATTAACTAACGGTGATAAAATGTATTGCAACAAAGTTATTGTTGCCACCGGAGGAAGTCCTAAAAACGAAAACTTAAAATGGCTTAAAGATTTAAATATAAAAACTGAAAATCCTGTTCCTTCATTGTTTAGTTTTAACATTACTGATGAAAAACTAAGAGAACTCTCAGGCATATCGGTAAATCCTGTTCGTACCCGTATTACACATACCAAACTCGAATTTTCGGGACCTATACTAATAACACATTGGGGGCTAAGTGGTCCGGTAATTTTAAAAGCATCGTCTTACGGTGCAAGAATTTTGGCTGAACGCAACTACGAGTTTGAAGTAGAGATTAGTTGGCTCGACAATAAAAAAGAAGACGCTGTAAGACAGGAATTAATGAATCTAAAAGCCGCAAACCCAAATAAATCCGTAAAATCTTTATTTCCATTTTATTTACCTGCAAGACTAAACAGTTATTTAATTGCTAAAGCAGGAATTGATGAAAACCTTAATTGGGCAGAAATATCAAAAGATGACGTAAATGCCATGATTAACACTTTGGTTTACGATAAATACAATGTAAATGGAAGAACTGCTTACAAAGAAGAATTTGTTACTTGCGGAGGAGTAAATTTAGATGAAATTGATTTTAAAACCATGGAATGCAAACGTATAAAAGGTTTATACTTTGCTGGCGAAATACTCGATATTGATGGCATTACAGGTGGTTTTAATTTTCAGGCAGCATGGACAACTGGATACATTGCAGGAAAAGCCGCAGCCTTATAATTTTTTAAGAATTAATTAAGTTTTATTTTTTGGTGTAAAATAAGCCATTAATGATATTTGGCAAAATATTAGTTATTACAGCAAAATGCAAAAGTTACTTTATATATTTTTAATTTTATTCTCATTTTACAATCAAGTTTTTGCTCAGCATCAAACAGATCCTAAAAAGATAGAAGTGATGCAACGTTATGTTTATTTTTTAGATAACGGTTTCGAGAAAATAGATTTATTAAAAGTAGGCTCAGTTGACAGGTCTTTTTTTACATTGGGAAATCCAAGATTAATAATTGCCCGTAAAAACGATCCATCGCTTAAAAATCTTTTAAATTCTTTTACCATAGCCGTACAACCTTCCGATCCGTCTGTACAATCAAAAGTTTTTCCCATTAAATCTCCTGCATTTACCGAAGGTTGTAGGCAAATGATTTATGTAATGAAACCCGAGAGTAAAATTACATTTACCGAAGTGCAATTAAATGTAATTGACCCCGGAACCACCAGCACACCCGGAGCCAAATACCAAAATGCGCCCGGAATGTTGCCTGTTAGTTTTTTTCTTTATTTAAAATAATCTTTTGGATTACTTTTGAACCCAATTTATGAAAGTAGGTGTAGTTGTATTTCCGGGATCAAACTGCGATGAAGATGCAGTTTTTGCTTTTAAAAATATTTTTGGTTGCCAGGTTGTAAAGCTTTGGCATAAAGACACAGATTTAAAAAACTGCGATTTAATTTTTTTACCCGGAGGCTTTAGTTATGGCGATTATTTAAGAAGTGGCGCCATTGCCAGATTTTCGCCAATTATGCAGCAAGTAATTGAGTTTGCAAATAACGGAGGTTTGGTTTGGGGTGTTTGCAATGGTTTTCAGATATTGTGCGAAAGTCATTTATTACCCGGAGCCTTGTTGCATAATACCAATCAAAAGTTTATATGCAATAATGTATATATAACTCCTGTAACATTAGAAAGTAAAATAACTTCAAAATTACAAATGGGAACTGCATATAAAATACCCATTGCACATGGCGAAGGTCGTTTTTATTGCGATGATGACACATTAAAACAATTGGTTCAAAACAACCAAATATTGTTTAAATATTGTAACGAAAATGGAATTATAAACGATGAATCAAATCCTAATGGTTCATTGCAAAACATAGCCGGAATTTGCAATAAAAATAAAAATGTGTTTGGTATGATGCCACACCCTGAACGAGCAGTTGATGCTGATTTAAGTAATACCGATGGCAGGGCTATTTTTGAAAGTATTTTAGCACTAAAAGCAGTTAGTCAGTAAAAACACCTTTATAAATTAATTTCATACCGGTTGATTTAATGCCGTCTTTAAATACAAAGGTTTCTTTTACTTCAAATTTCCTTTCGTTATCTAAATAAAATATATATTCTGCAGTTCTTTTATCAAACTTACCATTATACTTGCTGTCATAATTTGCTGTAACTTTTACTGCGCCTGCTTTTACCGAACTTCTGTTGCTGTTGTAGCCAGATATTTTAAATTTTACGCCTATTTCAACTCCATTGCCATTTACCAATACATACCTGTCGCTTGTAATTCCCTCGCTCATTTGTATTTGCAGACTCGAACCCATTGTTTGATTTCCTGACTTTAATTCAGTTAATACAATATCTTCAATTTTTAAATTAGTTGTTTGTTTTTGAGCCAAAAGAGCTAAAGGAAGCAGAATAATTAAAATTAAAATTTTTTTCATTGTTGTTTTTTGAAATTATTATCTTCGAAACTACAAAAATTCAATAAATTATGAAAAACAATTTTAATTATGCTGTTTTAGGAGCATGCTTTACTCTTGGAATATTAGCAATTTGGGCGTTTAAAAGCGAAAAAAAAGCAGAGGGCAATAATTTTGAGTATAGGCAATTTTCCACCATCGAATCAATAGTAGCGGGTGGTTTAGGTAGGTCGCGCATTTTATCAACCGATAAAAATGGAACTACAGTAGAAAAAGATTTGATGAACTTTTACAGCCTTGTTGGAATTAATTTTGGCAATATAGCCAACAACGACAAGCTAATTGTTGACAAAATAAACGAGTACAGTACTGATGGCTGGGAATTATATGCTGTAACAACAGGTTCAAGCACCAGCCAAAGTAATGGAAATACCAGTAATGGCATTTTTATTACAAGGTATTTGTTTAGAAGAGCTAAATAAGTTTAATTGTTTAATATAGTATAAGCTTAACCGACTTTATTTATTTTAATAAAAAACGAAGTGGATATTGAAGAAGAAATAAAATGCCAATTACCTGATTTCATAATAAATTCAAATAATTACTATGTAATTGTTACAGATTTAAGTGGCTATTACGTTTATGTAAACCATTATTTTAAAAAAACCTTCCAACTCAATTATAAAAAATTAAGAGAAATATCAAACTTAACTACCATACATCCTGATGACCATGATATTTGTCGCGAAACTGTTAAAAATTGTTTAACCAATATCAATAATATTTACAAAGTTAAGTTAAGAAAGCCCGGAAAAAACAATGAATATATAAGCACAATTTGGGAATTTTCTGCATTTAAAAACAGCCAAAAAGATGTAATAGGTGTTTTATGTATAGGGCATAATATTACCGATTTGGAATCTGCTAAAAGTGAAGCGATAGCATTTGCCCGTAAAGTTGATAATATTATTGAAGAAATAACCGATGGTTTTTATCAGTTAGATAACGATTGGAGATTTATTAAAATAAATAGTTTAACAAAAAATTTATTAGGTAAACCTAAAAATGAAATAATCGGCAAAAAGATTTGGGATTTATTTCCTCAACAACAGGGAGATTGTGATTATGGAGGCTATTTAAAGAAGGCTTCAGATACCAAAAGGTCGGTTCAATTTGAAAATTACAGAGAAGATACCAATAAATGGTACAGAACTACAGTATATCCGTCAACAGAAGGTTTAACCGTTATATTTAGAGATATAACCGAAACAAAAAAATATATTGATACCATTAAAACACCAATCCTGTCCTAAACATTTTAAGGTAAAAGTTTAATTGACTGAAAGTCAGTATAATATTTTTCAAAAACTATATTTTTCAAAAAAGAACCCCCTGTGATTGATTTTCAGGTGGGCCAT
>JBKBLB010000011.1:0-87622 GCA_046296495.1 Bacteroidia bacterium
GAGAAAATAATGTTACATTTACCATCTGGAAAGGGTTTTGTTTTTTTTGCACCTCAAAGGTAACTATGAGGATTAAACTTCCCTTTCCTTTTTTTAAACGTTTAGGACGCTATTGATTTTTAAACTCAAAAAGCAGCTTTTATTAGGCTGCTTTTTTATTATTGTATGATGGTTATTTCAGGTAATGTAGTTGATATTTTGAACCAAAAAATCTTTGCCGCTGATGTTGAAATTGAAGGAAGTATTATAAAAAGCATTAATCCAACAAACAAAAAATTTGAAAATTACATTTTTCCCGGATTTATAGATGCACATGTACACATTGAAAGTTCTTTGTTAATTCCATCAGAGTTTGCAAAGCTTGCTGTAACACACGGAACTGTTGCAACTGTTAGCGATCCGCACGAAATAGCAAATGTTTGTGGTATGGGCGGTATTGATTTTATGATAAATAACAGTAAAACTGTTCCGTTTTATTTTTTCTTTGGTGCTCCAAGTTGTGTTCCTGCAACTGTTTTTGAGACTGCCGGTGCCGAAATTACATCAAAGCAGGTTGATGAATTACTTAAAAGAGACGAGATTTTATACTTATCGGAAATGATGAATTTTCCTGGAGTATTAAACAATGACGCAGAAGTTATGGCTAAAATTGGTTCAGCAAAAAAGTTTAAAAAACCTGTTGATGGACATGCTCCCGGATTGATGGGTGAATTTGCAAAAAAATATTTTGATGCAGGTATTACTACCGACCACGAATGCTTTACCATTGAGGAAGCCGAAGAAAAATTAAAACTTGGTGTAAAAGTTTTAATACGTGAAGGAAGTGCAGCCCGAAACTTTGATGCATTAATTCCCCTAATTGATAATTACTGGCAACAAATAATGTTTTGCAGCGATGACAAACATCCTGACGAATTGTTGGTAGGTCATATAAATAAACTTGTATCAAGTGCTGTTGCGCTTGGATACGATATTTTTAAAGTATTACGTGCTGCTTGTATTAATCCGATTATACATTACAACCTGCCGGTTGGTTATTTGCAAGTAGGACAAAATGCTGATTTTATTGTAGTAAATAACCTTACAGACTTTGTTGTTTTACAAACTTATATAAAAGGAAAATGTGTTGCACAAAATGGTAAATATTTATTTGAAACCAAAGAAGAAAAACCAATAAACAACTTTGGAATTGATTATATAAATGAAAGTGAAATTGTATTTGAGCACAAGCCTAAATATCAGGTAATTGAATGTATTGACGGGCAATTAATAACTAACAACTTAACCGTTTACGAAAAACATTGCACCATAGAAAACGATATTTTAAAAATGGTTGTTGTTAACCGTTATAAAAAAGCAAAAATTGCAACTGCATTTGTAAAAAACTTTGGTTTAAAAAAAGGTGCAATTGCCTCATCTGTAGCTCACGATAGCCATAATATTATAGCGGTAGGAATAAACGAAACCGAAATTTGCAATGCTGTAAATTTAATTGTAAAACACAAAGGTGGTTTAAGCGCTGTAAACAAAGAAGATAAGCTGATATTGCCACTTGAAGTTGCAGGTTTAATGAGTAATCAAAAAGCAGAAACTGTGGCACAAACTTATTCTCAATTGCATCATTACTCCCGCAATCAGTTAGGTTCAAAACTTAGGGCACCTTTTATGAGTTTAAGTTTTATGGCATTATTGGTAATTCCACACTTAAAACTAAGCGACAAAGGTTTGTTTAACGGAGATAACTTTACTTTTACAAACTAAGTTCAATTAAGTTTTCGTTTATTGTATATTTGCCTTTATTAGCCTTGAACCAAGCCCAAAACATATTATTCGAAAAACTAAATGCCTTTATTAAGAAATACTATAAAAATCGTTTAATAAAAGGCTGTATTTGGTTTACCGCATTCTTTGCGGTAATTATATTATCAATAAGTTTGTTAGAGTATGCCGGTTGGTACAACAGCATTGTAAGAGCATTATTGTTTTATACATCTTTGTTGGGTTTTTTATTTCTTTTGGGTTGGTATATTGTTATTCCATTAAGCAAATTACTAAGGTTGGGTAAAACCATTTCATACAATCAGGCAGCCCAAATTATCGGTAGTCACTTTCCCGAAATTAACGATAAATTACTGAATACACTTCAACTAATACAGCAGCAAACCGATATGGCTTTACTTGAAGCTGCTATTGAACAAAAAACAAATCAATTAAAACCAATTCCTTTTACCAATGCTATTAATTTTAAATCTAATCTTAAGTATTTAAAATATACCGTTTGGCCTGTTTTAGCATTATTAATTATACTTATTGTTTATCCTTCTTTAATTGTTGAAAGCAGCAAACGAGTGATACAATACAATACTGTATTTGTAAAACCAGCGCCTTTTCAATTCAATATTAAAAACTCCAGTTTAATTGCTGAACAATTTAGCGACCTTGAATTAGATGTAGAAATTACAGGTTCTGTTTTGCCCAATGAGGTTTTTATTGAGTTGAACCAAAATAAATTCAGATTAAACAAAAAACATAAATCGGTTCATACCTACACAATAAAAAATATTCAACAATCTACAAACTTTAGGTTATTGGCAGATGAGTTTTACTCTGATGAATATACAATTAATGTATTGGTAAAGCCGGTACTTATAAATTATACTGTTTCGCTTCAATACCCCACATACTTGGGTTTAAAAAATCAGGTACTAAACAACCCGACAGATATGGAAATTCCGACTGGCACTATTGTAAAATGGAATTTTAATACCAAACATACTGATGATGTTTTTTTAAATTTAAACGGTTTGAACCTAAAGGCAGAAAAGCAAAGAGAAAATGGATTTTCATTTTCAAGAAAGTTGTTTACCCCAACATTATACTCTATAAAACCCAAAAACAAACAGCAATTAAATGCCGATTCGCTCACCTATCAAATAAAAGTAATACAAGACCAATACCCTGAAATACAAGCAGAGCAAAGAACCGACAGTGTATATTCAAAACTTATTTACTTGGCAGGAAATGCAAGTGATGATTATGGACTTACACGACTAACATTTAATTACAGATTTACCAACAAAGAAAAAGCAAATAAGGGTTTAAAAACAATAGAAATTCCTATTGAAAAGGGTAAACAAACTAATTTTTATCATCAGTTTAACTTATATGAAATAAATGCTGAGATGGGTGATGAACTAGAATACTTCTTTGAAGTATGGGACAATGATGGAGTTTTTAAACCCAAAAAATCAAAAAGCAACGTTTTTACCCTAAAAGCACCCGATAAACAAGAAATAAAAAAACAAACAGAAGCAGGCAGTAAACAATTTGAAAGCTCCATGAAAGAAGCGCTTAAAGAAGCAAACAATTTGCAAAAAGATTTAAATGATTTGCAGCGAAAAATGCAAAGCAATCAGCCCCTGAATTGGGAAGAAAAAAGAAAAGCTGAAGAGTTACTGCAACGGCAAAAAGAATTAACCAAAAAAATTGAAGACTTACAAAAAGAGTTTAAACAGAAAAATATAAAGGAGCAAGAATTTAAAGAAGAAGATAAACGCATTTTGGAAAAGCAGCTTGAGCTTGAAAAAATGTATAATGAAATTTTAAATGATGAAATGAAAAAGATTTTGCAACAACTCGAAAAAATGCTTCAGTTGCAAAATAAAGATCAAATAAACAAAGAACTTAATAAACTTGAGCTTAATAATAAAGATGTAGAAAAAGAGCTTGACCGTATGCTTGAAATGTACAAACAACTTGAGGTTGAGAAAAAAATGCAGCAAGCTATAAACGATTTAAAAGAACTTGCCGAAAAACAAAAAGAACTAGCTAAAGAAACAAACAATAAGCAAGCGGATAACCAACAGCTAAAACAAAAGCAAGATGATTTAAAAAAAGAATTTGATGAGATTAAAAAAGACCTGCAAGATGCGGCACAGAAAAATAAAGATTTAGAAAACCCAAAAGAATTACCCGACACCAAAGAAGAACAAAAAAGTATTGAAGAGCAATTAAAACAAAGCGAAGAAGAGCTTAATAAAGGAAACAACAAAAAAGCATCGGAAAAGCAGAAAAAAGCTGCTGAAGAAATGGATAAAATGGCCGAAAAAATGCAGCAGCAAATGGAAAAAGAAGAAGAAGAACAAAACGAAGAAGATGCCGAAACACTAAGAGAAATTCTTGAAAATCTTATTCAGCTTAGTAAAGATCAGGAAGATTTAATGCTAAAGTTTAAAACCATTACCGGCTATAATCCTCAGTTTGTGCAATTGGCTCAGGAGCAAAAACGCTTAAAAGATAATGCCAAAATAGTTGAAGACAGTTTACTGGCATTAAGTAAGCGTAATCCTATGGTAAAATCGTTTGTAAACCGAGAGGTAAGCAAAATGAACGAACATTTACAACAAAGTGTAAAAGGATTTTCGGAAAGGATAATGCAAAACATTAGTACAAACCAGCAATACGCCATGACCAGCATGAATAACCTTGCCGTTATGTTAAGCGAATCGCTAAAGCAAATGCAAAGCCAAAATCAAAGCAAAAAAAGCGGAAGTAAAAGTAGTAAGCAAAAAGGTAAAAACAGCGGTAATAAACCAAGTATGAGCGATTTGAAAAAAATGCAGGAGCAGTTAAATAAACAATTGCGCGAAGGCATGAATAAAAACGGAAGCGGAGAAAAAAATCAGATGACGAGTGAGCAATATGCCCGTATGGCTGCTCAACAAATGGCTATAAGGCAGCAAATGCAAAAAATGATGCAACAAATGGATGCCCTCGAAAAACAAAAAATGGGAGGTGGCAAAGAGTTAAATGAATTGCAACAACTAATGCAACAAACCGAAAAAGAGCTTGTAAACAAAAGGCTTACACAAGAAACCATTATGCGCCAGCAAGAAATATTAACGCGTTTGCTTGAACACGAAAAGGCCGAAAAAAAGCAGGAAGAAGATAATAAACGCGAAGGAGAACAGGCTAAGGAATATCCTAAACCATCACCAAAATACTTAGAAGAACTTAGCAAAAAACAAAGCAGGCAAACAGAGTTGTTAAAAACTGTTCCTGCACAAATGCAGCCTTATTATAAAGAAAAGGCAAAGCAATATTTGCAACAAAATTGAATTTATCTTTAAAAATAAAATGTTGCCAAATTATTTCATTTTCTCCATTCGCTTCAAATCCAATACACGTTTTAACGAGTCTGTTTTATGGCTGTTGTCGGTACCAGGTCGTGGCATTTCGTTATTATCGTTTTTGTAATTATCAGTATTTTGTTTTTTGGCCTTGCAATTAGCAAAAACCAAAATCATACTAATGATTAACAATAAACCTATGGGTTTTAAAAATGCCTTCATTGGTTTTTAAATTAACAAAATACATACCATTTGGCAATTCGGTAGTTTCTATGGTAAGTTGGTTCAAACCTGGTTTGCCTCTGTCAACCAAAATTGTTTTAAGATATTTTCCATCAAGGCTACCCAATTCTACGGTTATAATTTCTTTGCGTGTAAGCGTAAATTCTACATTAGCCACATTAATAACCGGATTTGGAAATAATTTGCTATCAGATTTTGTTTCTGTTTTTTTTATTGATAATAATGGGTCTGTAACTAAAACTTTGCCAATAACGGTTCTGTTATCTCCACTTGTAGTTCCATAGCTTCCGCTAAGGTAAAGAATTCCATTTTCGTTATATTTTCTTTGTATGCCTGTATAATCTCCCCAACGCTGAACACTATCTAATAATCGGTTTATATTACCTTCTCCTTGTTTTACAAATACCGGAGGCGATATATTAAAATTGCGATCAACATAAACTACACTTGTTCCGGGAAAATGAGTTGTGCTTGAATGAGAAAATGTAATCATACAACTATGGTCTCCATTTGCGCCACTTCCTGCATAAGCTATACTGGGGTAACCAATATCCAATGTATCGTAACTTATTATTTGCGCCCTTAAGGTTGGATTATTTGTCCATGTATTACCAATTACACCAAACATAATTCCGGGTGCAGTTAAAGCGGTATCAATGCAATTTCCAACAAAGTAAATCATGCCTTTAATATCCATAGCGCTAAGGACACGTGCATCGTTAGTTTGCAGGTATCTTTTGTTAGGCATTAATGCATTTGGTTGTAAGCCGTATTGAACCGGAAGTTTTAATATTCGAGAATTAAATACAGCGTTGCCACTCGAAAGTGAATTACTTATTCTGTGAAGAAAAATGGTATCGTTTGCCAAATCATTAGGTCTTACTGACAGAAAAAACATTTCGTTCCTGTCAAAATCAAAACTAAACTTTGTGGGGCAAATACTCCATATTGCCCTATCATTAAATTTTATATTATTGTAAACAATTTGCCTCAGCGAATCGCCATTATAGCCATCGCTTTTGTTTACTTGCCAAATATAACTTTCTATAAATCCATCTTGCCACGATGTATTATCTTTTAGCCTGTTTACGGTTATAAACAAATCTTCTTTGTTTATAGAAATTATAGGATAATCGCTCCAACTGCTGTCGCCTGTTATATTACCGGGTATCTGATACATGTTCCAACCGTTAGAAGGATCGTTGGTTTTTGTAAAGCAAACAATAATTCTCGTATCCTGGCTTGTGGATCCTTGTAAAAAAACCAATATAAAACGATCGGCAATTGGGTCATAAATAACACGAGGATCGTATGTTCTGTTTAGCGGTCCAAGACGGTTAGAAATTGCACTTAATAACCTGCCCCAAACCAATCTGCCCGAATCGTTATAAAAATTTATATTGGTATTTACACAACTGGCAATTAACCCGTTGTTACTAACGGCAAGGTCGTTATCGTTTGGAGTACCTTGAGTAAAATTTGCATTAAAAGCCAACAAAACCAGCGGTGCAGTAGCTGCTTTTTTGTTTAATGTATATTGTTGAGATTGATAATTATTTATTTTATCAAGATGTTTAATTGTTAATTGTTGTTTTAGATTTATTTTATTTGAAATTGGATTTGGTTCAGCCTGAAGGTGAATAATTCTTGCAGGAGGCAAATCATCTTCATTATTAAAAATTACCGATGCACCAAGTGGAGTTTTAAGTTTTGTTGTTTTATAACTAAATCCATCTTGTGCAAATACTACAACTACAATGTTTAATAATTGTAACAGTAAAAAAAGTTTCTTTTTACAATATTTACCAAACTTCATTAATCACAAATTTAAATTATTTTTATAATTTCTTAAATTTTGCTTTAATAAAAGGATAGCTGAAAACGCTAAGAAGTAGAATTGCTGCCCCCAAGTAAAACCCTGCACTCATGTATTCGCTTTGGCCAAAAAGAATTAATGAAATTATTACTCCATAAATCAATTCCAGGTTGTTGGTTACAATAATGGTAAGTGGGTCAATTTTTTTTAAAATTTCTACACTCCAGGTAAAAGCGAGGGTAGTACAAACAATACTTAATATCAGCAAATAAATAATATCATTTAAATTAGGTAAAGTTAAATCAAACAGTGTATGGTTTAGCATCATAAATATATTAATAATTGCAAAAGCCCCTGCAAATTCAATTAATGTTATTTGTGTTGAAGGTAATCGTTTAATAAACCTACCATTAAAAACACTAAATAAGGCAGCCGTAAATGCTGCACCAATTCCATAAAATAAACCCACTGCCTTATCTGTTTCAAAATTAAAAATTATAAAAATGGCAGCAGTTATTATAATGCCATAAACAATATCGCCCCAAAAAAACTTCTTCTTTAATACTATGGGTTGCAAAAAACTTCCAAAAAGGGTGGTTGTACTATAGCCGGCAAGGGCAATACTTACATTACTTACTTTTATTGCCTGATAAAAGAAAAACCAATGAATACCAACCACAAAACCCCAACCAATAAGTTTAGTAAAATCTGTTGTGCTGCACTTTAACGAAACTCCTTTAAACCTTGCATAAACATATAAACTAATTGCACTAATAAGTAAGCGCCACCACACTAATGGCAAAGCCGTTAGCGAAATAAGTTTACCAAGAACCGGAGTTAATCCCCATATAAAAATGATGATATGAAGCTGAACGTATTTATTTGCTTTTTCAATCAAAGCAATCAGGCATTGTTTTGTTTTATTATACCCCTAAGCCATTTAAGCATAAGCAGCAAGCCTAAAGCGGCTACCATAACAATTACAAAATTTACAATAAAAAAGTATTGTTTTTGGCTGTAACTGTCCCATAAACTTGCAAGTACACCGCTTAGTTTGTTGCCAAGCGAAGTACTCAACATCCAACCTCCCATCATTAAAGCTGTAAAACGTGGCGGAGATATTTTGCTAACTAAACTCAAGCCCATTGGGCTTAAACAAAGTTCGCCAATGGTAATTACGCCATAAGTGCCAATAAGCCACCACATGCTTACTTTTTCCATTCCGTTTGAACCAACATAAACCGCACCAACCATAACCAAAGCCGATAAAGCTGTAATAACCATACCCCAAAATATTTTTCCCGGTGTGCTTGGTTCAAAACCTTTTCTGCGGCTCCATGCAAAAAAGCCTATTACCAATGGTGTTAACACTACCACAAAAAACGGATTTACACTTTGAAACAATTCGGTTGAAATAAGGCTTACTTTTTCACCTTCATTTGGAATTAAATCAGGTTGAAGGTTTCTAAAATAATGCGGATAATCATAAACTTTTACGGGTTTTCCTTCAGCATTTCTAAAAACCCTAAACTGATTATCAATCATTGCAACGCTATCTTTTTTATAAGTAATTTCCTGAACCATGCCCAATGCTTTTGCCGGTTTTGAGGCAGATTCGCTTAACTCGCGGTTGGTATAACTTTCGGCCCATGTAGTTAAAGCAGTTCCGTTTTGTTTAAATACAGCCCAAAATATTACAACAACACCCATTATGGCTAGTAATGCAGCAATGGGTTTTCTGTCTTCGGCATTACTTCTTACTAGCAGCGAAACATAAAATAAAATAATTGGAATGGTTCCAAAAATAAAAGCATCAGTGCTATCGCTTCCAAATACATTACCCGGAATTAACCAACCTAAAATACCTGCTACAACAGCAGGTATCAGCACAATACTTAATATTTTGCCAACACTCATATCTTCGGGGTTTGCAGGTTTACGTACATCGGCTTCTTTGTAATGTTTGTTGCCAAGCCAAAAAATAAATAATCCTAAAAACATACCAACACCGGCTGCAAAAAAAGCATAGCCCCAGCCGTAGGTATTTCTAAGGTAAGCAGCAAAAAAGTTGCATACAAATGCACCAATATTTATGCCCATGTAAAATATATTATAACCGGCATCTTTATTTTGTTTGTATTCGGGGTTGTTGTATAAATTACCTAAGAGTGTTGAAATATTTGGCTTAAAAAAGCCATTACCAATAATAATTAAAGCAAGGCTCGCAAAAAATGCAGCATCGCCCGGAACGGCAAGCAGCATATAGCCAAAACCCATTAAAGCGCCACCAATATTTATAGATAACCTGTAACCCAAAAGTCTGTCGGCTAAAAGGCCGCCAATAAAAGGCGTTACATAAACCAATGCTATAAATGTTCCAAAAATATCCGATGCTTCTTTTTTATCAAGCGATAGGCCGCCTTTTTCTGCATCAATCATGTAAAGAAAAAATATTCCAATCATTAAATAATAACCAAAACGTTCCCACATTTCGGTTAAAAAAAGATATGGCAATCCTTTGGGATGTTTTCGGGTATTTTGTTGCATGTTTAAGTTAAAGTTATTCGTTTAAATTTAATCTGTTTGCTTCGGCAATAAGTTTGTCTTTGTTTATAGGTACAACGCCAATTTCTTCGCAAACAAGGCCTCCGGCTAGGTTGGCAAGTTGGGCAATTTTTTCGTTGCTTAATCCTAATGCAAGGCAAAGCCCTGCAACGCTAATTACGGTATCTCCAGCGCCACTTACATCGGCAATTTTTCTTAAATGAGCTGGTATGTATGTAAAACCATTACCATTTGTTATAGAAACACCATGCTCGCTAAGGGTAACAAAGCAATTCTCAATACCGGTTTCCTTCATCAGTTCTAAAATGGTAAGTTCAAATTCGCCTTTATTTTCAATAGAAATATCGCGTTTATAACCTTCTCGCAATTCTTTTAAATTTGGTTTAAATAGGGTTACCCCATGGTAATGCATAAAGTTACGTTTTTTAGGGTCAACCGCTACAGGCTTATGGTGTTTTTTTGCAGCAGCTACTACCAATTCTATCAAGTGTTTTGTAATTACTCCTTTATCGTAATCTTCAAATATTACAACATCAGCAGCAGGAAGTAAATCGTTTATAATTTTTTGGCTGAACACAAAGGTTTCGTAGTCGCTTAACTCATCAGTTATTTCTCTGTCAATTCTCAGCATTTGAGTATTTTGCCCTATAACGCGGGTTTTTGATGTAGTTATTCTTTCGGCAGATTGAATAATGCCACTTGTTTGAATGCCTTGTTGCTGAAGTAAATGCAGTAAAGTGTCTCCATGCGCATCTTTGCCAATTACAGAGCATAAAATAGGAATGGCGCCAAGCGCTTTTATGTTCATGGCTACATTTCCGGCTCCGCCAAGCCTTTTATCTTCTCCGGTAACGGCAACAATAGGCACAGGAGCTTCGGGTGAAATTCTTTCTACCTTGCCAAATAAATAAGCATCAATCATTACATCGCCAATAATTAATGCTTTTAATCCTTCAAATCTGTTAATTATACTCATTCAGAGAATTGAATTTTGTGTTCAAAAATAAATAATTATACAAGTTTAGCTAATGCTGTTTTTAAGCGATTGCAGGCTTTCTGCAACTTGTTTTCTGAAGCGGCATAACTTATTCTTATGCATTCGGGTGCGCCAAATGCTTCACCGGTAACTAAACTTACATGTGCTTCGTTTAGCAAATACATACACAAATCGCTTGATGTTGAAATGGTTTTGCCATTATAAGTTCTATTAAGGTAGTAGCTTATATCAGGAAAAAAATAAAATGCCCCTTCGGGATTATTGCATAAAATATTGGGTATTTGTTGCAATGCTGTTTGAACCAATTTTTTTCTTTTTAAAAATTCTTTAGTCATGTTTAGTGTAGGTTCAAGCGAGCCTGTTAAAGCAGCAACTGCTGCTTTTTGGGTTATGGAGCAAGTTGCAGAAGTAAATTGAGCTTGTATTTTTTCGCAAGCAGAAGCTATCTCTTTATTTGCTGCCATATAACCTAATCGCCATCCGGTCATGGCAAATCCTTTAGATAGCCCGTTTATAACTATTACGCGGTCTTTTAAATCGCTAAATTGGGCAATACTAAAATGAGCACCTGTGTAGTTAATGTATTCGTAAATTTCATCGCTTATGATGTATATATTTGGATTTTCTAAAAATACATTAACCAATTGTTCCAATTCTGCCATATTGTAAAAAGAGCCAGTGGGATTGCATGGACTTGAAAATATAAAAAGCTTGGTTTTTGGCGTAATTGCTTTTTTTAGCATTTCGGGGTTTATTTTATAATTATCGTTTACGGTTGTATGTATAAAAACCGGAATTGCTTCGTTTAGCTTTACCATTTCGCTGTAACTAACCCAGTATGGAGTTGGAATTATAACTTCATCGCCTTTATTAACAATTGCCATAACAGCATTCATTAAACTGTGTTTAGCTCCTGTTGATACCACAATATTTTCAGTATTGTAAGTTAAATTATTATCGCGATTTAGTTTATGGCAAACTGCCTCTTTAAGTTCGGGAATTCCTGCAACGGGTGTGTAATGCGTAAAATTTTCATTAATGGCATTAATTGCAGCAAGTTTAATATGTTCGGGCGTATCAAAATCAGGTTCGCCTAAGCTTAGGTTTATAACATCGGCCCCAGAAGCAGCAAGTTGGCGTGCTGCTTTTGCCATGGCTATTGTTTGAGGTTCGTTTATTAAATTAAGTTTATCGGCTAGTTTTATCATACGGCTTGCAATATAGTTTTATTGTAATGGCATGAAGTTTGTTTGGAAATAAAATTATTTTGAAATAAAAATTATTTTAATAACCTTTACAAAAATTTAAATTTATGAAAAACTTAACTACACTTTCAAAAAAATTTATTAAATTTTTTTTTCTATTTTTCTTTCTTACAATTTTAAATTCTTTAGTCTTAGCTCAGCGTTTTGCCGTATTAAGTATTGATGGAAAAGGAACCGGTTTATCAAACGAAGATGTAACCTTAATTACCAGAAACGAATTGCAAAAATTTGATGGCCATATTGTATTGAACCGATACGATATGGAAGATATTTTAAAAAATAACAATATTGATGTAAATAATTGTTTTAGTACCGAATGTTTATCAAAAGCTGGCGAATTATTAAAGGTTGATTATGTTTTAACGGGCAGCATCAACAACTTAGGTTCTTACATAGCTGTAAGTTTCAGGATTATTGATGTAAAAACAGCAACTACATCAAATGCCATCGTTAGAGAATATAGGTTAATGCAAAACCAAACACAAAATCAGGTTCAGCTTACACTTTCACAACTTTTTCGCAAAACATATAATACCGAATTGTATGAATCATTAAAACGTGATACAAAAGCCGAACAACAAATGATTGCGGCCGATGTGAAACAACTAAACTTAAGCGGCCCACGTATGGGTGTTTCGCATTTATTTGGTGAAGCTGCTACTATTTTGCAAGGAAAACTTAATGAAGGAGGTTTTGACCTAAGACCTACCATGTTTCAATTGGGTTATCAGTTCGAAAAACAATATTTAAATAGTGGAAAAATGCAGGCCTTGTTTGAGGTTATTCCAATTGTTACCGGTATTGATCAAAGTTCTTTTGTGCCAAGTTTAAGTATTATAAATGGTTTACGTAATAATGTAAATGGATTAGAATTTGGAATTGGTGCTGTGTTTACTTTTATAAGGCAGGCAGAAGTTTATCAACACGATGGAAAATATTATTTAATTGATAATTGGGATAAGGATAAAAACCTACCGGGTTTTCCCCAAAACAAGCCAACCGAAACAAAAATGAGAATGGATTCGAGGGGAGAGCCTCAGTTTATGACGGCTATGGTTCTTGCTGTTGGTAAAAGTTTTAAAAGCGGCCAGTTAAATATACCTGTTAACTTTTTTGTAATGCCTATGCGCGATGGTGTTAGAATTGGTTTAATTGGTGGTTTTAATACCAAACGATAGCATAATGGTAATTAAAAAAATTTTATTTTTTCTTTCTTTAATTTTGTTATCTGATGTTTTGTTTGGCCAAAAATATTTTCAATATGGCAAAAACATAACTAACGCTTTAAATAAACTTGAAAATAAGTATGTATTTGCAGTATTTAAAGATAGTTCGGTTGCCGCAGGTAAGTTATATATATTAAACAGCGTTGGGGGTAAATATTATGTTGTTTCGAGCCGAAACGATGTTAAAAAAGTAAAATTTTATTCAGATGATATTTTAGATGTAGGTTTAATTGAAAAACAACCGGGTGTTTCAATGGAACAACTGGTAATTGAAATCGAAAAAAGATCAGCATCAGATTTTTATAATTTAGCAAAACAACAACCGCCTCCTGAACCAACATTACAGCAATTTAATCCATCTTTAAATCAAAAAAATATATATGAAAATGATGATGATGAAGAGGAAACATATAAAGGCTTTAATAAAGCCATTTATACTTATACTGCCTGGCCTATGAAAAACAGAATTTATGCTTACGTCAACATTCCAAATGGTGTTCAGGGAGGAGTAAAACTTTTAAAAAATTTTGAAATAGAATCAGGAATAAGCACAGTTAGTTTTTACAATGGTTATGCTAATTATTTTATTCAACCCAAATTTGTAAGCAATTTTAATTCAAATTTTAATTTAAGCTACATCATTAATATTAATGGAAGTTTTAAAAATCTTATTCGATATAATCAAAATCAAGAAGATTTTTTTCATTTAATAAACCTAACCATTGGCGATGAAAAATTTTGGGTTAATATGGGGATTGGTTCAATGATAAAATATTCAAAAAATGCTATATATTCATTATCGGGTAGTGTAAGATTATTTAAAGATATATATGTAATTGGCGAAACCTTCAAAGCGTATAATCAATCAAATCACAACGGCATAAATATTAGATATGCTACAAGATATGCACATTTTGATATAGGTTACACATATGGAAACTATTTTGAAAATCGGAGTTACTACGAGCCTTTTTCTACGGTAGTCAGTTATAGAAAATTTGAACAAAGTTTGAGATATATAAATATTGGGGTGGTAATAAATGTGCTTAGTAATGCCGATTAGTCTTAAAAATACCAATAAAAGCAAGTAAAACCTTCATTTTCATGATATTTTGTCGGTTTGGTTAAGTTGTAAATGTCATTTTTGCTTTAAAAACTGCTTTGGAGTTTTTGTTGATGGTTCAAAACAAAAATAATAAACTATGAACCTAAATAATTTCACCATTAAATCTCAGGAAGCCATACAGCAGGCGCAGCAATTAGCAGCCGCAAATGGCAACCAAAGTATTGAAACTACCCACCTTCTTAAGGGTATATTATCAACTGATGAAAATGTAGTAAAATACCTTTTCAATAAATTAAATGTTAACCACAAACGAATATCTGATGCCGTAGATGCACAAATAAAAAGCTATCCAAAAGTAAGTGGCGCATCAGGTCAATACTTATCAAATGCAGCAAATCAGGCATTAATAAAAGCACAAAACTATTTAAAAGATTTTGGAGACGAATTTGTAGCCATAGAACATTTATTGCTTGGTTTGTTGAACCAAACCGACCAAACAGCTCAGTTGCTTAAAGATGCAGGGATAAATGAAAAAGATTTGCTTAAAGCCATTAAAGAACTAAGAGGCGGAAGCAAAGTTACAAGTGCAAGTGCCGAAGAGCAATACAATGCATTAAATAAATATGCCAAAAACTTAAATGATTTGGCAAGGAGAGGCAAACTTGATCCTGTAATTGGCCGCGATGAAGAAATACGAAGGGTATTGCAAATATTAAGTCGCAGAACAAAAAACAACCCTGTATTAATTGGCGAACCCGGTGTTGGTAAAACCGCTATTGCCGAAGGTTTAGCACACAGAATTGTAAGTGGAGATGTGCCCGAAAACTTAAAGTCGAAACAGGTTTTTTCGCTTGATATGGGGGCATTGATAGCCGGAGCAAAATATAAAGGCGAATTTGAAGAAAGGCTGAAAGCAGTTGTAAAAGAAGTAACCCAAAGCGATGGCGAAATAATTTTGTTTATTGATGAAATTCACACCCTAGTTGGTGCAGGTGGCGGTGGAGAAGGTGCAATGGATGCAGCCAATATTTTAAAGCCGGCTCTTGCCCGTGGCGAATTACGCTCGATTGGAGCAACTACATTGGCCGAGTATCAAAAATACATTGAAAAAGATAAAGCTCTTGAAAGACGTTTCCAAAAAGTTTACGTTGAAGAACCTGATACCGAAGATGCCATTTCAATATTGCGAGGTTTAAAAGAGCGTTACGAAGTTCACCATAAAGTAAGAATAAAAGATGAGGCTATTATTGCCGCTGTAGAGCTTTCTCAGCGTTATATAAGCGATCGTTTTTTACCCGATAAAGCAATTGATTTGGTTGATGAAGCTGCATCAAAACTAAGGCTTGAAATGGATAGTGTGCCCGAAGAGATTGACCAGCTCGACAGACGTATTATGCAACTTGAAATTGAACGCGAAGCCATAAAACGCGAAGGCGATGAGCAAAAGGTTAATCAATTATCAGAAGAAATTGCAAACATTAGTGCCGAAAGAAATCAACTTAAAGCAAAATGGCAAAGCGAAAAACAGGTAATTGAAGGCATCCAGCAAACCAAGCAACAAATAGAAAACCTTAAAATTGAGGCAGAACAAGCAGAGAGAGCAGGAGATTTTGGAAAAGTTGCCGAAATAAGATACGGAAAAATTAAAGAAGCTGAAAACAAGCTAAACGAATTAAATACCAAACTACACGAAATGCAAGGCGATAGCGCCATGGTAAAAGAAGAAGTTGACAGTGAAGATATAGCAGGTGTAGTTAGTCGTTGGACGGGAATACCTGTAACCAGAATGTTACAGAGCGAGCGCGAAAAACTTCTTCACCTTGAAGAAGAATTACATAAACGAGTAGTTGGGCAAGATGAAGCCATTAGCGCCATATCAGATGCTATTCGCAGAAGCAGGGCAGGGTTAAGCGACCCCAAAAAACCAATAGGCTCTTTTATTTTTCTTGGAACAACAGGTGTAGGAAAAACCGAGTTGGCTAAAGCGCTTGCATCATTTTTATTTAATCAGGATAATGCTATGGTACGAATTGATATGAGCGAATACCAAGAAAAGCATACCGTAAGCCGATTAATTGGAGCACCTCCGGGATATGTTGGCTATGATGAAGGTGGACAACTAACCGAGGCAGTTCGCAGAAGGCCATATTCGGTTGTGTTATTAGATGAGATTGAAAAAGCACACCCTGATGTATTTAATATTTTGTTACAAGTACTTGATGATGGAAGACTAACCGATAACAAAGGTAGAACAGCAAACTTTAAAAATACCATTGTAATTATGACCAGCAATATCGGTTCATCACTTATTCAAGAAAAACTTGAAAATATTGATGAGTACAATCGTGAAGATAAATTGGCTCAGGCTAAATTATCGGTGATGGAATTGCTTAAAAAAAGCATAAGACCCGAGTTTTTGAACCGTATTGACGATGTAATTATGTTTACACCGCTTACCAGAGAAAATGTTAGAGAAATTGTCAATATTCAGTTTAATGATATTAAAAATAATTTGGCTCAGCAGGGAATAACTATCAATGCAACCGAAGAAGCTTTAGATTGGCTAAGTCAATTGGGCTACGACCCACAATTTGGTGCAAGGCCATTAAAGCGTGTTATTCAAAAAAGAATTTTAAACGAATTAAGTAAAGAAATTCTTTCGGGTAAAATAACCAAAGATGCAAATGTTCTAATAAAACTCAACAACAATCAGTTTGAGTTTGTAAATGAGTAAAATTAAAACAGGCTGCTTCATAAAAGGCAGCCTGTTTTTTTTATATTATAAAAAGTTCTGATGCAATGGCATCAGCAAAATACTTACCTTTATTTGTAAGAACAATATTCTCATTTTTAATAACAAGTCCATTATTAATAAATTTTGAAATTATTTTTTGAAATTTAATTAATACATCTTTTCCGAATTCTTGTTCTATATAATTTTCGTTTATACCCCACTGTGTTCTCAATTGGGTCATAACATATTCATTGTATTTGTTTTGTATGCTAAGTTTTTCTTCTTCAAAAAAAGATAAATTGTTATTTATAGCATTTATATATTGATGATTATTGGCAATATTCCAACATCTGATATTTCCATTATAACTATGTGCAGAAGGGCCTATGCCAATATAGTGTTTACCTTTCCAGTAATTGGTATTATGCAAAGCATACATTTGGTTTTTTGCAAAGTTGCTTATTTCATAATGCTCAAAGCCGTTAGTTAAACACATTTTCATTAAAATATCAAATTGTTGGGCGGCTTTTTCATCATCTACTTGCTCATATTTTTGCTTTTTTATTAATTTATGTAAAGCTGTGTTTGGTTCAACAGTTAAGCAATAACTGCTTAAGTGTGTAACACCTGTTTTAAAAAAAATGTTCAGGTTGTTTTCCCAGTCATTATTGGTTAAGTTAGGTGTGCCATAAATTAAGTCAATAGAAATATTATCAAATCCGGCATCTTGTATGAGTTTTATACTATTTGTTGCTTGGTTGGCGTTATGTGCTCTATTCATCCATTGCAAATCTGCTTGTAAAAAGCTTTGCACACCCAAACTAAAACGATTAATGGGTGTAGTTTTAAGTAATTTTAAATAATTTAAATTAATATCATCGGGGTTGGCTTCAATGGTAAATTCTTTTACATGGCTAAGGTCAAAATATTTGCTTAGTTCATTTATAAAACTTTCTATTTCGCAAACAGTAAGCAGGCTTGGTGTGCCACCGCCAAAGTAAATGGTTTCAATATTCTTGTCTGTTGTAAAGTCTTTTTTAATGGCAATTTCTTTTAGCATTGCTTTTAAAACGGGTTCCTTGTATTTAAGCAATGTACTAAAATGAAAGTTACAGTAATAACAAGCCTGTTTGCAAAATGGTATGTGTATGTAAGTACCGCTCAAAATGGTTTTTTAATTTTTTGTTGCAATTTGGTTTGATTTTATTGCGTTTTCAAAAAAAAACTGTGAAACTGATACGTTTTGTTATCATTTTATTATTTTCATCAAGTGTTTGGGCTCAGCAAAAGGTTTGTTTTTTGTATGAACCAAAACCGGCATTTATAAAAAATCAGTTACAGTGCTTTTTTACAGATTCTGTAAACAATTATGATTTTTTAGTTAAAAGAGAAATTTCTGCTCTGCAACAAAAGGGCTTTATGATGCCAATTATAAAAGAGAAAGTTTTTAAAGATTCAATGTTTATTGAATTAAATCCGGCAAAACAATTTAAAAATTTTTTTCTTTTATCGGATAACGAAACAAACCAGGCAATTACTGATGCAGGAATAAGATTAAATAGAAGCAATTTTTTTAGTGTTCAAACTTTAGACAATATTTCACAAAAATTGCTTGCCAACTTACAAAACTCAGGTTATCCGTTTGCTGCAATCGTTTATGATTCGGCTAATTTAAAAAATGACACTGTGTTTGTTAATTTAAGAATAAACAAAGGCAATTATTTTGTTTTTGACAGTTTAAGTTATGCCGGAACTGCAATTATTAAAAATCGTTTTTTACAAAAATATTTAAGCATAAAAATAGGTTCGTATTATAATGAAGCGCTAATTTCTTCATCAGTTCAAAAGCTTTCGGCTTTGCCGTATATACAAGTATATGCCGAGCCTGCTGTTTATTTTTATGGTAATAAAGCAAAACCTTATTTTTACCTGAATAATAAAAATGCAAATTTATTTAATGCTACCATTGGTTTTGCGCCAAACAGCAATATAAACAACAAATTGGTATTAACCGGAGAAGCAAATTTGAAATTACAAAATATTTCGGGCAGCGGAAAAAGTTTTGGCTTTAATTACAGAAATTTTTTAGCAGGCTCTCAAGACATTGATTTAAATTTTAACTGGCCATACTTTTTAAATACAAATATTGGTACTGATTATTCATTTAAATTACTTCGTTTCGATTCTTTATTTACTGATTTAACTAATCAAATTGGTTTTCAATACCTCTTTTCGGCAAATAACAATATTAAATTGTTTTATGAGCAGCAAAATGTTTTTACCATTAATGCCGATACCAATTATGTAAAAATAAATCGAAAATTGCCTCAATACAATGATGTAGTTAACAGGCTTTATGGTATTGCAGTAAAATTAAACGGTTTAAATTATACGCCTAATCCGTCAAAAGGTTTATTTATACAGTCTCAGGCGGCAATAGGCTCAAGGCAGATTATAAAAAATAACGAAATAAACAGCATTAAATTAAACTCAGAAAATAATCAAACTTATTCAATTTACGATTCGGTAAATCTTCAATCATTGCAATACAGATTTAATGGTAATTTATCTTTTTACAATAAAATTATAAGTGATTTTGTGTGGCATAACCAGATAATGTTTGGTAGTGTTTATGCCCCAAATTTATTTATTAATGATTTGTACAGAATTGGTGGATTAAGAACTCTTAGAGGCTTTGATGAACAAAGTATTTTTGCAAACAATTATGCAATTGTAAATACAGAATTGCGTTACCTTTTTTCGCTAAATTCTAATCTAATCATTTTTTATAATTACGCCACCTATCAAAACATTTTGGCTTCAGCAAAATATGGCAATGCGCAAGGTTTTGGCATTGGCTTAAACCTTCAATCGGGTAATGGAGTGTTTTCATTTTATTACGCTGTTGGCAAGCAAAACCAAAACCCTTATAATTTTAACAGCGCAAAAATACATTTTGGTTATATCAATTATTTTTAATCAACTTTGCAAATCAAGGGTGAAAAAGTGTTTACTCGTATTCGTTTTTTTTATATCAAGTAAATTGTTACTTGCCGATACAACATTTTTATTTAGCACCAACGATTCTTTTTTAATAAAAACAAACAGAACTGAAACGATTCTTGATAGTCTTAAAAATGATGCATTTTTGAGATCAATATTTTTTAAAAATGAAAACATAGAAACACAAAAATTTATTAACGGTTCAAAACAATTTAACAGAGTAGTTCCGGGTGTTAAAGAGATAAAATTAAGGCCGGGTAAAATTTATAATTGGAAATTTTGGGTACTAATTAGCATTGCTGTAGTTTTAATAACAATAAGATTAATTAACCTAAAGCAATTTGACGAGGTTTTGTCTTATGCCTACAGAATTGATATTTACGATAATACAATAAAAGGAACAAAAACAGTTTCATACATCATCAATATTTCATTGCAATTAATTTTTATTTCTTCGTTAGCCTTATTTGCCATAATTTATGCCGAAGAACGAAGATTGATATCGGTTCAAAACGGATTAAATATTTTTATAAAAACACTCGTTATATTAATTATTATCTATTTGGTAAAAATAATTTTGGTGTACAATTTATCTGCAGTTATAAAATTCACTCGTTTTGCAAAAGCAGTTCTAATAAATGCCTTTTCGGTAAATAATATTATAGGCATCGTATTGGTTCCAATATTATTAATATACACTTATTCCTCATCCTTCGATATAAAAACCATAGCTTTTATTGCATCAATCATTATTATAATTTCGGGAGTTTTATACAGATTAATTAAAAACGCCATTACCATATTGTTTCAAAATCAGTATCCCACAATATACATAATTATATATCTTTGCGCCTTTGAAATTTTACCTTGGTTAATCATTTTTAAACTATTGATAAATAAAATACTCGCTTGAAAAAAACAAAATACAAAAGCCTGATTGTATCGCAACCTGCTCCCGAATCTGAGAAATCGCCATGGTTTGATTTAGCTAAAAAACATGGTTTAAAAATTGATTTCAGGCCTTTTATTACGGTTGAACCTATTTCTGCTAAGGAATTCAGGCAACAAAAAATAAATATATTAGAACATACTGCCGTAATATTAAATTCAAGAAACTCTGTAGATCATTTCTTTAGAATTACTACCGAACTAAAGCTTGAGATGCCAATAGAGATGAAATACTTTTGTGTAAACGAAAGTATTGCCAATTACCTATCTAAATATATTCAGGTAAGAAAAAGAAAAGTATTTACTGGCAAAGGCAACGAGATAGAATTACTGCCATTAATAAAATCTCATCCTAAAGAAAAATATCTTTTTGCCTGCAGCGACTGGAGAAAAAACGATATAGAAAAGTTTTGTAAGAAAAATAAAATAGCACTTAAAGAAGGTTTCTTTTATAAAATTCGCTCATCAGATTTATCAGATCTTACGCATGTAGAGTACGATATTATTGCGTTTTTTAGCCCAGCCGATATTCGATCTTTGTTCGAAAACTTTCCTGATTTTGAGCAAAAACATAAGAAAATAGCAGGTTTTGGTGCAACAACAATCAAAGCTATAACTGAAGCCAATCTCGAAGTAAACATACAAGCACCTACGCCATCAGCACCATCAATGGTTATGGCAATTGATAAATTCATTGAAAACAAAGAATAAATTTGTAAATAATGTGTTTATTTTAAGCATGTTATATCAAATAATTTAAAACCCACTTGCATAGAAATTTTATAGTTGTATAATTGTTTTTTTAAACTATTAACAATTAGTTGATGAAACAAAGCTACAAACTACTGTATTTACTGATGTTTTGTGCATTTATATTTAATAAAATAAATGCTCAACAAGATGCACATTTTACACAGTTTATGTTTAATAAATTGTGGCTAAACCCTGGTTTTGCAGGCGACAATGAAAAAATTTGTGCAACACTTTTACAAAGAAATCAGTGGGTAGGTTTTGGCGGTGGTTCTGAACCAAACGGTCCGCAAGGGCAAAGAATTAGCAGAGGAGCTACTCCCGAAAATTTAATATTCTCATTAAACTCTAGAATTGGAGAAAAGATAGGTGTTGGCTTACTGTTTTACAGAGATGCGTTAGGTTTTGAGCAAACAATTTCAGTAATGCCATCAATATCTTACAGGCATATGTTTCCCAATCAATCAGTTCTTTCAACAGGCGTTACTGTTGGTTATATGCAAAAAACATTAAGAGGCAGTGAACTGAAAGCTTTGGAACCTGATGATCCTTTAATTCCTCTCGGAGATGTAAGTGGTGGAGGTTTAGATATTAATTTTGGTGCATATTATACAATGCCTCAGTTAAGTATTTTTGATAATTTTTATGCAGGTTTATCAGCTACTCATTTAAATCAATCGCAAATACAATATGCCAATTACAATAAATACGATAATGCTTTGCATTATTACTTAATGACTGGAGCAGAATATGTATTAAACTCAGAATTAACATTAATGCCAAATATTTTGGTAAAAAAAGATCCCGCAAAAATCCAAGCAGACATAAATTGCTTGGTTGAATGGAACCAAAAAATTCGCGGGGGTTTAACTTGGAGGCCTATTGATGCTATTTCAATAATATTAGGTTATAATTTCTTATCCAACTTTACGGTAGGTTATTCTTATGATTTAACAACATCAAAAATATTAAATTACAGTTCAGGATCTCACGAAATTATGCTTAGATATTGTTTTGGTATTAAAACTCAGCCTAGGGTAAAAGTAATTACTCCACGGCTTACTCCAAGGTTTATGTAATAAATAAAAAATTTTACCGTTTATTTAACTAAAATAAAAAAAATAAAACAAAAACTTGCATTATTGCAAACTATAAATAATTTTGCGTAATTAAAGAATATTAAAATTTAACCAAAATGAAGCAAATTAAATGGTTTATATTAACCTTAATTGCAGGTGCATTAACGGGCTGCGGACTAAGTAGTGACAGTGGCCAGTTAGTTGGTACAAGAGGAAGAAAAGCTTGGTTTCACCCACAACCATTCGGAACTGTTTATATTCCTTCCGGCACAATACATATAGGTTCAAACGAACAAGATGTACCAAATGCAATGATTGCCCCTAACAAACAAGTTACATTCTCGGCTTTTTACATGGATGAAACTGAGATAACAAATAATGAATATCGCCAATTTGTTGATGCTGTTATAGATTCAATAATGAGAGAAAAGTTAGGTGATAAATATTGGTTTAATATTGTTGACCCTATTACAGGTGAAGAAACAGACGAACATGGTTTAAATTATCGTTTAAAAGTTGACAAAGAAGACTTAAAATCTGGTGATATAGATGATATGTTTTACAGTAAAGCTGAATCGTATTATAGAATGAAACAATTTGATGTAAGAAAAATAAAATATCGTTACGAATACATTGATTATAAAGCCGCAGCTAGACTTCACAGACAGGACCGCTATAAAATATCGAGAGATAAATTCAGAAAATGGGAAGAAGTTGAGATATATCCTGATACTTTAGTTTTTATGAAAGACTTTACTTATTCATACAATGAACCCTTAACAAAAGTATATTTTTGGCACCCAAAATATGATGACTATCCTTTAGTTGGTGTCAATTGGCTTCAGGCAAATGCTTTCTGCCAATGGCGCTCTACATTATTAAATGGATTTTATGGAAATATTCAAGAAAACACTGTAACTGATTTTCGATTACCAACAGAATATGAGTGGGAATACGCATCAAGAGGGGGAAGAGACCAAGCACAATACCCTTGGGGTGGTCCTTATGTGAGAAACGCCAAAGGTTGTTCTCTTGCAAACTTTAAACCTGGAAGAGGTGACTACGGAGCTGACGGGGGGGTATATCCTATCCGTGTTGCATCGTATTTTCCAAACGATTTTGGATTGTATGATATGGCCGGAAATGTTGCCGAATGGACAAGAACAGCTTACGAAACCAGTGGAAATTTATTTACACACGATTTAAATCCCGATTATCAGTATGATGCAGCGCCTGATGATCCGGAAACATTAAAACGAAAAGTTATACGTGGTGGTTCTTGGAAAGATATTTCGCATTATATTAAATGTGGTGAGCGTACATATGAGTATCAAGATAGCGCAAACTCATATACAGGTTTCCGTTGTGTAATAAGCTATATTGGTCGTTCAAACAGAGACAGAAAATAATTAAAAATTAAAATAAACTATCAACAATCAAATTAAAATTAATTAACAATGAAAAACAGTTTCTTAGAAAGCAAAGGATTCAAATCGTTCATGGCTAAAGCCTATGGTATCGGAGCATCAATCGTAATTGTAGGTGCGTTGTTTAAAATTCTTCACTGGAAAGGTGCCGATGCAATGCTTATGGTTGGATTATTAACAGAAGCAGCAATATTTTTTATATCTGCCTTTGAACCACCTCATCAGGAGCCAGATTGGACATTAGTTTATCCTGAATTAGCCGGACTAGAAGCAAAAGACAAAAAAGGTAAAAAAGGTTCTATAACTCAAGAGTTAGATAAAATGATGGAAGAAGCTAAAATTGGTCCTGACTTAATTAACAGCTTAGGAAACGGTTTAAGAAGTTTAAGCCAAAACGTAAATGATTTAAAAGACTTATCATCAGCTGCTGTAGCCACAGAAGATTACACAAAAAATGTAAAGCAAGCTGCAAATTCATTAACGGGAATAAACGATCAATACTCAAAAGCGGTAAATGCTATGGAAGGATTAGTATCTGCATCTGAAGGTTCTAAAGAATATGGAGCTCAGATTGAAAGAATGACAAAAAATTTATCATCATTAAATTCAATTTATGAATTAGAGATTGTTGAGTCTAACAATCACCTTAAATCTATTAATGAATTCGTTGGCGGTCTTTCAAAAGTAGTTAACTCACTACATGAAACTACCGGACAGGCAGAGCAATTTAAGACAGAGATGGATAAATTATCTCGCAACTTGACTCAGCTGAATAATGTTTATGGCAACATGTTAGCTGCAATGAACGTTAGATAACTAAAAAATGAAGATTTAAAGCATTAAATAAGAATATAAAGAAATAAAAATGGCTGGAGGTAAATTAACAGTAAGGCAAAAGATGATTAACATGATGTATTTGGTGCTAACAGCCCTTTTAGCACTAAATGTATCAGCAGAAATTCTTAAAGCCTTTCACCTTGTAGAAGTAAGTATGGTGAAAGCCGGTGAGAATATTGACAAAAAAAATGAAGATATTATTAAAGCAATTAATGAATATGTAGAAAATAATCCTAGTGATGAAAAAGGTAAAGACGCCCAGTCAAGAGCAACTAAAGTAGCTTCAATTGCTGATGAAGCTTTGGCATACATAGGCGAGTTAAAACAAACTTTAATAACCGGTGCAGGTGGAAGAAAAGATGGAAACCCCGATGAAGAAATTGCAGAGGCTAGCAACATTGAAAAGCATGCAAATTTGTTAATCAATCAGGGCAAAGGTGCAGAACTTAAAGGAAAAATAAACGAATGGAGAGAAAAGATGTTAGCCGAAGTAGATTCAGCATCAAAAAAGAATATTAAAAGTGATTTAAATACGGATGTTTCACCAAATTCAAAACAAACTTGGGAAAGCGAAATGTTTGAACACTCACCAGTTGCTGCTGTTGTAACTCTTTTAACAAAAATTGAAAATGATGTTAAGAATACAGAAGCTCAGGTTTTAGAAGAACTTCGTAAATCGCTAACTAAGGTTAATGTTGTTGTTGATCAATTTGAAGCAAAAATTATACCCAACAATGGCACATATATTACTGCAGGAGGAAAATATTCTGCTGATATCTTTTTGGCTGCTTCAAGTTCTCGTTCAACTTTTGACTTAAATGTAAGTGGTACACCTGTTAAAGTTGAAAATGGAATTGGTAAATACGAAGTTACAGCAAGTGGTGAAGGTGAGAAAAAATATAAAGCTGTGATTTCTCAAAAACAACTTGATGGAACTACAAAAACATACGAAGCTGAAGGTTCATATTTTGTAGTAAAACCTTTAGCAGTTGTTTCTGCTACCAAAATGAATGTAATTTACAGAGGAATTGAAAATCCAATTTCAGTTTCTGTTCCGGGTTATTCAGCTAATCAAATCAGTGTATCTACTGATATAGGAACATTAACTTCTGCGGGCCAAGCCGGTACTTATAATCTTACTGTACCTGTAAGTAACCAAGCTAAAGAATTAAAAGTTTCTGTTTCGGCCAAAACACCTGATGGTGTTAAGAAAATGGGTGAGCAGATATATAGAATTAAAAATGTTCCAAAACCAACTCCTATGTTAGGAGCTATAGAAGCTAATGGAGCATACTCGCCAGCACAATTAAAAAGCTCACAATTTGTGTTTGCTGCATTAAAAGATTTTCCTTTTGAAGGTATAAAATATACACCCGTAAGCTACAAAATAATTTATGTTCCAAAGCGTGGTGATGCTAACGTGTTCTCTGGAAGAGATCAAACAATCACTCCTGAAATTAAAGCAGCATTCAACAACGCAAAAAGTGGTGACAGGGTTATATTAACCGATATTAGAGCTCAAGGTCCTGTTGGATTAGTGCCTCTCCCAACTTCGTTAACAATAGATGTTCAATAAAATGAAAAAGTTAGTTGTTTTAATATCATTATTTATAAGTTTACTTCCGGGTGCAATGTCTCAAGGAGTATATGATGATTTCATATACAGCAGACAAGCGGTTCAGGAAAGAAGAGTAGTACCTTGGCCTTATTTACGTGAGGCTGATGTAATGTACGCTAAAAGGATTGTAAGGATGATTGATGTTAGAGAAAAACAAAATCAACCAATGGCATGGCCAAAAAATCCTTTAAGTGTAATACTTTATAATGCAGTAGCACAAGGTAAACTTATTCCTTACAGAAATGATTCTTTAACATCTCAACTAACTATTGAAGAATTTTTAGGAAGAGGTACTGATACTTCTTTTCAAGAAACGCCTATTGACCCAAACGATCCGGAAATTACAAAACTAGATACTTTAGTAGAAGAATTTAGACCAGAGGAGCGTATCAAAAAATTTAGAATTGTTGAAGACTGGATTTTTGATAAAAAGCATTCTACTATGTATGTTAGAATAATTTCAATTGCACCAAGATTTATGTTTAGGGTTAAAGGTGTTGATATACAAGAACAAGATTTGTGTGTTCTTAAATATCATGCTAAAGAAGGATCGGGAGAAAACGACATAAGACATTTATTGGTAAATTACGAAGTTTTTAACAGGCAAAATGATGCGGCAAGATTAACATTTGATGATTGGTTTGAACAAAGAATGTTTTACAGCTACATTATAAAAGAGGCTAATCAGCATGACATGTATATAAAAGAATATGCTGAATTTAAAGATAACGGTTTAGCAGCAGTATTAGAAGGAGAACGCATAAAACAAGAACTCTTCGAAAAAGAACATGACTTGTGGGAATATTAAAATTATTTAATTAATAATGAGGGGGCTAATAAGAAATTAGCCCCTTTTTTTATTAATTTTAATACAACATTTGCATAACATGCAATAAAAACTATTTTTGCAGTCCTTTTTTATGGAGGCATAGCTCAGCTGGTTTAGAGCACCTGCCTTACAAGCAGGGGGTCACAGGTTCGAATCCTGTTGCCTCCACCATCCCGCAAAAGCGGGATTTTTTATATATATAGTTTGTATTTTATACAGTAAAAGTGCAAATAAATACTATGTTAGCTATACAGGAGAAGAATTAACGGATCGGTTAAGAAAGCATAATACTCATCATAAAGGCTATACCGGGAAATTTAGAGATTGGACAATAGTATATAGCGAAACATTTTCTATAAAATCTGAAGCAACCCAAAGAGAGAAAGAAATAAAAGGTTGGAAGTCGCGCACAAAAATAGAGCAGCTTGTTAAGAGCATCCCGACATAACATTCGGGAGGTTCACAGTTTCGAATCCTGTTGCTTTTAATGATATCTAAGAGTTTTAAATATTGATGTTTAACCTAATTTTAATTTGAACAAGTCATTGTTCAATTATTTTTAAAACCAAATCTTTGCAAAAAATATTGAGATTCTTACCACTCTCAGATTTTTCTGTTTAATATTATGTTTGGTATAAAACAAAAAAAGCCAAAGAAAATTGTATAATTTTAAATGAAACTACAGGAAATATTAACTTTATATGCATCTACTCATCAAGTAAATGAACTTACAACTTTTATTCAAAAGTCATCAAACAATAAATTAAACTTAAAAGGCCTATATGGTTCAGGGGTTGCTGTTTGTGTTGTTGCTGCTTATAACTTGGTTCAAAATACACATATTTTTGTTTTTAACGAAGATGAAGATGCAAGATATTTTTTAGCCGATCTTGAAAATTTATTGGAAGGAAAAATTATAAACTTTTATCCATCTTCATTTAAAAGACCCTTTATATACGAAACTTTTGATAACAACCTTACACTTGAGCGTGCAGAAACTCTAAACAGACTAACTCGTGAATTAGCCAAAGGAGAACTTGTAGTTACAACTGCCCAGGCGCTTTGCGAATTGGTAATAAGTAAATCCGATCTTCAAAAAAATACTTATAAATTAAAAGTTGGCGATACGTTTGACCTTGAATTTTTTATAGAATTTTTAACCGAACATCATTTTGAACGTGTAGATTTTGTTTATGAAGCAGGACAGTTTTCTATAAGAGGAGGTATTATTGATATTTTTTCTTTTAGCAATTACATTCCTTATCGAATTGAATTAAATGATGATAAAATTGAAAGTATTCGTTTGTTTGACCCAATAACACAATTGAGCGAAAAAAAAGCCGACCATTTATTTATAACACCAAATGTTCAAAAAGAAATTGATAATACCCAAAGACTGACTTTTTTTGAATATTTACCTGAAAACTCATGTATTTGGTTTGATGATTTTGAATTATCTTTAGCAAAAATAGATGCAGGTGTAGATAAAGCTGAAAAATCATTTGTAGGATTAAAAAACAATACAGAAAAAAAACATCTTATAGCAGAGTTACATTTGGCTGAACCAAAATCATTTTTTCTTGGCTCGAGAGATTTTGTTAAGACTATTGAATCTTTTAAAACCATCTATTTTGGTTCAAGGCAGCCAACTAGTACGCTAAAAATTGAATTTAATATGCAGCCTCAACCTGTTTTTAATAAAAATTTTAAGCTGCTTATTGAAAACCTAAAAGAAAACTCTGCAAAAGGATACGAAAACCTTATTTTTAGCGATAGTAGCAAGCAAATTGAGAGGCTTTATACCATTTTTAACGATTTGGATAAAGATGTTAACTTTAAGCCTGTTTATCATGCTCTTTCATTTGGTTTTATAGATAATGAACTAAAACTTGCTAGTTATACAGAGCATCAGATTTTTGATAGATTTTACAAAGGAAGAACCAAAAATGCATACAGCAGCAGTAAAATATTAACTTTAAAAGAATTACGAGAACTTAAACCCGGAGATTATGTTACGCATATTGACCATGGTATTGGTAAGTTTGCCGGCTTAGAAAAAATTGAAATAAACGGTAATTTACAAGAAGCCGTTAGGCTTGTGTATCGCGATAATGATTTGCTTTATGTAAGCATTAATTCATTGCATAAAATTAGCAAATATGTTGGAAAAGATGGTGTTGAACCAAGAATGAATAAACTTGGCAGCGATGCATGGGAAAAACTAAAAAACAATACCAAAAAGAAAGTAAAAGATATTGCTCGCGACCTTATTAAACTATATGCAAAACGTAAAGCATCAAGCGGCTTTCAGTTTAGTCCCGATAATTATTTGCAAATAGAATTGGAAGCAAGCTTTATGTATGAAGATACTCCCGACCAGGCCAAAGCTACATTAGATGTAAAAGCCGATATGGAAAAAAGCAGCCCAATGGACAGGCTTGTATGCGGTGATGTTGGTTTCGGGAAAACCGAAGTTGCCATTCGTGCTGCTTTTAAAGCAGTTTGCGATAGTAAACAGGTAGCAGTTCTTGTGCCTACAACCATTTTAGCAAATCAACATTACAGAACTTTTAAAGAAAGACTTAAAGATTTTCCATGTAATGTAGATTATATAAACCGTTTTAAAACAGCATCCGAAACAAAAGCCATATTAGAAAAATTGGCTCAAGGCAAAATTGATATAATTATTGGCACACATAAAATATTGGGTAAACAAACTAAGTTTAAAGATCTTGGATTACTAATTATAGACGAAGAGCAAAAATTTGGTGTTGCTGCAAAAGAAAAAATTAAAGCCTTTAAAGCAAATGTAGATACACTTACGCTTACTGCTACCCCTATTCCTCGAACCCTGCATTTTAGCCTTATGGGAGCCAGAGATTTAAGCATTATAAATACCCCACCTCCTAATAGGCAACCTGTAACTACCGAATTGCACAACTTTAACAATGATTTGATACGAGAAGCTATAATTAGAGAATTTAACCGAGGCGGACAAACTTTTTTTGTTCATCATCGGGTAAAAGATATTTACGAAATTGCCAATCATATTAAAAGCATTTGCCCCGAGGTAACAGTAGGTGTTGCACATGGCCAGCTTGAAGGTGATACACTTGAAGACGTGATGGTAAAGTTTATAGAAGGAGAGTATGATGTATTGGTAGCCACCACCATAATTGAAGCAGGACTAGATATAAGCAATGCAAACACCATAATTATTAATAATGCACAAATGTTTGGTTTAAGCGATTTACACCAAATGCGCGGAAGGGTTGGCCGCAGCAATAAAAAAGCATACTGTTATTTGTTGGTGCCGAGCATGCTTGGCTTAACAAACGATGCAAGAAAAAGGCTTAGTGCAATTGAAGAATTTAGCGACTTGGGAAGCGGATTTAATGTAGCCATGCGCGATTTGGATATTCGTGGTGCTGGAAACCTGCTTGGGGCAGAGCAAAGCGGTTTTGTTGCCGAAATTGGTTTCGAAATGTATCATAAAATATTAGACGAAGCCATACACGAATTAAAAGAAGAAGAATTTGCCGATTTATTTAAAGACGACCCGACTTTGCATAAAATTGAAAGCAACGATTGCAATATTGAAACCGATTTTGAAGCCATGATACCCGATAACTATGTAAGAAATATTGGGGAAAGACTCAATTTGTACAATCAGCTTTCCGGTTTGAACACTAATGAAGAATTGGAAAATTTTATTAGTCAGTTAGCTGACCGATTTGGAAAAATACCACAACAAGTGCATGATTTAACCGATTTAATAAGATTACGCGAAGACGGTAAGAAACTTGGTTTAGAAAAAATTGTATTAAAAAATAAAAACATGCTTGCATACTTTCCTCCCGAAAGCAAACAGCATTATTATCAAAGCGAGTTATTTTCAAAAGTACTGCAGTTTGTTAATCAAACTGCATCAATAAGTAAATTAAAGCAAACCAATAAAGGGCTAATAATGTCGGTTCAACAAGTAAACAGCATTTCACATGCAAAACATATTTTAGAAAAAATAATCAATTTATAATTGTTGAAAGCCTTTTTATAAATACCAATAATATTAGATTTTATTTGCAGCTAAATGGATAAGCCCCTTATTTTAATTAGTAACGATGATGGTATAACTGCTCCCGGAATAAGGGCATTGGTAGATGCCGTTAAAGACCTTGGAGAAATTGTAATTGTTGCGCCAGATAGTCCGCAAAGCGGTATGGGTCATGCGGTAACTATAAGTAAGCCCCTTAGGCTCGAAAAAACAGATATTTACAACCATTTGGGCATTAATAGTTACCAATGTAGCGGAACACCGGCCGATTGTGTGAAACTTGCAGTAGATAAAGTACTTCACCGTAAACCCGATTTACTATTATCAGGTATCAATCATGGTTCAAACAGCAGTATAAATGTAATTTACAGCGGTACTATGAGTGCAGCAGTAGAAGGAGGTATTGAAGGAATTCCTTCTGCAGGTTTTAGCCTTTGCGATTATGCTTATGATGCAGATTTTACTTTATCGCAAAAAGTAGTTAAAAAAATAGCAAAAAACATTATACAAGATGGTTTGCCACAGGGTGTTTTATTAAATGTAAATATACCAAAAGTTACAATAGATGATTTTAAAGGAATAAAAGTTTGCAGGCAGGCTTTGGCCAAATGGCAAGAAGATTTTGATGAACGAAGAGACCCCAATGGCCGAAAATATTTTTGGCTTACCGGTAAATTTGTAAACCTTGATAATGGTAACGATACTGATGAGTGGGCACTTGCAAATCATTATGCTTCCGTTGTTCCGGTTCACTTCGATTTAACTGCTTACAATGCCATAGCATATTTAAATAATTGGAATTATTCGTATGAGGATTAAAGATAATTTAGTTATTGGTTTATTGGCCGGTTTGCTCGGGCCTTCAATTGGAATTTTAATATTCTATTTTATCAATTTTTCAAACAGCCCAATACATAGTTTTATAGAAATTGGATTTGAACAAAAAATATTTTCTCCATTACTTAGTTTATGTTGCGTAGTAAATTTAGGCATATTCTATTTATTTATACATTTTGAACACTATTTAAGCGCCAGAGGAGTAATTTTAGCTACCTTTTTGTACGGTTTTGTAATTGTTGCGCTAAAGTTTTTTGTTTAGATTAAAATTTGTGAACCGAATAAAAAATTAAAACAATATGTTTGCCTTATGCATAAAATAAATGTTTTTATCATATCAATTTTAATATTCATAAAAGTTGCGGCTCAAAACAAAATTACAACACCACTTATTGTTTTACCTGGGCATTCAAATGATGTAAATGCCGTTGCCTTTAGTTTGCCATCATTAGGCGTTTTGGTAAGCGGTGGATGGGATAATACCATAAACGTGTATAAAGCCGACTCAACTTTTGAGAAAATTGCAACTTTAACAGGCCATTTAAGTGCAGTAAAAGCAGTTGCATTCAATAATAAGATAAAACTTTTTGCCAGTGCCGGAAACGACAATGCTGTTATAATTTGGGATAGCATGAACCGAAGGGTTCGAAAACTTGAAGATATTTTAAAAGGACATAACAGTAAAATTAACACAGTTACTTTTGATAAAAGCGGTAAATATTTAATAAGTGGTGATGACGAAGGCAAAATAATTGTTTGGGATATTAGCTCAGGTAAAGTCTTGCGTTCAATAAATAATGGAACCACTGTTAACAATATTATTATGAGCCAACAACCGGTAAATTATATAGTAGCAGGAGCTGAACCTACCATAAAAATCTGTAGTTTAAAAGACGGTAAATTATTTAAATCTTTTGTTGGACATAAAGACCATGTTAATAGCATAGCAATGACTTTTAATGGCAAATACCTTATTAGTGGCTCAAACGATAAATCGGCCAAAATTTGGGATATGAATACCCAAAAAGAAATTAGAACCTTACAAGTTGATTGCTGGAAAGTAACAGCTGTAGCATTTAGCTTTGATGGAAAATATTGTGCAACCGGATGTAATAATGGAAGCATTAAAATTTGGGAAACCGAATCAGGAAAATTAATAACCGAAATTGCCGAACAACCATACAATGTTAGAGATATTAGTTTTAGCCCAAACGGACGATACTTGGCTATTGCACCATTAATGCGAGGAAATAATGAGTTTGGGGTAAGAATATTTGAAACAAAAATTCCGTTACCACAGCCAAAAGCAATTTCAAATCCTGTTATAGCAGATAGCGTTCAAAACAAAAAAAAACAGCAAATGCCCAAAAATGGTAAGGTTGGTAAATAATAAAAATTTTACAAATCAATTTCAAATTAGTCAGGTTATTATTAATGTGTAATGAATATTAGTTTTAAGTTAAATTTTAAATATACATTTTTTAAAACATTATTTACAAAATTGAATGATTATATATATTGCGGCCTGATTTATAAAATTATAAACACTAACAAGCAATACAAAATGAACATTATCAAATTATTGCACAAAACTGCAGCAACACTTACCGTAATTTTATTACTTACATCAGGTCTATTTGCCCAATCAGCAGATGAAGGTAAAGAACTTTACAATGCAAATTGTACAGCTTGCCATGCCATAAACGAAAAAGTAGTTGGTCCGGCATTAAAAGATGTTCACAAACGAAGAGATGAAGCATGGCTTGTAAAATGGATAAAAAACTCGCAAGCAATGGTAAAGGCAGGAGACCCTGTTGCTGTTCAGGTTTATAAAGAAAACAATGAGGCTTTAATGACTTCTTTCGAAAATTTATCAGATAATCAAATAAAATCAATTATAGCATACATAAAACAAGAAAGTGAAACACCAGCAAAATCTGCTACTGCCGGGGTTGATGCTACAGCTGCTGCCGGAACAATGTCTTCGGTTGAACCAAGCAGAAACTTAGTATTGCAAATTAATTGGTTATTAATAATTATTGGTATTCTTTTAATTATGGTAATATCAATAACCTTTAACATTTTAAATAGGGTTGGAGATATTCAAGGTCGTCCGGTAATAAACTGGACATCAGTTAACTCAAAATTATTATTAGGCTTTTTAATAATTGGTATGGGTGCTGCCATTTGGGAATTTGTGGTTCACGGTAAACTAACATACTTTGATCAAGATCCTGCCGCAGAGCACGGAAAAATAATAGACGATATGTTTATGATTACGCTTGTATTAACAGGTGTTGTATTTATTATTACGCAAATTTTGCTCTTTTGGTACGGTTACAAATACAAACATTCCGAGAAAAGAAAAGCATTATTTTTTGCGGATAATCATAAATTAGAATATGCATGGACATTGGTTCCGGCTATTGTTTTAACTGTTCTTGTTATCAGAGGTTTAATAGTTTGGAACAAAATCATGTATCCTAAAAATGAAAACGCTATAAATATTGAGGTATTTGGTTACCAATTTGGCTGGAATGCAAGATATGCTGGAAATGACAATACTCTTGGTAAACACGATTTTCGTCAGGTAGGTAAAACAAATGCACTTGGTGTATTACCTGATGATGAAAACGCCAAAGACGATATTATTACAAACGAATTATATTTACCTGTTGGTGTGCCAGTTAACTTTGCATTTAGAGCAAAAGATGTAATTCATAGTGCATACTTCCCACACTTCAGAAGTCAGATGAATGTTGTACCCGGACTACCGACAAAATTCTCATTTACACCAACCATTACTACGGCTGAAATGAGGTCACGCAAAAACGATCCCAAATTTGATTACATATTACTATGTAATAAAATTTGTGGAGGTGCTCATTATCGTATGAAAATGAAGGTTGTAGTTGTATCTGAAAGTGAATATAAAAATTGGCTAAAAGGCCAAAAAACAGTTGCTGAAATTAGTCAACCTATTAAAGATAATTCAGCCAATACCGAAAATGGTAAAGAAATAGCATTAAAAAACAATAATTAATAATAGTTACTATGAGCGAACACATTAGCCACAGCCATCATGACGACCATGGTCATCACAAAGAAACCTTCATTACGAAGTACATCTTTAGCCAAGACCACAAAATGATTGCTAAGCAATTCCTAATTACAGGTATTATTATGGGTACCTTAGGAATGCTTATGTCTCTCATTTTCCGTTTGCAACTTGCCTACCCCGACATGAAATTTCCGTTTCTTGAAGGTATATTAGGTCATTGGGCAAAAGATGGGAAGTTAGACCCTAATTTTTATTTGGCATTAATTACAATTCACGGTACCATCATGGTATTTTTTGTATTAACTGCCGGATTAAGCGGTACCTTCAGTAATTTGCTAATTCCTTTACAATGTGGTGCAAGAGACATGGCTTCTCCATTCATTAATATGTTATCATATTGGTTCTTCTTCTTGTCTTCATTGGTTTTGTTAATTTCTTTATTTGTTGAAGGAGGACCTGCAGCAGCCGGTTGGACGGTCTATCCTCCACTCTCAGCATTACCCAAGGCTGTTCCCGGTTCAGGGGTAGGTATGACCCTATGGCTGGTTTCTATGACATTATTTATTGCATCTGCTTTAATGGGTGGTATAAATTACATAGCAACAGTTTTAAATATGAGAACCAAAGGTATGAAGATGACAAGATTACCACTTACCATTTGGGCATTTTTTGTAACAGCGGTTTTAGGTTTATTATCTTTTCCAGTGCTTTTAGGTGGTTGCCTATTATTAATTTTCGACAGAAGTTTTGGTACTTCTTTCTACTTATCTGAAATTGTTGCAGAGTTTGCCGGAGGTATAGAAAGAACCGGAGGTTCTCCAATTCTTTTCCAACATTTATTCTGGTTCTTAGGTCATCCTGAAGTTTACATTATATTATTACCTGCTTTAGGAATTACTTCTGAGGTAATTGCAACCAATTCTCGCAAACCTATTTTCGGTTACAGGGCAATGGTTGGTTCAATACTTGCCATTGGATTTTTATCTTTCATAGTTTGGGGTCATCACATGTTTGTAACAGGTATGAATCCATTTTTAGGCTCTGTATTTATGTTGGGAACTCTAATAATTGCAGTTCCTTCAGCGGTTAAAACATTTAATTATTTAGCTACATTATGGAAAGGAAACTTAAGACTAACTCCTGCAATGATGTTCGCAATGGGCCTTGTTTCATTCTTTATATCAGGTGGTTTAACAGGTATTTTCTTAGGTAATGCAGCATTAGATATTAATTTACATGATACATATTTTGTTGTTGCACACTTTCACTTGGTAATGGGTAGTGCAGCAATTTTTGGAATGTTGAGCGGTATTTATCACTGGTTCCCTAAAATGTTTGGCAGAATGTTAAATGAAACCGCAGGTCACATTCATTTTTGGTTAACATTTGTTAGTGCCTATTGTGTATTCTTCCCTATGCACTTTATGGGTTTGGCAGGTGTACCACGCAGGTATTATGCAAATTCAGCCTACGACCAATTTGATGTTTTTATTGACATGAATCAGTTTGTAACCATTGCAGCAATTATTGGCGGTGCAGCTCAGTTAATTTTCTTGATAAATTTCTTTTACAGTGCTATTAAAGGAAAACGTGCAGTGCAAAATCCTTGGAAATCAAATACATTAGAGTGGACAGCTCCGGTAGAACACATGCATGGTAATTGGCCGGGCGAAATTCCTCATGTGTATCGTTGGGCTTATGACTACAGCAAACCAGGTCATTTCGAAGATTTTATACCACAAAATGTACCTGATGAAGGGCAAACAGATGAGATGCATGACTCCGAAGGCCTTCCCGTTCAAAAACATGCAGTTGTTACAGAAGTAGTAAATTAAAAATTGGTACAGCCAAATTGTGGCTGAGAACCAAATAATTTTAAAAAAGCTTGGATAATAAGCCATACATTAAAAGATATAGAATTTGGGGTATTACCACAATAGCTTTAGTGTTCTTTTTAATATTTGTAGGTGGATTGGTTAGAAGTACAGGAAGTGGAATGGGTTGCCCGGATTGGCCAAAATGTTTTGGGCAATGGGTTCCTCCAACAACACTTGGTGAACTGCCTGTTGATTATAAAACAAGATTTGCAGTAGCAGGTAAAGAAATTGCCGATTTTGATGTTTTTAAAACATGGGTTGAATATATAAACCGCTTAATTGGCGTTTTAATTGGCTTTGCTGTATTTTTAACGCTTGTTTTTTCTATTCCGTACTTAAAATATAAACCAATAATTTTTGGACTTAGTTTGCTAAGCTTTTTATTGGTTGGATTTCAGGGTTGGATTGGTTCCATTGTTGTTTCTACCGATTTGGCCGGCTATATGGTAACAATTCATATGCTTATAGCATTATTAATTGTTGCATTGCTAATTTATACGGTTGCATTATCTCAACAATTTGAAATTATAGCAAATGGAAGTACAAGCAAGTTAAAAGTTTTAGCCGCAATTCTTTTGTTTGCAGGTATCATACAAATAATAACCGGTACTCAAGTTAGAGAAGAAGTAGATGAAGTAGCAAAGAGAATTGATATAAGAAATGAATGGATAAACCACCTTGGTGCTATTTTTAAATGGCACAGAAGTTTAAGTTGGATTAATTTATTGGCTGCAATTGCATTTTTAATTGAAGCTAAGAAATTGGTTCAGAGGAACACATTATTTTACAAAGGTGCACTTGCTTTGCTTGTAATACTATGTACGCAAGCATTTAGCGGTGCGGCTTTGGCTAATTTGGGTTTTGCTAGTCAACTGCAGAGTGTTCATTTAACACTAGGCAGCATAACAGCAGGGCTGCAAATTTTTTTAACTATATTGGTTTTTGACAGAATAAAAATACAACAACTAAATTAAGTGAATACTAACATTATAGATAATACATCTTTGCTAACCACAGGTTCATTTAGCCTGAAAGCAAAGATTAAAGATTATAATCAGCTTGTAAAGCTAAGGCTTACACTCTTGGTTGTATTTTCCTCGGTAATTACATATTTAACTGCAAGCGTAGGCCCTATTAATTGGTTTGAAGTATCTATGCTTGCATTGGGTGGTTTTTTAGTTACAGGTGCTTCAAATGGTATAAACCAGGTAATTGAAAAAGATTATGATAAGTTAATGCTTAGAACTGCAAATAGGCCAATTGCAACAAACCGAATGAGCGTAAACGAAGCAATTATTGCTTGTTTAATATTTGGTATTTCAGGAGTATTTATAATAAGTTTTTACTTGAACCAGGTAAGTGGTTTGCTTGCTTTTACAGCCTTGGTTTCTTATGCATTTATATACACACCATTAAAAAGAGTAAGTCCAATTTCTGTTTTTGTAGGAGCTTTTCCGGGAGCAATTCCAACCATGTTGGGATGGGTTGCATTTACCGGAAAAATAGATTCACCTGCAATCGTTTTATTCTTGGTTCAATTTTTATGGCAATTTCCGCATTTTTGGAGCATTGCTTGGATATTGGATGATGACTATAAAAGAGCTGGCTTTAAAATGTTGCCCTCTACACCCGGAAGAGATAAGAAAACTGCTTTACAAACACTTGCATACAGCATAGTACTTATACCGGTTGGAATTTTGCCTTTTCAAATGGGTGTAAGTGGTATAATTTCAGCAATAGTTGCCATATTTGCAGGTTGTATGATTAGTTTTTATGCGTTTTTACTTTTTAGAAAGTGCGATAATGCAGCTGCCAAAAAATTAATGTTTGCCTCATTTATTTATTTACCCGTAGTTCAATTAGCCTATTATTTTGATAAAATATGAACTTAACATCCCAACAATTAAAACAAGAAGAGAGTAACTATATCATTAACCCTAAAAAGTTTGTGTTATGGTTATTTATAGTAGCCAGCCTAATGCTTTTTGCCGGATTTACGAGCGCTTACATTGTAAGACGTGGTGACGGAAACTGGGAATTTTTTAACCTGCCAAATGCTTTTGCCATAAATATTATAATAGCCTTAATTTCATCTGTTTTTATGCAAACAGCATATTACATGGCTAAAAAAGATAATATTAAAATGCTTAAAAACTTTTTATTGTTAACTTTAGGCTCAGCCATAGCGTTTTTAATTATTCAGTTAATTGGTTGGCAAGAATTAACCAGCAACAATGTATACTTTGCATTTTCAAATCCTTCCAACTCATTTGTATATGTCATTTCAGGTGTGCATTTTGTACACGTTATCGGAGGTTTGGTTTTTATTTTAGCTACCACTATTCAGGCTTTTAGATTTAAGGTTCATAAAACCAATTTATTACTAATAAATATGTGTACCACATTTTGGCATTTCTTAGCTGCTATGTGGATTTATTTATATGTGTTTATGTATATTTACCGCTAAAACAATTAATAAAAGAAAAATAAACAATGACAACAACAACTTTAACTACTGAGAAAAAGTACTTCTGGGGCGGAGGTAAATCTCCTTTCAGCGTTAGTTACGGAAAACTAATGATGTGGATTTTCTTATTGTCTGATGCATTTACATTTTCATCGCTTTTAATAAGTTATGGTTTTATTAGGTTTAGCTACGAAAGTTCTTTACCAAACGAAATTATAAAACCATTGCAACACTTAAGCGAAGATTTTATTGAGCAAATGCAACAAGCCGGTTTATTTGTTCAAGACCGCTGGCCAGCCCCCGAGTTGGTGTTTAACCATTTTCCATTCTTGCATGGAATTCATTTGCCGTTGTTTTTTGTAAGTTTAATGACTTTTATTTTGATTTTTAGCTCGGTAACAATGGTGTTAGCTGTTGAGGCAGGTCACCGAATGGCCAAAAAAGAAGTTGCAACCTATATGTTTTGGACAATTTTGGGTGGCGCAGCTTTTTTAGGTTGCCAGGCTTGGGAGTGGACTCAATTTATTCACGAAGGAGCAAGGTTAGATCACAATCCTTTTGGACCAAGGGCATTTGCCGATTATTTCTTTATTGTAACAGGCTTTCACGGTTTTCACGTACTCTCTGGTGTAGTATTAAATATTGTAATTTATTTTAATGTGCTTGCCGGAACATACGAAAAACGCGGCCACTATGAAATGGTTGAAAAAGTTGGTCTTTACTGGCACTTTGTAGATTTGGTTTGGGTTTTTGTGTTTACATTCTTTTACCTTATTTAATTTTATTTAAAAAAACTATACAAATATGGAACATACAGAACACTTAGAACATACCGAAACCCCTGCTGATATGAAGCAGCAGATTTGGAAAACCTTTTGGATTTTACTAGCCCTTACCATTGTTGACATTGTGATTTATTTCATGTTGCTTTCTTACCACGGCATGATTAAAAATGCAGTATTCATTATATTGGGAGTTGTTAAGGCTTGGTATATTGTGGGCATTTTTATGCACATGAAATTTGAAAGAAAAGTATTAACATATACAATTATTTTACCAATGGCATTTGTAGTGTTTTTGGTTATATTAATGTTAATAGAAGGAAACTATACCAATATTTTACGCGTTTTAGATTAATGGGTAAAAAGTATTTTTTTATAGCAATCGGAATATTAGCTATACCGGTTGCTATTTTTTTTGTATTAAATCAAGCAAAACAAAATTATAAATCGTTACCCATTTTTGGAGAACGATATTTAAGCGATAAGAATGATACCATTTATTATCAAGTTCCACATTTTAGCGTTACCGACCAAACAGGTGCAACAGTAAATTCTCAAAACCTCTCAAACAATATTGTAGTTGCCAGCTTCTTTTTCGCAACGTGTACTGATGTTTGCCCAACCATGAACCGAAGATTGCAATCTGTTTACGATAAAGTTAAACAATTTGAAGAAGTTAAATTTTTTTCATTTAGTGTTGACCCTAAAAATGATACAACCGAAGCACTTCTTGAATATTCAAAAAAATACAATGCAAACCCACAAAACTGGCTTTTTTGCAGAACCGAAAATAATGAACAAGTGGTGAAAATTGGGCAGGGGTTTTTATTGCCCGTATCAATAGAAGATGAAACAATTGACCACAGCCAACAGTTTATACTTATAGATAAACAAAGACGCATTAGAGGAATTTACAATAGTTTACAAGATTCGGAACTGAAAAGACTAACCGATGAAATAAAAGTACTGCTTTATGAATACTACAAAAATTAATACCCAACAAGATAAGATAGTATTTAGAGTTGTAATGGCATTGTCGTTTGTTGTATTTATTGCCGTTATAATTTTGAACCGAAAAATTCTTCCTACACCAGATGAACTACCATCATGGACATATTTCTTACCCAAGCTTAATGCCATAATAAATGGTACATGTAGTATTTTGCTAATTTTGTCATATTACTTTATCAGAAAAAAAGATATTGAAACACATAAAAAAATCAATTTGGTGGCATTTATTTTATCAGCATTGTTTTTGGTTAGCTATGTTGTTTTTCACTGGTTAGCCCCCGAAACCAGATATCCCGAAAATAGCACTCGTATGATATATCTGGTTATTTTGGTAAGCCATATAGTGCTTGCGGCAATAGTTTTACCACTTGTATTGCTAAGTTTTTACAGAGGATTACAAATGCAGGTAGAATTGCACAAAAAAATTGTAAAAATTGCATTTCCTATTTGGCTGTATGTAACTATTACCGGTGTAATTGTTTATTTAATGATAAGTCCGTACTATCCGCTTTAAGCTTATGAAAAAACTTGTTTTAACTTTCTTCTTTGCCTTAGCTTTACTTCTTGGTTCAAACAATACTTACGCGCAGTGTGCCATGTGTAAAAGCAATTTAGAATCAGCAAGGCACAATGGTAACAACTCGGTTGGTAATACCATAAATAATGGAATTATGTATTTATTTGTGCTTCCGTATGCCATAGCCGGTGTTTTTGGTTATATTTATTACAGAAAACACAAACTTAACAAAGCGCAAAAACAACAAATTTCTTAACGCCATGTGCGATAAATACGAGCCTTCAAAACTATTATCGGTACTTAAAAGTAAGTGCCCGCAATGCCAAAGCGGAAAAATGTTTAAATATGGAGCATTTGATTTAAAGCGTTTTTCTCAAATGCATACCAATTGCCCTGTTTGTAACCTAAAATTTGAAATTGAACCTGGGTTTTTTTGGGGAGCCATGTACGTAAGCTATGCATTTAGTGTTTCCATAATGATAACCATTGGCGGAACAATTTTAATTCTATCGCATGGAGAAGCTGATTTTTGGACCTATGTAATTCCTATCATATCTGCGTTTTTAATACTATCCCCTGTAACCTATCGAATGGCAAGGGTTTTTATGATTCACTTTTTTTCGCCTGTTAGGTTTAAGCCAAATTTGGCAAATAAAAAATAACAATGGTTGAACCCAAAGCCATATTGTTTTATGATGGAAAATGTGCTTTGTGTAATTTTAGCGTTAAGCTGGCTTTAAAAAATCTTAAATCACAAGAAATTTACTTTGCCCCATTACAAGGCTTAACGGCAAAACAAACAAAAAAGTTACCAAAAGATACAAAATCGGTTGTACTTTTTGTTGATAACGTTTTTTATACCAAATCTACAGCAGTTTTTAAAATTTTGGCTCAAACCAAAATACCTTTAAAATGGCTTTATGTATTTAGTTTTTTACCAAAAGTTTTAACAGATTGCATTTACGATGTTATTGCAAAATACCGTTATAAAATTTTTGGAGAATACAACACTTGCCCCATGCCACCATTAAAATACAGGCACTTGTTTTTAGATTGATGATAATACTTGTTTATGTAAATTATTAAGTTTTTCAAAAACTTGTTCGTTTACTGGTGTAAGCGGCATTCGTAAAACATTTTTACATATACCCATTATGCATAGCAAGGCTTTAATACCTCCGGGGTTTCCATCGGCAAATATGCTTTTCATTAAATTGTAATAGGTATAATGCAATTGTCGGGCCTCTTCAAAACGCCCATCAAGGCCAAGACGAACCATAGTACTAAATGCTTTTGGATAGGCTTGTCCAATTACAGAAATTACTCCGCTCATACCCATTGCCAAAAAGGGAAGTGTTAGGTTATCATCGCCACTTATGATGTTAAAATCAGCCGGTTTTTCATTTAATAAATCCATAAATTGTTCTGCATTACCGCTTGCTTCTTTTATGGCTATAAATTTATCGCTTGCATTGGCAAGTGTAAGTGTGGTTTGAACCGACATATTACTGCCTGTACGCCCGGGAACATTGTATAATATTATTGGTAGTGGAGAATGTTTTTCAATAGCCATATAATGGTTTAAAATACCCTGTTGGTTTGGCTTATTGTAATACGGGCTTACTGATAAAATCGCATCAAAATGGTCAGGATTAATTAAACCGAATTGTTCAATAACTTCTGCTGTATTATTACCTCCAATACCTGCAACAACTGCAACCCTGCCTTTTGCCTGTTGGGCTATAAACGCATAAACCTGTTTTTTTTCATCTTTTGTAAGGGTTACACTTTCTCCTGTTGTGCCAAGTGCAACCAAATATTCCACTCCGCCTTCTATGGTATATTCTATAAGGTTAGCGAGTGCATCAAAATCAATCGAAAAATCTTCTTTAAATGGAGTAATAAGGGCAAGTCCGGTTCCTGTCATAATGGTTTCAAACATACAAAAAGCATGTATATAAAGCTAAACACGGTTTACAAATACACAATTTATGGTTTGTATTATAAATTATATTTGAACCAACATTGTACGCAATTGTTGATATAGAAACCACCGGTGGCCAACCTAGCGCAAATGCAATTACCGAAATATGCATTATTATACATAACGGAAAACAAGTTGTACAAAGGTTTGAAACACTTATAAACCCGGAAATACCCATACCTTATTATATTGAAGCTTTTACAGGTATAACAAACCAAATGGTAAAGGATGCCCCAACATTTTATGAGGTTGCACCTAAAATATCAGAGTTGCTTAAAGACAAAGTGTTTGTTGCTCACAACGTAAATTTCGATTATAATTTTATAAAGCACCAATTGCATTTATGCAATATTTCTTTCGATGCCAAAAGGCTTTGCACCGTTAGGCTAAGTAAAAAAATATTTCCCGGTAAAAAATCTTACAGTCTTGGCAATTTAACTGCATCATTAAATATAGTTTTAAATAACAGGCATAGGGCAGGAGGAGATGCTGAGGCAACAGCTTTGTTGTTTGAAAAAATTTTGGCTCAGCCAAAATCTTTTGAAACCATAAATGAAATGCTTAACAAAGGCAGTAAAGAACAACAATTGCCGCCAAACGTAAGTAAGAGTGATTTTAACAAACTTCCTTCAACAGCCGGTATTTATTACTTTGTTGATGAGAAAGGCAAGGCGCTATATGTAGGTAAAGCCAAAAATATAAAAAGCCGGGTAAGCAGTCATTTTAGTGGAAAATTGGTATCAAAACAAAAACATAATTTTTTAAGAAATATTTACGGCATATCTTTTTTACAAACCGGTAACGAGTTGCTTGCAGCCCTAATTGAAAGTTACGAAATTAAAAGGCTTTGGCCCGATGAGAACCGAGCACAGAAAAAGTTTACCCAAACATTTGCCTTGTATGATTATATTGATCAAAATGGCAAAATAAGGCTTGGCATAGACCGTATAAGGCAGGATGTGAAGCCCATTGCAACATTTGCGAATTTTACTGAAGCGCTAAGCTATTTAAACAAGGTTGTTGATGACTTTAATCTTTGCCCGGTGCTTTGTAATTTGCAACAGCCAAATACGGTATGTAACAAATTGCAAAAAAATATGTGCATGGGCAATTGTAAAGAACCCGAAAATGTAATGCAATACAACATAAGGGTAAATGAGTTTATTGAAAAACTTGAACTGGAAGCAAAAACCTATTTTATAAGCGAAAAAGGCCGAAATGCAAAAGAGCAATGCATTATTATTTATGAACCGGGTAATTATGTAGGTTATTGCTACATAAATAAAGATGCATTAATTGATTTTGATGTGGTAAAAGAGCAATCTACAGCTTTAAAATTTAACCCCGTTATGGATTCGATATTAATGAAAGTGGTGGCTGATGAAAAGCCTAAAAAAGATTGCAAAATTTATATGCAGTATAAAATGGCAATGGTTTAAATTAAGTGCTTTTAAAAATTTTGTAGTTGCCAATACCCCATTTTTGCAAACGATAAATAATGCTTGTTCGAATTACTCCAAGCCCGTAAATGCTGCTTCGTTTAAAGTTAATACTCGATGCTTCGGGAAAGTATTTTGTTGGGCAGGTTACTTCGGCAATTTCAAAACCTTTGTAAAAAATCTGAGCGGTAATTTCGTTATCAAAAACAAAATCATCGCTGCACAGCTCGTAATTAACAGACTTTAAAACTTGTGCGCTAAATGCTCTGTAACCAGTATGGTATTCGCTTAATTTTTGTCTCATCAATATATTTTGAAACAAAGTTAACATACGGTTAAAAACGTATTTATACAAAGGCATACCTCCTTTTAAAGCACCCATTCCCAAAATACGCGAGCCAAACACTACCGGATATACATCATTGGCTATAATACTACTCATGGCCATAATTAATTTAGGTGTGTATTGATAATCGGGGTGAAGCATGATGACAATATCTGCGCCTAATTGCAATGCCATATTGTAACAAGTTTTTTGATTGCCTCCGTAGCCTTTGTTTTGTTGATGACTTATTACATGTTTTATGCCTAGGTTTTTGGCAATTTCAGTAGTGTTATCTTTGCTGGCATCATCAACCAAAATAACATCATCTACAATATCAAAAGGAATTTCGTTGTAGGTTTTTTCGAGCGTAAGGGCTGCATTATATGCAGGCAGCACAACAATTATTTTTTTTCCGTTTAGCATCTTAATAAAATAAAATGGCTGTTAAAACCAAAATGGGCAGCAATATTAAGGCAGAGTATTTAAAAATGTATCGGCCAAAAGTAGGCATTTTTACACCATTGTGCTCGGCTATAGCTTTTACCATAAAATTAGGACCGTTGCCTATGTAAGTTAACGCACCAAAAAATACAGCGCCTGTGCTTATGGCTTTTACAAGTTTTACATGATTTGATTGAAGGAAATCCTGAACCTGTTGATAATCGCTTAGGCTGAACCCAAATTTACTGAATGCCAGGGTAAGCATGTTTAAATAAGTGGGTGCATTATCTAAAAAACTACTGAAAATTCCGGTAGCGAAGTAAAGCAACATGGATGTTATGGCAAGTCCGTTTTCGTTGCTGTTTGCATAGTGTTCAAGCAATTGTAAGGCCGGCATCATGCAAAGAAATATGCCTATAAATAAAAAGGCTACTTCTTTAATGGGTTCAAAACCAAATTCGTTAACTTTTAAAGCTTTTTTGTTGGCTGTTTTATAGCACATGTATGCGCTGCTTAGCTGAATAATTTCGCGTATAAACGATAATTTTTTTCCATGAAACTCAATGGCAGGTAAACCATTAATAAGGTTTGGGTCAATAAAAACCGAAACCAATGCTATGCCAAGCCAAAAAAAGTTTTGTTGTCCGCTAAGAATAAAGCGTCCTGTATAATGGCTGCTAACATCAACATCATCAAACTCTCGGTTGTTGCGTTCATAAAAATAAAAAACCAATAATAATAAGCCATTTACAAATAACCATTGAGGCCAAAGGTTTAAAATTGTCCATGTAAAGGGTATGCCTTTTAAAAATCCTATAAACAAAGGCGGGTCGCCAATGGGTGTGAGTAAACCTCCGCAGTTACTTACAATCATTATAAAAAAAACTATTTGGTATGGTTTAAGCCTGTAGCGATTAATACGCATATAAGGCCTTATAAGCAATACGCTGGCTCCTGTTGTACCAATTAAATTAGTTAAAACTGCTGCAATGGCCAAAAACTTAATATTGGTTGATGGTTTCGATTCTACATCAATAAACATGTAAATACCACCGCTTGCAACATATAAAATGGTTAGTAAACTTATAAAAGAAACATACTCGCTTACAGATTCGACCGGCAATTCGTTGTTGTGTAAAAAAAACAAATAATAAACAGCAACAAAAACGCCCAGGGCAACCGAAATATGCGGGTAATAATGGTGCCAGGTTTTAGGAAAAAAAATTGGCCCGGTTGCAATCATAAGCAACAAAGCTAAAAACGGAGTTACACTCCAATAAGCGGGTAGGTGAGATGTACTTAATAATAACATGGCCGCAAAAGTAGGGTTAATGTATTAATTATTGGTTTTTGTATTTTCGCCATGTGCGAAACCAACATACTGAACCCGATGAAGAAAGGCTTAATGCTACCGACAAAGAACTTGAAAGGGTGCTAAGGCCCAAACAGTTTAGTGATTTTACGGGGCAGGAAAAAATTATTGAAAATTTACGAGTTTTTGTTGCGGCAGCTACAAAACGCAACGAAGCATTAGACCATGTATTGCTGCATGGGCCTCCGGGTCTTGGTAAAACAACCCTTGCCAACATTATAGCAAACGAGTTAGGGTCAGGTATAAAAACTACCAGTGGCCCCGTGCTCGAAAAACCGGGAGACTTGGCAGGTTTGCTTACAAACCTGGAGCAAGGAGATGTACTTTTTATTGATGAAATTCATCGTTTAAGTCCGGTGGTTGAAGAGTTTTTGTACTCGGCCATGGAAGATTATAAAATTGATATAATGATTGATAGCGGCCCCAATGCCCGCAGCATACAAATAGAAATTGCACCTTTTACGTTAATTGGTGCTACCACCCGAAGCGGTTTGCTTACCTCGCCACTTAGGGCACGTTTTGGTATTAATGCCAGGCTGGAGTATTACGATAAGGCATTGATGAAAAAAATAATTGAGCGTAGTGCCGAAATACTAAAAAGTGTAATTGATGAAGAAGCTGCGTGGGAAATTGCACGCAGAAGCAGAGGAACACCAAGAATTGGCAATGCCTTGTTGCGCAGAACCCGCGATTTTGCCGATGTAAAAGGCGATGGCAGCATTACCATTGATATTGCCCGTTTTGCACTTAATGCACTAAATGTTGACAGCGAAGGGCTTGATGAAATGGATATTCGCATTTTAAAAACCATAGTTGAAAAATTTAAAGGTGGGCCTGTGGGTTTAAATACCATTGCCACTGCATTAAGTGAAGATGCCGGTACCATTGAAGAAGTATATGAACCATATTTAATTCAGGAAGGTTTTTTAATAAGAACACCTCGCGGAAGAGAAGTAACCGATAAAGCATACAAACATTTAAACATATTGCCTGCCTATAAAAATAAACTCTTTTAAAACTACAATTTTGCTTTTAACCCATTATTTTTGGTTAAAAAATAATAGCCATGTTAAATAATATTGATTTAACCAAGGTGCTTGTGTTGGATGTGGAAACAGTTCCGCAATATGACGGTTTTAACGAGATGCCGGAACAATGGCAAAAACTTTGGATAAAAAAAGCGCAGTTTTTAAAAAAAGAACCAACAGAAAACGAAAGTGATATTTACAACCGTGCTGGTATTTATGCCGAGTTTGGTAAAATAATTTGCATATCGGTTGGTTATTTTAGCAGCAATGGCAAAGGCTACAGTTTTAAAGTAAAATCGTTTTACGGAGATGATGAAATACAAATTTTAAAAGAATTTTCGGCATTGGTTGAACGCCATTTTAGCGATGCAGGTTATTTGCTTTGCGCCCATAATGGCAAAGAGTTCGACTTTCCTTACATTGCCCGAAGATGTGTAATTAACGGCTTAAGCATTCCTGATATTTTAAACACCTCGGGTAAAAAGCCCTGGGAGGTAAATTTGCTTGATACCATGGAATTGTGGAAGTTTGGCGATTATAAAAGTTTTACATCGCTTGAATTGCTTGCAACAGCTTTAAACATAAAAACTCCAAAAGATGATATTGACGGAAGTGAAGTGTGGCGAATATACTGGCACGAAAAAAATATTGAACGCATTAAAAATTATTGCCAAAAAGATGTAGTAACAGTTGCCCGATTGCTGCTAAAATTTAAAGATAACAGCGAACTGCTTGATGAGGACATAAAATATGCTTAGAAAATATGATATTTATCATTTTATGTTTTGTTTTAATACGCCAACTTTGTTGCTTATAACAAAAAATTATGATAATACCTGTAAATAAAAACAGCACCCTAAAAGAAATTTCAGAAGCATTTAAAAACAGATATTCACATCTTAAAATTGAGTTTTTTATTGATAAAAACCACGATGGAAACTCAACAGCCGATGAAATGATAAAAAACCAAAATTTACCATTTAGTAACCTTGCAAAAACAACCCAGGAGTTTGAATTTGAAATACACGGCAACCAAACCATTAGTGAGTTGGAAAGCTATTTTAAAATCCATTTCGGCATTGTGGTTCAGGTGTTTCATAAACGCGGTAACAACTGGATTATGAGCACAACAACCGACAAACTAACCTTAAACCAATTGAATGATAAAGCAATTGAAGACAATATGCCACTAAATGAAGAAAAGCCAATTGATGCGGCAGATAGGCTTGAGTTGGAGTAATTTGGCTTGTTATGAAATAGGTTGACAATTTTGTGCTCCGAAACCCGCCTTCGAAAATCCGCATCCGCAGGCGATTTCACCCCTATACCACGACATTAACTTGTGTTACTAACTTTTGTATATTAGCAATTGTCTGAAATTTAGGTAAATATATTAATGTTAGTCAGAATGTTATGACGACACTAAACCATTCAAAAAAACAGCAAGTTTAATTTGTAAAAATTATGAGACTATTAATATTTCTTTCAACCATACTCTTTTCTTGTAACAAAGACATCAACACCACTGAGCAACCTACACCCATTGCTTATCGTAAAACTAAGACCATTAACTATAATTCGCAAAGTGTGGATGTAATTATAGATAAACCGGCAAAAAAAGACTTAGATGTTTTGCTCGTATTTCACGGAACCGTTATGTATGATAGTAGCATATTGTCAGCAGCAAATACAACACTCGACAAATTCAAATGTATATTAGACAGAAATGATATGATGATTGTTAGTGTAGCGTACCCGCAAGAGTTCGTATTGCTTGGCGATAATATTACTACATGCGAGGCTGCATTATTATGGCTGAAAAATAAAGCAAGTGAAGAGTTAGGTATAAATATAAAAAAAATTTTTTTGGGTGGGCATTCACAAGGGGGCTATATGGTAACAAGACTAAATACAATGCATAAAACAAATGGAGTTATTGCTAATGCACCAGGCCCGTTAAATCTTGATTATAGGTGCAAATTAGAAGAAAATGGGCAAGTTCAACCAAGTGCTGTCTGCACCAAACTTAAAAATGTTTATGGTACTACGACAAACAATCCCAATGCTTACTTTCAAAGGTCGTTACTCAACTTTACGAATGGATTTAAGGCCGATATTTTATTTGTTCAAGGGCTCAATGATGCCACCATTCAAATGTATTCGTGGCCAACTTTTAAACAAGAAGTATCAAGTTGTACAAATTGTCAAAATGTACAGTTTCTTGAAATTACAGGTAGTGGGCATGGCTCTTTATTTGAAAGCCCCACAGCAAAGCGTGAATTTAATAACTTTATAAACAACCATTGATGTTAAAACCAGCCGCCAACAGCGGCAACCTTTACTCTACTCTTTTCAAACAAAAAAATCATTCCTTTTCCCTAAAAAACGAACTCATTAGGTGCTTTTTAAGTGCGGTTAACTTTTAGCTAAGTAAAAATTGCTTTTATAATTGAGGGTCTTACAAATCCATTAACAGGTTGACAAAATTGTACTCAGAAATCTCCCGACAACGGCAAGCTCCTATTAGTTATGCAAAATTTAAAAAGATAACAATATAAGCAAAAACAACAGCGGTATAAATTTTATGATGTTTGCTGAATACATGTAACTAATAATATGCCAAATGATGAAATTGTATTTTTTGGGCAGTTGGTACAAGTCTATGGATTTTGGTTTTCAGTATTTATCGTTACACAAGTTGGATAGTTTTATGGACTATTTTGGATATTTTTTTTTTTACAACAATGAACGGACTTAAAATATCAAGACTTATTGCTTGTGGATTGCTATTAACAGCAATTGCAAGTTTACCATATGGTTATTATCGCTTTTTAAGAATTGCAATTACAATTATTTCCGGTGTAAATGCTTATAGTGTTTTTGAAAGTGATAACAAAATACTTTTTATTTGTTTTTTAATGGTTGCGGTTCTATTTAATCCTATATTTCCAATTTATTTTGAAAAGGCAACTTGGGCACCAATTGACTTAGTTGTGGGAGTTTTTTTTGGTTTAACGGCATTTATAAAAACATCAAGTAAAAATTGTTAAAAACGATGTATAAAAGTGTTTAGCTCATTTGGTTAAAAAGTGCATTCCAGATAGTTATCGGGATGCACGAATGCCAATCGCCAAATCTTTGGCGGTAATGTTTTTACAGCACTTCGTATTAAACAAGCAACTCCAAAAAACTGACTTAAAATTGGCTTGACTTGCGGAGAATAATTTTAACATTCACCGCATTTATGCGGAGAATAATACTTATATTTGCCGCAACAACTGTTTCAAAAAGTGGCTAAATACATTTACGAATACAAAAACTGGCCAAACTTCACTTGGCGGGAAAGAGACATTAATGCCATATTTGGCGAAGTCCGAAATTTGCAAGGTAAGATTATCGGACAGATGAATACATTGGGTTTTGCCACTAAAGAGGAAGCGACACTTACAACTTTAACGCTTGACGTAATCAAATCATCTGAAATAGAAGGAGAAAAACTCGACTATGACCAAGTCTGTTCCTCTATTGCAAGACAGTTAGGCATTAACATAGCCGGACTTGTTCCAACAAACAGAAACGTAGAAGGAGTTGTTGAAATGATGCTTGACGCAACTCAAAACTATCAAAAACCACTGACAAACAAGCGACTGTTTGGCTGGCATTCGGCACTTTTTCCGACAGGACACAGCGGAATCCACAAAATAGAAGTTGGACGCTATCGAACAGGTGCGATGCAAATAGTATCAGGTGCTATGGGAAAAGAGAAAGTTCACTATGAAGCGGTTCCTGCAAGTAGAGTAAAAGATGAAATGGACAGGTTTTTAAAATGGTTCAACGATAATGATAAAATAGACCCAGTTTTAAAATCTGCAATTGCTCATTTCTGGTTTATCATTATCCACCCTTTTGACGATGGTAATGGAAGAATAGCAAGAGCAATTTCAGATTTAATGCTTGCCCGTGCTGATAAAACGAAAGAACGATATTACAGTATGTCAAGCCAAATTTTGGTTGAACGAAAACAGTATTACGAGATTCTACAAAAGGTTCAATACAGCAGTGGCGATATTACAGATTGGTTAAACTGGTTTTTACATTGCCTCAAAAATTCATTATTAGCAACAGAAACTGCTCTGCAAAAAATATTACGAAAAACTGAGTTTTGGAAAATTCACGAAAACACTGAGTTTAACGAACGACAAAGATTAGTATTGAACAAGCTATTTGACGGATTTGACGGAAAACTGAAATCATCAAAGTGGGCAAAAATTGCCAAATGTTCACCTGACACTGCTTTGCGCGACATTAAGGATTTAATTGACAAGGGAATATTACGGCAGGAGCAACAAGGTGGACGAAGCACAAACTACGAACTTGCAGACTTCTGAAAGTTATACTATTTTCAATGATTTCAAAACTTTTATCCAGGAAAAGAATGTAGTGTAAAATGTATGTGCAATGTTTAATAAATCGAAAAAATTTATAACCCGAAAGACCTACTAATACATAAGGCCAAACAGTTAAATTCAATTAACCGCAACATTTGGTTCAACCGGAACAACCCATCCAAATTTATCTTCAATTTTACCGGTTTGTATTTGCAAAATAGTATTGTAAAGCAAGTTGCTCACAATTCTATCATTAACAGGAGGTAAAATATATTCTTTGTTTTTGTAATTAAACGACTCGATTTTAGCAATAATGGCAGCAGTACCGGTTCCAAAAACATCCGTCAGGCGACCTTCATCGGCAAGTTTAGCCATTTCTGCTATCGAAATTTTATCTTCAATTATCTCGTAGCCTTTATCTTTTAAAATTTCGATGCATGTTTTGCGGGTAATTCCATCTAAAATGGTACCATCAAGTGCGGGTGTTAAAATTGTTTTTTCATCAACAACAAAAAACAAATTGGTGGTTCCGCTTTCTTCAACAAAATGGTGTTCGTTGGCATCTGTCCATATTATTTGGTCGTAACCCTTTTGTTTGGCAAGCATAGTTGGCAACATACTTAAGCCGTAGTTTCCGGCAGCTTTTGCATAACCAACTCCGCCTTTGGCAGCACGTACATAGTTTTCTTCAACTTTTACTTTAATGGGTTTAGGGTAATAACTGTTTACCGGGCAGCAAAAAATTATAAAAGTATAGTTAAAAGATGGTCTAACGCCTACAAAATCATCGGTGGCAAACATAAAAGGCCTTATGTATAGCGCACTGCCTTCTTTGGTTGGAATCCATTGTTTGTCTAAATCTATTAAAGAATGCAAACCTTGCATAAATAGTTCTTCGCTAATGGTTGGCATACCCATTCGTTCTGCGCTAAGGTTAAGGCGTTTGTGGTTTTCGAGTGGGCGAAACAATACCGGATTGCCTTTGGTATTTTTAAAGGCTTTCATGCCTTCAAAAATGGCTTGTCCGTAATGTATAGCACTCATGGCTGGCGAAATACAAATATTTCCGTAAGGCAATATTTCGGGCTGCTGCCATTGTCCGTTGGTATAATCAACACGGTACATGTGGTCGCTAAAAGCCTTTCCAAATTCAATATGCTCAAAATCAAATGTACTTACACGCGATTGTGGTGTTTTGGTTATTTTTATAGAAATTGCCATGCCTTAAGTTTACAATAATGAATATCAATCATTCGCAAATATCACCAACAGAAGCAGCTTTGCTTTTCGATGAAATTTATCTGGTCAAAGAAAAAGATTTTTCCATACAAATCAATTATACCGGTTCAAATCACCCAAAAGTATTACATGTGGTTTACTTAACCGATACAGAATTTAATACTGATATTCAGTTTATTTATACAGTAAGTGAAAAGGGTTTGAAAATAGAAAAAGATAATTTAGCCATCGTAAATGTAAAAAATCAGGAACATCTGTATTTTCAAAATCTGAACGATTTTTTTGGTTCAACACATATTATTTTTTGGGGTTGTAATAATTGGCTAAACAAGCAGGGTATAACAGCACAAAATTATTCGGCTGTTTTGTATGCAGGTGTTAATTGCATTTTGGTTGAACCAAGTAAAACCATAGAAAACGATACCAAATTGAAAGCATTGCTTTGGGGTATATTGCAAAAAGTATTTTTTGAAAAATAATGCACTTAATTTTTGCTACACACAACAACAACAAGGCCAAAGAAATACATGCTTTGCTTGGAGATAATTTTAAAATTAGCACTTTGTATGATATTGGTATAACCGAAGAAATACCAGAAACAGGCCAAACACTTGAAGAAAATGCCATACAAAAAGCCCGAGAAGTTTTTAAGTTAACTAATTTAAATTGTTTTGCCGATGATACAGGTTTGGAAGTTGAAGTTTTAAACAATGCTCCCGGGGTTTACAGTGCACGCTATGCCGGGCAGCAAAAAAACAGTTCCGATAATATTAATTTATTGTTGAGCCAAATGCAAAACGAAACCAATCGTAATGCTCGCTTTAAAACGGTTATTTGTTTAATATTGGATGGTAAAGAGTACTTATTTGAAGGAATATTAAATGGTGTTATTACTCATACACCATCCGGAAGTAATGGTTTTGGTTACGACCCCATTTTTATGCCAGAAGGATTTTCGAAAACCCTTGCCGAAATTTCTCTTGAAGAAAAAAATAAAATAAGCCACAGAGCAAAAGCATTTATTTTGTTAAAAAATTTTATAGCTCAATACAAAAAGTTGTAGCACAAACATATAAAAACAATTGGCCGGAAAATTTTATCATTGCCAAACATAAATATGAATAATAAACGAAAAATAAACCTGCTCATAATAGTAGCATCGCTGGGTTACTTTGTTGATATTTATGATTTGATAGTTTTTAATGTAGTAAAATACGATAGTCTTACAGCCTTAGGTTTTAGCGGAGAAGATTTAAAACGCAACGAAATTTATCTTTTTAACTTACAAATGTTTGGTATGCTTTTAGGCGGAATTTTATGGGGCATACTGGGCGATAAAAAGGGTAGGGTTTCGGTATTGTTTGGCTCCATATTTCTTTACTCGGTTGCAAATATTGCAAATGCTTATGTTACCAATATACAACAGTATGCCATTATACGTTTGGTAGCGGGTATTGGTTTGGCCGGTGAGCTTGGCGCAGGAATAACATTGGTTGCCGAAAACATGCACCGCGAAAAACGCGGGTATGGCACTATGATCATTGTAACTTTTGGCGCCTTGGGTGCAGTTGTTGCCGGATTGGTTGGCAAAACATTTGGTTGGCAAAACACTTATATTGTAGGCGGCTGTATGGGCCTTGCTTTACTTTTGCTAAGAGCAGGTGCTTACGAAAGCGGTATGTATGCTTCGCTAAAACAACATTCACACATTAAAAAGGGCAACTTTATCGGTATTTTCATGAAGGGTCGCTCATTTACTAAATACCTGGCTTGTATTGCCATTGGTTTGCCTATTTGGTTTGCTATTGGTGTTTTGGTAAATTTAAGCAATCGTTTTGGCGAAGCCATGGGTTTAGGCAATCAGGTAAGTGTTGCCGATAGCGTAATGTTTGCTTACATTGGCCTAAGTGTTGGCGATTTGGCAAGTGGATTGATTAGCCAATTGCTTAAAAGCAGAAAAAAAGTAGTTTTAGGTTATTTAACGTTTAGTGCTTTGTTGTTTTCGGTTTATTTATTTAATACAAATGTTAGTGTACAGTACTATAAGTTTATGTGCTTTTTAATTGGCTTTGCAACAGGTTATTGGGCTTTGTTTGTTACCATAGCCAGCGAGCAGTTTGGCACCAATATTCGTAGTACGGTTACAAACACAGTTCCTAATTTTGTTCGTGGTAGCGTGGTTCCAATTACCTTAAGTTTTCAGGCATTGGTTCCAACAGTTGGGGTTACCATTGCGGCATTAATTGTAGGTATGGTTTGTTTAATACTTGCATTTACTGCTACACTCTATGTACAAGAAACTTTTAGCAAAGATTTAAACTATTACGAGTTAGATTAGCGTCAAAATGGCACAATATTTTCTTGTTTTTAAATTTAAGCCATAAGTAATAAGCCAAAATGGCCTGTTTTTTATTTCGGAACACATCTTGTTTTGGTTCAAGCAAACAAAAATTTTAAGCATTATGACACTTGTAAAATTTAAAAACAACAGAGATTTATTAAGGGATTCATTATTCCCAACAGAATTTAACAGTTTGGTTGACACACTTTTTAACGAAAGTTTAGGCAAGTTTGAACGCAACGTATTCTTCAAACCAAGGGTTGATGTAAAAGAAACCGAAAACAATTTTCAGTTGCAAATTACGCTACCGGGTTTGAAAAAAGAAGAAATTAGCATTGATATTGAGGGTGATGTATTAACCGTAAGTGGCGAACGTAAATTAAACACCGAAAACAAAGACGAAAAGTATCATTTGGTTGAAAGCTACTACGGAAAATTTACCCGCAGTTTTACCTTGCCCGAAACCATTAAAAAAGAAAATATTGATGCCACACTAAATGATGGTATTTTAACGTTAGTATTGCCAAAAGCTGAAGTTAAAAAGAATAAAACCAGCATAGAAATTAAGTAAGTTTGTTTTTCATGGTAACTTAAAAGCCGCCCGAAGTTATTTTGGGTGGCTTTTTTGTTAAAAAATCTTTCCCGGATTTAAAATAAAGTTGGGGTCGAAAGCTAGTTTAATTCTGCGCATTAAATCAAGATGGTATTGTGGAAACATAATAGGCATATATTCTTTTTGAACCAAACCAATGCCGTGCTCACCGCTTATGGTTCCTCCAAGTTTTTTACAAAGTTCAAAAATTTCTCTTATGCCGTTTTTTAGTTCTCCGTTCCAAAAATCATCGGGTAAATTATCTTTTAAAATATTTACATGCAGGTTTCCGTCTCCGGCATGTCCGTAGCAAACACACCTAAAGCCATATTTGTTTGCAATATCTTTTACCCCTTTATACAAAGTAGGTAATTCGGCTCTAGGTACAACGGTATCTTCTTCTTTGTATGTATTGTTGTGTTTGGTTGCTTCGCCAATTCCTCTTCGCAGTTTCCATAAAAATTCTTTTTGTTCGTAGCTATCGGCAAGTAAAACATCAATGGCATTGTTTTCATACAAAACTTTACTAACCAATTCGCATTCGTTGTTTATTTGATCCGAATTGTTGCCATCAATTTCAATTAATAAATAAGCTTCGGCATTTGGTTCAATATTAAACTGTAGTTGCTGCATGGCCGCAGATAACCTAAAACCTTCAGGCTCTACAAACTCAAGCGCACTTGGGTTGCCACCGGCTTTAAATATTTGGTTTACTGCAATGCAAGCATTCTCGGGGTTTTTAAACCAAGAAAGCAGCAGTAAATTTTGTTTTGGGGCTGCTATAAGTTTTAATGTAATTTTTGTAATTATGCCAAGTGTGCCTTCGCTGCCAACCATTAGTTGTGTAAGGTTGTAGCCTGTGCTGTATTTAAGGGTATTTGCACCTGTTTGTATAATTTCTCCTGTTGGTAAAACCACTTCCATATTTAATACATAATCGCGGGTGGTGCCATATTTTACGGCTCTTGGCCCTCCACTGCTATGTGCCATATTGCCTCCCAAAAAGCAGCTTCCTTTACTTGCCGGGTCGGGCGGATAAAAAAGTCCTTTTTCTTTAACTGAGTTTTGAAAAGCCTCGTTTATAACTCCGGGTTCAACTATTGCAAAAAAATTTCTCTCATCAATTTCAATAATTTTATTAAAACGCTCCATGCTAATAACAACACCACCAAAAACGGGTAAGCTGCCACCGCTTAAGCCGGTTCCGGCACCTCTTGGAGTTACTGCAATTTTATGTTGGTTACATAGCCTTAAAATATCTGAAATTTGTTGGGCATTTTCCGGTTTTAATACTACCGTGGGATAATATTCAAGGTCTTCGGTATAATCTCGGCTGTATTTTTCAAGTTGGTTTTTTTTGGTAACTACATTGGTTGAACCTACAATACTTTCAAATAAATTGATGATTTCGGGTGTTGGTGTTTGATAATGCATTGGTTCAAAAGTAATAAAAACACCATTTGTGCCAATTTTGTAATACTGTTTATTGTAACTAAAATTGTTGGCAAAATGAGAAATAAAAAATATGAAGAATTATTTTAAGTTATTGGTTTTGATATTATTATCTGTAAAAGTACAATCTCAACAAATTACATTAGAAGATATATGGCTTAAAAACACTTTTGGTACAAAAGGAGTATCGGGCTTTAATTCTCTTAAAGATGGTCGTTATTACTGCGCATTAGATGATAAACAAAATCTTATAAAATACGAATTTACAACCGGAAATGCCATAGATACCATGGTTAGGTTCGCAGAAATAAGGCAAGCCAATAATGGCAATGGTTTAAATTTATGGGGTTTTACCTTAAGCCCCAATGAAAAAAAATTGCTTATACCCAGCGAAACCGAAAGTATTTACAGGCATAGCACTAAAAGTATTTATTATGTGTATGATATTACCTATAAAAAACTTACCAAAATATGTAACGATAAAGTTATGTATGCAACATTTTCGCCCGATGAAAACAAAGTTGCCTATGTAAAAAATAACGATTTATACTATTATCACTTAAATCGTTTGGTTGAAACAAGAATAACTAATGATGGAAAGTTAAACCACATAATAAATGGAGCAACCGATTGGGTTTACGAAGAAGAATTTGGTATTTACAAAGGTTTTGAGTGGAGCCCAAACAGCGAGAAAATTGCTTTTTACAGGTTTAACGAAAGCAAGGTTAAAGAATTTGAAATGACTATTTATGGCACTTTATATCCAACACAAGAAAAATTTAAATATCCAAAAGCAGGTGAAGATAATTCAATTGTAAACATATATGTATATGATTTGGCAAGTGAGTTAAATACTGAGTTAGATAGTGGCAAAGAAACCGACATTTACTTGCCAAGAATGGGTTTTGCTGCAAACAGCAATCAGGTTTATATACAACGATTGAACCGACTGCAAAATAAATTAGAGATTATACTTGCAGATGCCAACAATGGAAAATCGAAAGTTTTTTATACCGAAACCAATAAGTACTATATTGATGTAACCGATAACCTTACTTTTATCAATGATGGCAAAGAATTTATTTTAACCAGCGAACGTGATGGTTATAACCATTTGTATTTATACAACATAAATGGCAAACTCGTTAGGCAACTTACAAAAGGTAATTTTGATATTGATGCATTTTATGGTTATGATGAAAAAACCAAACGCTTATTTTATTCTTCATCGCAAAAAGGAGCAACCGAAAGATATATTTATCGCACCGATTTATCAGGCAAAAATACCATTCAACTAACCCAAACCAAAGGTTGGAATAATGCTCAGTTTAACAGTAATTTCACTTATTTTTTAAATACGGTAAGTACACTAAATACACCACCTGTTTATGCTATTTTAAACCAAAACGGCCAATTGATAAGGGTTTTGGAAGATAATAAAGAATTAAACGAAAAATTAAATTCATTTCACTTAAGCAAGGCAGAGTTTACTACCATACAAAACAGTTTGGATCAGCCATTAAATATGTATGTTATAAAACCGCATAATTTTGACAGTACAAAAAAATATCCTGTGTTGATGTATGTATATGGCGGTCCGGGCTCGCAAACGGTAATGAATCGTTGGGGCGGAGCCAATTATTTCTGGTATCAGCTTTTGGCTCAAAACGGCTACATGGTAGTAAGTATTGATGGCAGGGGCACGGGTTTTAAAGGAGAAGAATTTAAAAAATGTACTTACTTAAACCTTGGAAAGTTTGAAATTGAAGACCAGATTTTTTGTGCTAAAAAATTAGGCGAATTACCTTATGTAGATAAAAACAGAATAGGTATTTGGGGTTGGAGTTTTGGCGGTTATATGTCGAGTTTAGGAATTAGTAAAGGTGCTGATGTATTTAAAGCTGCCATTGCGGTAGCGCCTGTTACAAATTGGCGTTATTACGACAATATTTACACCGAACGTTTTATGCGAACACCACAAGAAAACGGTAAAAATTACGATGATAACTCACCCATAAACCATGTTGAGAAAATTAAAGGTAATTACTTAATTATTCATGGAACTGCAGATGATAATGTGCATTTTCAAAACGCTGTAGAAATGGTTGATGCCATGATAAAAAAAGGCGTTAGGTTTGATAGTGAGTTTTACCCAAATAAAAATCATGGAATTGGCGGGGCAAAAGTGCGCTACCATTTATATGATAGGATGACCAGATTTTTGTTCGAAAAATTGTAACTCAAAAACCATAGCCAAATCTAATTCCGCTTGCTGTATGTTTTCCATTTAAGTATTGAAAATTTAAATCGGCTCTAAATATTTTAAAAATATGCTCAATACCTAAAACCAACTCGGTAATATGTGGTGATTGGGGAGTTTTTAAATATCTAACGCCTGCCACTTCCTGTAATTTTGTTTTTCGTAAAAAAGCAATTTTATTAAATAAAAATCCATTAAAGTGATTGATACCCGAAGCTTCAAAAAAACTCGAATTGGTGCTGTAAAAATAGTAGTTGAGCATTTGAAAACCATTAAATCCCCTGTTGGAAAAAATGGTTTGGTTACCGTTAAAATGATGAAAGTCTATAAACGACATGTTTTTTGTATTTAAAAAACAACCGAGGGCAGCTTGCCAATCAAAAGTTCCTAATAGTTTTAAGTTGCTGCTGTGTTTGGTGCTAATTATAATTTTATCAAAATTTATGTTTGCGTTGGAAAAGGAAATGCCTTTGGTGTATTTAATATTTAGGCTTGGGTATTTGCTCCTAAATCTGTAACGGTAATTTACCCTCGAAATATATTTTTGTTCGAACATTATTCGAAAATTGGTTTCAAATATTAATGCATTGTGATTTGTAAAATCGGTGTTTTGAAGTATGTAATTTTCAGGTTGGTTCAATGTAAAACTTCTTAAACTATCGCTGGAAAAGCTAAAATCTGAACGATTAAATAACGGTTTACGTTGCTCGTAAGTAAGGCTTGTTTGTTGCAAAATTCCGTTTACCCATTCGGTTTGATGTTTGATGCTAAAAAAATTGCTTTCAAACAATTTCATAAAATTTTGGCGTGCAAACAAGGTATAAACCGAATTTACAAAAGGCGAAATAGGATTATTTTGATTGATTTGTTTTGCCATACTTCCGCCTTCAATAGCAATGCTGCTTAGTTTTATTTGGTTGTAGTTTAGTTTTGAACCTAAAGTTGCGTATAGTTTGTTTGATGCAAAACCATATCTGATGGTTGGTGTAATTTGAATGGATTTTTTTTCTTCATCGAAAAATTTATTAAAACTTATTTGTTCATTGAAAACAAAACCTTCAACGGTATTAAATTGCAAAGTATTAATAAAGGGTTGAAAGCTGATAAAATAATTTTTAAAGGAGTTTTCATAACGGTATCCATTAATTATAATATCGGCTACGCTTGGTTTGTTATTTATGCGGTCAACCGAATCTTTATAAGGTTTTGATTCTATAATTTGTTCAATACTGTCACCATTTCGGTATTCTTCAATTTCTTCGTCAGAAAGTACAATTGGCCTGATGGTATCCCATGCTTCTTTGCTAAATTTATTGGCATCTGAATTTGTGCTTAAAAGTTCATTCTTGTTTTTTGTATTGGTTATTAATTTTGATTTATTTTCAGGCTTTTCAATTACTCGCTTTACACTTTTAACCTGCGGAACCGGATCATCAATAGATAGTTTTTGATTTAATGCATTATAAAAACTTTCGCTGTAATTACTAACTGCTTTGAAGTTGCTGTAAATTGCTACCACATATCCATTTCCTTTAATGCCTAAAATATCAAAGTTGTAAATAAACCTAATTGATTGTGGCATCCACATACCATTTGGCAGTTGAATATAATTTTGCTTTATATTCAGGTTATCAATAAATTCAATATTGGTACTTTTATCAATGGTAACATCTACACTGTGTAAGCGCCACAAATCTTTTACTATGTAAATATACCCTTTAAAAACCGGGTCGTGTTTTCTAATCGGTTCAAGCCTTATTTTATAAATGGTAAGTCCGTTTTCAATTTCAGTTGCTTCAAGTTTATACTTATAGTAAAAAAATGCATTAGGTGCCAATGGCGATATAAAGCCTCTTTCGCTGATTCCATAACCCGGTATATTGGGTTCATACAAATTAAATTTTATTGAACCGGCTCTGTTAAAACTAAAGCCTTTACTGGCTCCGCTAACTTTGCTGCTTATGGTTCTTTCGTTTATTCTATCGGGTTTGGAAAATGTAAGTTCGCTTAGTGTTTCTGATAAGTAAATTATGCCGGGTTGTACTTCGGCAGGTATTTTTAGCAATAAAATTCTTTTAGGAATAGTGGTAAGCCTTTGCAGCGATTTCATGTAAACCTTACAGGTTGATGATGCAACTTCATTAGCATATAATTTACTGCGTGCAATTACCTGCCTCATTATTGGGTAAGCAGGGTCTTCGGCAGTTGCAGTAATAGCTGCCTCTTTAAGGGCATAGGCTATGGGTTTTAGTTTTATTTGAATGTTTTTTAATTCATCTCCATTCTTACATTCAAGTTCGTATTGTTTAAAACCTACATATTGAAAAATAATGGTTGAATTGTTTGGTGGCACTTGAATAGAAAAAAATCCATTTTCGTTTGTGGTTGTTCCTATTTGGGTATTTTTTACAAAAACATTTACAAACGATAAAGGATTACCCAGAGAATCGGTAACAGTTCCTGTAATGGTTTGTGCGATACAAACATTTTTTATCAACCAAAACAATAACGCTATGTAATAAGTTACTTTAATAAAAATTTATTTGCACCCAAAAATAAATTTATAAGTAATGGTAACAAGCGCAACTGATAACGATTTTTTTAACCACTTGGCAAATAACCAAATGGTAGTTGTAAAATATTTTGCCAATTGGTGCGGCTCGTGCAGGCTTTTTGCACCAAAATTTGTAAAAATAAGCAACAAACCTGAGTATAAAGACATTTTGTTCTTAGACGTGAATGCCGAAGAAAACCCTGAAGCACGTAAGTTTGCTGGCGTAAGCAACCTACCGTATTTTGCAGTAATTAAGGATGGAAAAATATTAACGTCTGACAACACAGCCAAAGAAGAAGGCCTTGAAAAAATGATAAATAAGCTTTTTGAATAATTTTATATAAAATGAAATTACCCGAAATTAAAAGACTTGCCACCCAACATAACCTTAATGAATTAAAACTTGCCGAAGAAAATATTACCAATGGTATTGAACCCAATATTACTGTAAACGGAGAAGATGAAGGTGAAAAACTTACCCATGTTTTGGGCGCTATTGATGTAATAACCATTATGCAACAAAACAATGTAGAGTTGCCTGTTGCATTAAGGAAATTTTCAGAACGAGTAAGAAATTCGATTTCATAGATTTGTAAATTGTTAATAAACAGTCATTAAAATATAGTTAAAAACATAGCATAAATACCTCAAATGGCTATTTTTGCCACCGTTTAAAAAAAGTATGCATTCACAAATAGATTTTCTAGCCATAGCATTTCAGTTTATAGTAGCACTTGGGTTTGTAGTTACATCAATGTTGGTATCGCACATGGCGGGTCCAAAACGAAAAACATCAGATAAATTAGATGTTTTTGAGTGTGGAATAGATGCAAAAGGAAACGCAAGAATGCCCTTTTCTATCAGGTATTTTTTAATAGCCATTTTATTTGTTTTGTTTGATGTTGAAATAATATTTATGTATCCGTGGGCAGTAAACTTTAAAGATTTGGGCCATATCGGATTTTTAGAAATGTTGCTCTTTGTAAGCACTTTGTTGGTTGGATTTTTTTACATTATCAAAAAAGGTGCATTAAAATGGCAATAGGCATAAAACAAGTTTAATTTAGTTTGGGTTTTTAAATAAAAAAGCAAAAAAATGTCATCACAAATAACCATAGCTAATACACCACAAGGTTTTCAGGGTCAGGGCTTTTTTGCCACAACTTTCGAGCAGGCTGTTGGGCTTGCAAGGGCAAATTCTATATGGCCTTTACCTTTTGCTACATCGTGTTGTGGAATTGAATTTATGGCCACCATGGGCAGTAATTACGATATGGCTCGTTTTGGCAGCGAGCGTTTAAGTTTTTCACCTCGTCAGGCCGATTTGCTAATGGTAATGGGTACCATAGCAAAAAAAATGGGTCCGGTTGTAAGGCAGGTTTATTTGCAAATGGCTGAACCAAGATGGGTAATAGCCGTTGGTGCTTGTGCTTCATCGGGTGGAATTTTTGATACTTATTCGGTTTTGCAGGGAATTGATAAAGTAGTACCTGTTGATGTTTATGTTCCAGGTTGCCCGCCAAGGCCAGAGCAAATTTTAGATGGAATTATGAAAATACAAGAGTTGGTAAAAACCGAAGGCATTGAAAGACGCCATAGTCCCGAATATAAAACATTACTGGCAAGTTACGGAATACAATAAAATGGGAACTTTTAACAACCAGCACATAATAAACGAACTAACCGAAAGTTTTGGCTCTGATATTTATTCTGCTTCAGAACCTTACGGTATGCTTACCATTGAAATAAATCCTCAAAAAATTGCACAAGTTGCCGAGTTTTTATTCAATCATAAATCTTTACAATTTACCTTTCTTACAGATATTTGCGGTATTCACACTCCCGATGTTAAAGACAAGGAGTTAGGAGTTATCTATCATTTTCATAGTCTTATAAATAACATAAGGATTAGGGTTAAGTGTTTTTTGCCCGATGGAAATGCACATTTGCCAACCATTAGTCATATTTTCTCTGCAGCAAATTGGCAGGAAAGAGAAACTTACGATTTCTACGGAATAGTGTTTGATGGGCACCCCAATTTAAAACGAATTTTAAATGTTGACGAAATGGAGTATTTCCCATTACGCAAAGAGTATCCGTTAGAAGACCAAACAAGAACCGACAAAGACGATAAATATTTTGGCCGATAAACAAATATGGAAAACAAACCAACCTTAAATAATATTGCCGAAAAAACTAAAGAATATACCACATTAAACCTTGGGCCAACTCACCCTGCTACACATGGTATTTTTCAAAACATCCTAACCATGGATGGAGAAATAATTATAGATTCAGAACAAACAGTAGGTTATATTCATCGCGCTTTCGAAAAAATTGCCGAACACAGGCCGTATTATCAAATAACACCGCTTACCGACAGACTAAATTACTGCTCATCGCCTATAAACAATATGGGTTGGCATATGACAGTTGAAAAACTCATTGGTGTTGAAATTCCAAAACGTGTAGATTACATGCGGGTAATTATTATGGAACTTGCCCGCATTGCCGACCACTTAATTTGCAACAGTGTTATTGGTGTAGATACAGGTGCCCTTACAGGCTTTACCTATGTTTTTCAATGGAGAGAAAAAATTTACGATATATACGAGCAAATTTGCGGAGCAAGATTAACAACCAATATCGGAAGAATAGGTGGTCTTGAACGCGATTTTGACTATAAAACCATTAACTTAATCAGAGAATTTTTAAAAGATTTTCCAAAAGTATTTGCCGAGTTTAGCAATTTGCTTGAACGCAACCGTATTTTTATGGATAGAACCATAAACTGCGGCCCAATAAGTGCCGAGCGAGCATTGAATTATGGCTTTACGGGTCCAAATCTTAGAGCTGCCGGAGTTGATTATGATGTAAGGGTTATGGAGCCTTATGCATCTTACCAGGACTTTGACTTTATTATTCCTGTTGGAACCAATGGAGATACCTATGATCGTTTTATGGTTCGCCAACAAGAAATTTTAGAAAGTTTAAAAATAATACAACAAGCTTTAGAAAATCTGCCAAGCGGAAAATGGTTTGCAGATGTGCCTGAATTTTATTTACCACCTAAAGAAGATGTTTACAATAACATGGAAGCCTTAATTTGGCATTTTAAAATTATTATGGGCGAAACACATATTCCGGTTGGCGAAGTTTATCATGCTGTTGAGGGTGGTAATGGAGAACTTGGCTTTTATTTGGTAAGCGATGGCGGAAGAACCCCATTTCGTTTACATTTTAGAAGACCTTGTTTCATATATTATCAGGCTTTCCCCGAAATGATTAAAGGCTCAACACTAAGTGATGCCATTGTAACCATGAGCAGCATGAATGTAATAGCAGGAGAACTTGACGCATAAAAAAGTAAGAAAATGATTGAAAATAAACAAATTCAATTTAGCCCGGAAACACTGGCTTTGGTTCATAAAATAATTTCCCGATATCCGCAAGGAAAACAAAAATCGGCATTGTTACCGGTTTTGCATTTGGCTCAAGCCGAATTTGACGGTTGGCTTAGCGTACCGGTAATGGATTATGTAGCTTCATTATTGAACCTTCAACCAATAGAAGTTTACGAAGTGGCAAGTTTTTACAGCATGTACAACCTTAAACCGGTTGGCAAATGTTTGATAGAAGTGTGCCGAACAAGCAGTTGCTGGCTTCTTGGGGCAGAAGATATTGTAAGGCATATTGAAAATAAACTGGGTATAAAAGAAGGAGAAACAACCTCAGACGGAATGTTCACCTTAAAAACAGTTGAATGTCTTGGCAGTTGTGGCACCGCACCCATGATGATGTGTGGTGCTCAGTTTTACGAAAATTTAACTTTTGAAAAGGTTGATAATATTTTAGACCAAATAAAAGCCGAAGGCAAGCGAAAAACATATTTAGATGAAGTTAAAGTTGAACACTATTAAACATGACTAAGAAGTTACTATTAAAAAACGATCATATACCCGGCATACAAAGCTACCAAGTTTATCGCCAGTATGGTGGCTATGCTTCGGTTGAAAAGGCTTTAAAAACAATGAAGCCCGAAGATGTAGTAGAAGAAGTTAAAAAATCGGGCTTGCGAGGAAGGGGTGGTGCCGGATTTCCTACCGGTATGAAGTGGAGTTTTTTGGCGAAACCCGAAGGTGTGCCTCGCTATTTGGTTTGCAATGCCGATGAGAGTGAGCCCGGAACTTTTAAAGATCGTTATTTGATGAGCCGAATACCGCATTTGCTTATAGAGGGCATGATAACTTCGAGCTATGCGTTGGGAGCAAATACATCATACATTTACATAAGAGGTGAGTATTTTTATATAAGCAAAATTCTTGAACGTGCCATTGAAGAAGCATACGCAAATGGTTGGCTTGGCCAAAATATTCTAGGTACCGGTTACAACCTTGATTTATATGTTCAAATAGGTGCTGGTGCCTACATATGTGGCGAAGAAACTGCCTTGTTAGAAAGTCTTGAAGGTAAGAGAGGAAACCCCAGAATTAAACCGCCTTTTCCTGCTGTTAAAGGTTTATGGGAGTGCCCCACAGTAGTGAATAATGTAGAAACCATTGCTGCAGTTGTACCAATTGTAAACGATGGTGGCGATGCTTATGCCGCTATTGGTGTTGGTAAATCAACTGGTACTAAATTAATTTCTGCATCGGGTCATATAAACAAACCCGGAGTTTATGAAATTGAAATGGGTATTACTGTTGAAGATTTTATATACAGTAATGAATATTGTGGAGGTATTAAAAACGGAAAAAAACTAAAAGCTGTTGTTGCCGGAGGTTCATCTGTACCTATTTTACCTGCCGATTTAATACTAAAAACTGCCAATGGCGAACCTAGGCTCATGACATACGAGAGCCTCGCTGATGGGGGATTTGCTACCGGAACAATGTTAGGTTCGGGAGGTTTTATTGTTATGGATGAAACAACCAGCATAGTAAAAAATCTTTGGAATTTTACAAGGTTTTATCATCACGAAAGTTGCGGGCAATGCAGTCCATGCCGTGAAGGAACCGGTTGGATGGAAAAAATACTTCATAAAATTCTTGACGGACATGGTACTATGAATGATATAGATCTGCTTTGGGATATTCAGCGAAAAATTGAAGGAAATACTATTTGCCCGCTTGGCGATGCTGCTGCATGGCCGGTTGCAAGCGCAATAAGACATTTTAGAAGCGAGTTTGAAGAATATGTAAAAAATCCGTCTTCAATAAAAGATATAAAACATTATTATAAAGTTCAAAATTTGGTTACTGCATAATTATGGCAAAAGTTACAATTGATGGTCAAGTTATAGAGGTGCCTGATGGCACAACAATTTTACAGGCTGCACGTATGATAGGCCCTGATGTTGCACCACCGGCCATGTGTTTTTACAGTAAGTTAAAAACAAGTGGCGGCTATTGCCGCACATGCCTGGTTGAGGTAACCAAAGGTTCTGAAAAAGATCCAAGGCCAATGCCAAAACTTGTTGCAAGTTGCAGAACAACTGTAATGGATGGTATGGAAGTTGCCAATCGTACCAGTGCAAAAGTTTTAGATGCACGTAAAGGTGTAGTTGAATTTTTATTGCTGAACCATCCGCTCGATTGCCCTATCTGCGATCAGGCAGGCGAATGCCATTTGCAAGATTTAAGCTATAACCATGGTGCAGGTTCAACAAGAACCGATTTTGAAAGAAGAACATTTAAAAAAATTGATATTGGTCCTTATGTGCAGTTACATATGACAAGGTGTATTTTATGCTATCGTTGTGTAAAAGTAGCCGAACAAATTACAGATGGACGCGTACATGGTGTTATAAACAGAGGTGATGCAGCCGAAATATCAACTTTTATTGAAAATGCCATTGAAAATGATTTTTCGGGAAATGTTATTGATGTTTGTCCGGTTGGAGCATTAACCGATAAAACATTTCGTTTTAAAAACCGTGTATGGTTTACAAAACCGGTAAATGCTCACCGCAATTGTGAAAAATGCAGCGGAAAGGTTCATTTGTGGTACAAAGGCGAAGAAGTAATTAGGGTAACAGGTAGAAAAAACCAATGGGGCGAAGTAGAAGATTTTATATGTAACACCTGTCGATTTGATAAAAAACAAACATCAGATTGGACTATTGAAGGTCCTGTAACAGTTAGCAGGCATTCTGTAATATCTCAAAATCATTACGAAATTTTTAAGAAGCCTCAAGAATTTAAACTTAATGAGGTAAAACCATTAGAAATTGCAGATTAATTAATGAAATTTAAACGAACTTAATTTTTTAAGAAGATATAGGTTCAAGTTAAAATAAATTTTACAAACTCACCAATAAATTTGGCTTAAGTCCATAAAAAACAAAATTTTATTGACTTATAGATTTGTTGAAATTTAAAAATTCTAAGATATTCAGTTATTGTTTAATTTTCTAAAACTTTAGTATTAGGATTTAATACGTCTTCAATCTCTAAAAGTGCATCTTTGTCGGCCTCAACATCAGCTAATTTGTGGCGTAAGAAATAGGCAGGCAGTTGACCTGCAGCAATTGCAAATCCAGAAATAATAGTTAACACAACAACTGCACTATTGTCTTTTATGGCAAAAGATAGAGCAATAAAAACAAGATTAATACTTGCTAAAGTTAATGAAACAGATTTATGACTAAGCCCCATTTTAAGTAACCAGTGATGTAGGTGGTTTTTGTCGGCTTTAAATGGCGATTTTTTGTTAAATACCCTTAATATAAATACCCTAAGTGTATCGTACAAGGGTACAATAAGTATAGCAATGGCAATACCCGGAGCTGCCAGTAAGGTAGTGTTGCTTATACTATCAGGGCTGCTTACTTCGAGAAAATGTATGGTAAATAAAGCAAGTAAAAAACCTATTGTTAACGAACCCGCATCGCCCATAAATATTTTTGCCGGACTAAAGTTAAAAAATAAAAATCCGATTAAAGCTCCGCTTAATGCAAATGCCAATAAACTCCATACATGTTCTCCAATAAAATTAAACCAAATTGCATAAGTAGCAGCTATAACCAAACTTATAAGTCCTGCTAAACCATCAACACCATCAATTAAATTAAAAGAGTTTGTAATAACAATAATGGTAAATACGGTTACTATAATACTTGAAATGTGAGAGATTTCGTTGATGCCGAAAATACCATGAAAATGAGTTATTTTAATTGAAGTTAGCACAGCCACTATACCTGCAGCAGCTATTTGAGTTAATAGTTTTTTGTATGGCGACAGCATAACTATATCATCTTTTAAGCCACTAAAAAATAATATAATAATGGCGGCTGCTATATATTGAAAGCCAAATGTGTTTTGAAAATTACACCATAATAATGTTGAAATGGCAAATGATATTAAAATAGCCACTCCACCCAACCTAGGAATTTTAATGGTATGTAGCTTCCTGTCGTTTGGTTTATCATATAAACCTATAAGTTTTGCAACTGTAATAATTGATGGGATAGCGAAAATAGAGATTAGGAAGGCTGTAGCAAAAACTAAAATTATTTCGAGCATGTAATTGAGTTAGTTATGCAAAGAAAACGGTTTATTTTTATTAAAATTGTGTTATGGTGCTAAACGACTGATTTTCCATGAGTTATTTTCTTTTACTTCAAAAAATATCCTGTCGTGCAACCTGCTAGGTCTTCCTTGCCAAAATTCAAAACAGGTTGGTTTTAACAGGTAGCCACCCCAATGTTGCGGTCTTATAATGGGTTCAGCCAAATAAAGTTGTTTTAATTTTTCAAAGTGTTCTTCTAAATCTTTTCTTGAACCAATAACTTCGCTTTGAGGCGAAGCAATTGCACCTATTTGACTTTCAATAGGTCTGCTTTTAAAATAGGTGTCACTATCTGATTCCGGAATTTTTTCAACCTCGCCTTCAACCCTAATTTGTCTTTGCAGTTCAGGCCAAAAGAAAACAACACTTGCATATGGGTTAGATTGAAGTTGCTTGCCTTTATTGCTGTTGTAATTGGTAAAAAACACCAACCCTTTTTCTGTTAAACCTTTAAGTAAAACTACCCTCGAAGACGGTTTACCGTCATATTTTATGGTAGATAAAACCATTGCATTGGGTTCATTAACCTGTGCGTTTATTGCTTCCTGCAACCAAAGCTCAAGTTGTGCAAAAGGGTTACCAAAAACTTTTTCTTCGGTTAATTCGTGCAGGGCATAATCTTTTCTTATAACTGCCAAATTTATTGTGCTACTCATAAAGGTTACAAATTATGTTAATAAAAGCTTAATATTAAATGATTTTTATCAGATTAAGTTTACTGTTGATGATTTATATTGCATGAAATTTTGTTATGCAACTTAAAATAAGCCATAAACAATTTAAGCCATACAAAGGGTGTATTTTACTTAGCGAGCCTTTTTTATTAGACCCCAATTTTAGAAAAACTGCAGTTTTACTTACCGAGCATAATGATGAAGGTTCGGTTGGCTTTGTAATTAACAGGCCTTTAAATTTGTTTACTGATGATTTACTGCCTGATACTTTATTATACAATTTTCCTGTTTTTTATGGTGGCCCGGTAGAAAAAAACACACTACATTTTATTCATAAAAATAATAAAGAATTTACCGAAGCGCGACAAATAACAGATGATATTTTTTGGGGTGGCACGTTGCAAGAAGTTAATGATATAATTTCTGCAAACCCCGATAAATGCAATGATTTTAAGTTTTTTATGGGTTATAGCGGTTGGTCATCAGGCCAACTTATGGATGAAATTGATATGAAAAGCTGGTGGGTAGTAAAAGCTTTGGCTGATGATGTTTTTTCTGATGATTTGGAAGATATGTGGAAGAACCTTGTTAAAAAGCTTGGTTCAAACTATGCTTACATGGCAAATGCCCCCGAAGATTATTTATTTAACTGATATTAAAAATAAGCGAATAGTTTTTAAAAATTAAATGTTGCAGCTTTAAAAGTTCAATATTAAAAGCTTTAGCAGCGTGTTTATAAATTTTGTCAATACAAATGTTTTTATTGTCGGTTTCAAAAAATAACTTATCAATTGGTATTGTTTTAATGTATTCTGTATTGTTTTTTAGTATTGCTGAACCCAACGAAAAATAAATATTCTTAAACTTTAATAATTCAATTGTTTGTTGGGGGCTACCATTATAAGCGTGAAGTATTAATGGAACAATTGACTGTTTTATAAATTTATGCAGCAGGTGATATGCTTTTACAGTGTGTAAAATTAATGGTTTGCCAAGGTAATTTGCAGCTGAAATATGTTGTTCAAAAACATATTCTTGGGTTTTTAAATCTTGCCCTCTTACTAAGTCTAAACCACACTCGCCAATAGCTACCACATTTTTGTTTGAACCAATCTTAATCAATTCATCAAAATAATTTTGATTTTTTGCAAACCAGGGATGAACACCAATACTTACTTTATAGCTTAATTTTGTGTAATTTAAATGGTACAAGAAAGCATTTCTTATAGCAATTTCGTTAGTTAATTTTGGCTTGGTGTGTGTGTGAATATTGATGAAATAATCCATAAAGCAGGATTATTTTTGGTTGATGAATTTACTCAATTCATCGGCACTTTTACTAAACTCTAAAACTTTAAAAACGTAGTGATAATTATGTTTATCAAAAGTAAATTGATAAGCATATTTGGCAAAATCGAGTTTTGTATCTTCAAACGACATAAGAGATGTAAGTTTTGCTGCCTGCTCGGCCGAAATACAAGTGTTTCTTATACTGCTTTTGGCAGTGCTAAGTTTTGTTTTATCAAAATCAAGTTCATTTATATGATTTACTAAATTGTTAAAATCGCTATTTGGTATGGTACTTACACAATCGTGTTGAATGACTATTTCTCCGGGATTTCCGGGTTGTGGTACAGGAGGTTCGTTTACAAATTGCTTGGAATAGCGCCATGTATTTCCATGCAAATCAATTAACAGTAATAACCTTTCATCAAAAACATAAGCATGATAAATTACACCATGGCGATTTTTAAATTTAAAATATTTTTCTTCTAAGTTAGTTCTTAGCATTTCAGCCTGATTCCATCTTCTTTGCTCATTAGAATACACATATGCTTTAAGCTGCTGGTTTTCGAAAGTTAATCTTATCAAATGTTCTCTTTGGTTTTTATGAAAAACGTAAGTTCCTGTAATTTGAGCGCTTAGGTTTAGTGAAATAAACAAAAAGAATATTAAAAGTTTATACATATTTTATACAAATAAAAATGCTTATTTTCAATCAAAAAACAGTTTTTAATAAGGATTCTTAAAAAAATTTAAATATTGCAAGAATATGATAAATGATTTGCAGAAAGTATGATAAAAATTTTTGGAATAAAAAACTGTAATACCATGCAAAAAGCCTTTGAATGGTTGAACAATAAAGGTGTTGTTTACGAATTTATTGATTACAAAAAAGCCGGAGCCGATAAGCAAAAAATTATAAGCTGGCTTGCCGGTAAACCTTTGCTTGAAATAATAAATACCAAAGGAACAACATTAAAAAAATTAAGTGATGAGGAGAAACAAATTCTTAATAATACCGAAAAAGGATTGGAATTGGTTATTAAAAATCCAAGTATGATAAAAAGACCTATTCTAGAGTTAAAAAATAAAATTTTAATAGGCTTTAACGAATCCAAATGGAGTGAAAGCCTTTAAATGCTATAAAATTTAAAACTTAGTTAATTTTAATTTTAGCTTTCTACCAACTCTTTTGCAGCCATAATAACAGTATCTGATGGGTTGTTTCCGCTTAGCATTCTGGCAATTTCTTCAATTTTCTCTTCTTTATTTAGTTGCTTTATAGCTGTAAGTGTAGTTTGGTTTGTATTTATTTTATATACGTATAAATGGTTTTGTGATTTAGCAGCTATTTGAGGCAAATGTGTAATGGCAATAACCTGATGCTTAACAGCATGTTGTTGCATTACTTTAGCAACTTTTTGGGCTGTATCTCCACTTATACCGGTATCAATTTCATCAAAAATTACAGTAGGTAAGTGCATGTTTTGGCTTATTAGGCTTTTAATACAAAGCATCAGTCGGCTTAGTTCGCCACCGCTAGCTGCTTTGTTTACGGGCAAAAGCGGGCTACCGGCATTTGCCGAAAATAAAAACTCAATATCATCAATGCCTTGTTGTTTTGCATTAGCAACGTCAAATACGTCTTGTTTAATTTTAAAAACAGCATGTGGTAAAGCAACTTGTTCGAGCAGGTTTTTTATACTTTTTTCAATAAATTCAATGGCTTTTTGTCTCGATTGGCTTAGTAAAAAAGCTTTTTCACTAAGTTGAGCAAAAACCATTTTAAGCTCATTTTCAGTTTTTAAAATTTCTTCACTCAACGAGCCAATTTTCAATAAAGATTCAGCGTATGTTTTTTCAACTTGTAATAAAGCATCTATACTGTCAACCCTGTGTTTTTTTTGCAGGCTGTATATGCGTTGCAGTCTTTCTTCAATTCTGGCAAGTTCTGTCGGGTTTGCCTGAGTTTCGGTTGCAATTTGGTTTAATTCGTAAGCTATGTCTTTTAAATCTATCAGGTTACTTTCTATACGCTTGGCCAATTCGGCAAAAGTTTGGTGGTACTTTGCTGCCGAAGATAAATTGTTCTTTATATCTGCCAGCACATCTACTACTGCCTGCTCCGAGTCGTTTATTGAGTGAGCCGATAAGCTTGCCACCTGTTGTATTTGTTCGGCATGGCTTAGTGTTTGCAAATTGTTTTCAAGTTCTTGCTGCTCGTTTGGCTTTAAAGCAACTTCTTCAAACTCTTTTAATACAAATTTTATGTAATCTTCGTCTTGTCTCGCTTTTGCTTCTTGCTCAGTAATTGCTATTAAATGCTTTTTTATTTTCTGCCAGTTTTCAAAACATATTTTATAATCTTCAAATATTTTTTTATTATCGGCTATGGCATCAACCATATTTAGTTGAAAAGCTGCTTCATTCAACTCAAGGGTTTGGTGTTGCGAAACAATATCAACCAAATTTGTTCCCAATTCTTTAAGCAATTGAAGGCTTACTGGCGTATCGTTTATAAAAGCCCTCGATTTGCCGTTTTGGGTTAATTCTCTCCTTATAATGGCAAGGTCTTCGTAGTCGAGTTCATTCTTTTCAAAAAACTCATTCAGTGAATAATTTTTAATTAAAAACTTCCCTTCAATTACACATTTTTCTTCTCCATATAAAACAGCTTTTGTATCGGCACGGTTACCAAGCAGCAATCCCAGGGCACCAATAAGTATTGATTTTCCGGCCCCTGTTTCTCCGGTAATAATATTTAATCCGTTGGTAAAATTTATTTGGGTTTCTTTTATAATGGCGTAATTACGAATGCTTAATTGCTTCAACATGGGTAGGCGAAAATAATGGCTTGAACCAATTTTTTTCAAACAATCGGATTAATATTGCAATATGTCGTTACTTAATGTAAGTTTAGTACAAACACATCTGTTTTGGGAAGATGAAGCCAAAAACTTAAGCCATTTTGATGAATTAATAAACCAAATTACACAAACAGACATTATAATTTTGCCCGAAATGTTTACAACCGGATTTAGTATGAGGCCTGACCTATTTGCCTCGGTTAATGGAAATTCGGTTCAGCAAAAAATGAAAAAATGGGCAATGCAACACAATAGCGCCATTTGCGGAAGCGCCATGATGAGCGATAATTTAAAATATTATAACAGATTTTATTGGGTTGAGCCGAGCAATAAAGTTTTGCATTACGATAAAGCACATTTATTTAGAATGGGCAAAGAGCACGAACATTATACTGCCGGAAAAAAACAGGTTTTGATAAATTATAAAGGTTTTAAAATAGCTCCATTTATTTGCTACGATTTGCGCTTTCCGGTTTGGCTAAAACGAACCCGAAAATTTAATTATGATGTAATGATAATTGTTGCCAACTGGCCCGAAAGACGCAGCCAACATTGGAAAGTTTTATTACAGGCACGAGCCATAGAAAACCAATGTTTTTTATTTGCCGTAAACAGAACCGGAAATGATGGTAACGGGGTTTCTCATAGTGGCAACAGCATGATAATAAAGCCAACAGGAGAAATTGTTTGGCATGGAACCAACCCAACAGAAATTGTTACCAAAGAAATTGATTTAACAGAAATATGGCAATACAGGCAAAGCTTTCCCGTTGAGTTAGATGACGATATGTTTGAGATTTTATAGCTTTGCAACCTTTGTTTACATAATAAAATCAAGTATTAGATGATGAAAAGATTTTTAGTTGCAGTTGCTTTACTAAATGTATTTGTGACTTATGCACAAAAAAAAGCCGATGGTTTTGGGAAAATTGAATTTGTAACCACCAAACACAATTTTGGAAATATAAATGAAACAGCAGGTAAAGTGTATTGTACTTTTGAGTTTGTAAACGTTGGTTCGGCACCCGTAAAAATTACAAATATTGTAACCGGCTGCGGCTGCACTACTGCCGATTATACCAAAGATGAAGTACCACCCGGAGGAAAAGGTTTTATAACTGCCGGTTTTGACCCTAAAGGTCGCCAGGGCCCGTTTGATAAACTTATTACCATTGAAAGTACAGGTTCAACAAGGGCGCAAACAGTTTCAATTGCAGGAAATGTAATTCCGGCAAAAAATAACTTCAGCAATTATTATCAATATCGCTACGGAAATATTGCCATAAACGACCAAAACATAGTATTTAAAAAAATATACCATGATGGATATGATAGCACCCTTTTGTATTTATATAACGTTGGCAACAAGCGCATAGATTTTTATCACACAGAAGCGCCATCAAACATTATTCTTGATGAAAAAAGCTTTTCGATAATGCCAGGTTACGAAAAATTTTTAAAAATTAAGTATTACCCCTTTCAGCCTGTTGAATATGGAACTGTAACCCAAAAAATAAAATTTTTTACAACCGATGATACACTGGCACATAAAGTATTTACTGTAAAAGCTACCATAGTTGAAAATTTTGGCAAGCTTGATGCTAAAGCCCTAAAAAAAGCCCCAAAAGCCGAGTTTAGCACAAGAGAACACGATTTTGGCAATGTAAGTTTTTTTCAATCGCCCGAAACTACCATATTTATTACCAATAAAGGGAAATCGGATTTAATAATTCGTAAAATTACCCGCAGTTGTACCTGTTTAACCATTGAGCCTGAATCAACCATTATAAAACCCGGCAAAAAAATGCCTGTTAAAATAAAAATGGGTTTGGCAAATATGGCAGGCCCTGATACCAAAAACGTGAAATTTTTGCTTAATGACCCAGAAAATACCGAAGTGCAGGTTGATTTAAAAATTAATGTTACGCCATAATTTTGTGTGGTATAAAATTTGTAAATTGAGGTTAAAAATTCTACTATGAAAAAATTACAAATAGTTTTAATAAGTTTTATAAGTGGTATTACCGGAGCATTTGTGCTTAATAAGTTTGAACCCAAAACTGTTAGTATTAAAGCAGTAGTCAATGATACTGATAATGCAACTTTGGTAAATTACAAAGGCAACGCTTTAAACAATGCCGACTTTGTTGCAGCATCTGAAGCAAGTGTGCATAGTGTGGTATTTATAAAAACACTCACCAATCAACGAAATTACCAGGATCCGTTTTTTGACTTTTGGAGCGGTTTTGATTTTTTTGGCCGTAGAGGTCCTGTTTCAAGTTCGGGTTCGGGAGTAATTTTAACCAACGATGGTTATATTGTTACCAATTTGCATGTGGTAAAAAATGCCGATGTAATTGAAGTAATAACCAACAATGCCAAACAATCTTTTAAAGCAACCATTATAGGCTCCGATCCCTCAACCGATTTGGCATTAATAAAAATTGACGGCAAAAATTTACCAAACATAACATTAGGAAACTCTGATAACTTAAAAGTAGGAGAGTGGGTGCTTGCCGTTGGAAACCCCTTTAACCTCACAAGTACAGTTACAGCCGGAATTGTTAGTGCCAAAGGACGAAACATAAACATTGTAAACAATCAGTTTCCTATTGAAAGTTTTATACAAACCGATGCTGCCATTAACCCCGGAAACAGCGGTGGCGCTTTGGTAGATTTACAAGGTAGGTTGGTTGGCATAAATACTGCCATTGCATCAAACACGGGCTCATACAATGGTTACGGCTTTGCCATTCCTGTTAATATTGTTGCAAAAATTGTTAAAGATTTAATTGAATTTAAAGAGGTACAACGCGGCTATCCGGGTATGGAGGTAAAAGATATTGATGCTATTTTGGCTCAAAAAATAAACATTACCGATAACCTTGGCGTTGTTGTAGATTATGTTTTGCCCGAAGGTCCAGCTGAAAATGCCGGAGTGAAAATTGGCGATGTAATTGTAAAATTAAACGGCAAAGATATTGACAGTAAAAGTATTTACGATGAACAACTGGCCTATTTAAGACCGGGCGATAAAATTAAAATAACTGCCTTACGCAATGGCAAACCCGTTGAATTAACACTAACACTTTTAAACAAAGAAGGCACAACAGCTATTATGAAAAAGGGAACCGTAAGCAGTGATTTGCTGGGTGCCGATTTTCAGCCTGTACCTAAAATGGAAAAGCAAAAACTGGGAATTAACAACGGCTATCGAATAAGCAATATTCGCAGGGGGCGCATAGCGCAAATGGGTTTGCAGGAAGGTTTTATTATAACAAGCCTAAACAGAAGAGAGTACGACAATGTAGAAGAATTAATAAAAGCACTGGAAACCGTAAGGGGTCAAATAATCATTGAAGGGGTGTTTCCAAATGGTGGTAAAGGAGTGTTCTCTTTTTACTCGTATTAATCAGGTAATTTAAAATAATTCAGTTCCCCGGTAAAATCAATTTCGGGGTGTTGGTTTTGCAATTGTTGAGTTTTGACCAGCATTTGGCTCAAAAAGTTTTTGTATTCGGTGCTTTCTTTGTGCAAGGGTTTAATGTTTAATTTTTAAAATTAAATATTATAAAAGCTTTTTTTATTTATGGCGGCTTTTATCTTTTTTTCAGCTAATTCCTGCACCTCTTTACTATTTTCGTCACCTTTAAATTTTTTGCATGTTCCTACATGTACAATAACTCTCGTTTTCTTTCCGCCAGAAACCATCCAACCGGTAGCTTGGTAATAGTCGGCTATTTTTTTGTTTTTAGAAATTATTTTTTTTACCTTAAATTCAGGTTTATGAGTACTTTTATATTCCTCAAGGCTAATGTTAAGCTCTTTTTTTCTAAGCTCTAATACTTTAATCTGCTGTTTAAGTTGAGATAATTCCAGTTCAATTTGGTTAATTTCTTTTATTGTTTTATCCTCAAAATCAAGAAGATGTAATAACAGAAGCGCGTGTATCATCTAATTAAATTTTTCTCGATAATAGATAAATTGATGGATTTTGAAAAGCTTAAAATTATAACCTTTGAAAAGCTAAAAAAATTATTACAAACTGATAATCAATTATATAAAAAAATATCAATTATAATGATAGAAAAAGATATTATTTTTTATCTTTGTGCCATGCAAGAGGTAAACAAAAATTATATAATCGAAGTATACGAAGCTTCGTTTGGCGTAAGTTCTTTTGAAAATGCTATAAAAAAGTGCGAACCCCAATTACAACAGCTAGTCGCTATTTATAAAAATCAGTTATCAAAAGAAGAGTGCTTTTGTTTGGCATTGGTTGTAGGTTATGGTTTTAACAATCAAGGTGATTCACACCTGAATATAAAAAGCATAGCTAAGATTTTGAAGTGTAAAGGAGCAGATGTGCTAATGGCTCTACCTGTATTAGATGGTTTGTTTGTAAAGGGATTGGTAAACCGGTTAGATAGCCGAAGTAGTTTTAGGTATAAGCCTGCTAGCGCTTTTGATGTATGTTATTTTTTATCTTCAAAGCAGCTGCGAATGGTTCTAAATAATAAGATTGATTTTTTAAACGATAAGAAGTACTCTACATTGGATAGTTACTTAAGAAGGTTAGGGAATATTTTTGAATTAATAGAAAATCAGGAGATTGAATTTAACGAAGGCCTTGAAATATTTATAGATATCTTTCTTTTAAACCAGCACTTAAAAATCAACGATTTTGTATTAAAGTTTTTAAGCCAAGCGCATAACAATGTGATAAACTATCAATATATTGAGAGTAAAGTTGATGAAGATATAATGGCAGAATTAATGGTATTGTTGCTACTGATTAAACATAGCAGAGAAGGTGATTCGATTTGTTTGAACGAAGTTTTGGAGAAGATTATGGGTTTTGGTGCATTTGTTTACCAATCCATCAGGGATATTTTAGATGGAAAGCATTTATTGTTAACAGGTAAATATCTTGTTAAAGATGATGTGTTCGAAATTATGGCTGAAGACGGGAGTTATCTGTTTAGTAGTCGTTTCTATAAGTACTTCCAAATCAAAAACAGAAGTGCAATTCATTTGAATGACGAAAACCAAGATCTAGTTATGTATAAAAACATAAAAACGAAAAGCTTGTTTTTCAACGAAACGCTTCAACAAAAATTAAAGGAATTAATTATTGTACTTGAACCGTCCAGATTTAAAAAAACAAGCTCTTTGCTTAAATCCAAATTTAAAAAACAGGGGGGTCTTACTGTATTATTTCATGGAGGCCCTGGTACCGGAAAAACCGAGTTTGTTTATCAATTGGCCAAAGTGTCAAAGCGCGATATATATAAAATAGACCTATCTGGAATGAAGAATATGTGGTATGGGCAATCAGAAAAAATGGTTAAAAGAGCTTTTGATGAGTATAGGTATTTGTGTAAAAATAAAAAAAATATTCCAATAATGTTTATAAACGAGGCAGATGGGCTTTTGGGCCAACGATTAAACGTTGAACGAACGATAGATCAAACTAATAATACCATACAAAACATATTATTGGAAGAAATCGAACGCTTCGAAGGAATTCTTCTTTGTACCACTAATTTAATCCAAAATCTTGATAGCGCATTCGAAAGGAGGTTTTTGTTTAAAATAAAATTCGAATTGCCCAATAAAACTGTACAAGCCAAGCTTTGGAGTTACTATTTTAATGAACAGCTATCAGAAAATGATATTGAAAAACTGTCACAGCATTATTCTCTATCGCCAGCCCAAATTGCAAATATAGCTTATAAAGCTGCACTCAAAGATGTTTTAGGAGAAAAAATTTGCTTAAATACAATTCATCAATTAGCAAGTGAAGAGTGGTTATTAAAATCCAATAAGTTGGGTTTTTAAATTGATATTATTTTTTATATAGTTAGATATGATTCAATAGTTTGGTATAATAAATAAACTACATAAAGAAGCAAAATAAAATATTATGACTACAAAACAAAAAAATACAATATCAATTAAACAGTCGTTAAAGCAGGATTTTCCAGGCATTGCTTTAATATTCGAGGTTTTACGTTTCTTGTATTTGGCGTATATTCCTCTGTTATTGCTGTATTCGCCTTATATAATAGTTACCTCGAATATCGACAACTACATTCACGATACAAAAAAAGCTAAACGTTTAGCACATATTTGGGTAACGGTTGCTTATATAATTGCGTGCATAGTTTCTGAAACGGTTCGGCAATATGTTTTTTTAATACTAGGTCTTTACGTTTCGCTATTCCAGATTTTTCTTTTGTCAGTAAAATCAATCAAAAACTAGTTACAAGAATAATTTATGAATGAAGTTAAAATACAGGCATTGATTAACGCGTTAGTTAACAGGCCAAACCTCCACAATCAAAAGCTCGTAGATTTAGCAAATGAAGCCCAAGCTTTTCAATTACAACCGGACTGGTTTTGGCATGCCCTTATTAGGTCATTTGCAACTTGGGGTGGGGCCATGGGTTATCAAAATTTAGTTAATAATGGTGGTTTAGATGATTTACAATACTTTAGAATTAAAGATTTAGTTGAAAATGATAATTTTACATACAGTGATATTGTTGCATTTTTAGAGCAAGTTTTTGCTGAAGCGAATATTCGTTATTCAAGTAAAAAGGCGCGCTACTTGGCATATAATTTTTATATGTTTGATAATCATCAAGAAGTAATTGATTTGAGCAATGAATTATGGGAGTTAAATAATGTTGAAGGTTTTATTGAAAGGGTAATGCAGTTTAAAGGCATTGGCAAAAAATATGCCAGAAATATTGGAATGGATTTAAATCACCCCGCATTTATAAATACAATCGCAATTGATAGCAGGATAGAAAAAGTATTATCTGCATTAGAATACAATGGCCCCAAAACCTATGAAAACAAGGAGGCTGCCTTGCTTAATATTGCAGAAGTCGCAGGTTTAACTGGTTGGCAGCTTGACAGATTGTTATTTAATTTTAATTTTTATTATTTGAATATCCTTAATTTTAATTAACTGTATAATTTACTGTAAAAAAGAATAATTTAAAAAAATATATGTCAAAACAATTATTAAATCACCTAAACGGTAACAGATTTGGTAAACTAAAACAGTTTATCAACAATTGTAATCGCGAACCAAGGATTGCTTGGTATCCATCGGCTGGAGAAGATTTACGGGGAATGCGCTTTCTTCATCCAAACTTTTTTAAGGCTTATCCTGCAAGCGAGAACGATCCGGCCCCACCCGATATTTTTATTTACACAGACTATTTTCCATGGGAACAATCTACATTTTTGGATAGTAAATTAATTTATGCCGGAAATAGCACCTATATTCATATTGAGCACATAGAAGAGCTGCCAAGGCTTAATTTAAAGCCGCTGCATTATGAGTTGGTTGATTTTCCGCAAGGCAGCATTGCTACCGACAGAACAATTTATTTAGAATTAATGATTGATGATTTTGAATTAGGAAAAATGTATTTTAAAATTATATATGCATTTGCCGAAAACGAAACCTTTTTTTGCAAAAAAATGTTACCCAACAACGCCAACATTTCTCATGTTATACATGTGCGTTATGGTGGCGGTGGAGGAGGTGGTGGTAAAACATGGGGTGCATGGTTAATGCATGCTTTAAAATTAGTAAAATGCGAAGTATATATTACCGATAATCACCGCCCTTGGTTGCCTGCCGATGATTTTGTATTAAACAACTGTAAAGAAATTCCTAAAACGGCTGATGTTCAACTTAAATCTATCCGCAAAATGGATAAAGAAAAATGGAATGCTTGCAATGATGTTGATTGGAATTTAGTCGTGTAAAAATTTGCTTTTATTATTTTAACCAATTAAACTTGTAGTATATAATTATAATATTATGCCATTGGATTTTAGTAATTTTTATAAACTTAGCGATTTGTTTGATGGATTAGAGCCAATTCAGATAACAGATTGGGAAGGACATTTTGAAGTTGTTGGAAATGAAATGCGTCCAAATAGACCCATTTTTATTCAGGCTTTCCCTCAAATAAACTTAAAACCTAATTTTAATTACTTAAATTGCGGACAAGGTTTTTTTATTTTCTATTCAACCATTGGCCCATTTTTTAGAGTTGGGTTTTATCATAACGATCCATTTCTCAGTAGAATAAAAAAATATCTTAAATCAACTATTGCTTATTGTGGTCCTAATGATGTATTAGGATATTCTCAAATTGTGAGAGATTATGCTTATCGAAGATATTTATTTATAAAACAATATAAGAAAAAAATGGAGTTTTTAAATGATATTTACATTTCTATAGCAGTAGTATGTAATGAAAATAAATATGATATGCAAGATACCCATGAAATTGCCGGGAGGTTTAAAGTTTTTCTCCCACAAATACTGCCAAATGGTATTCCAATAAATTATATCTTGGGAACTAACCCTAATAATAACCATAATATAGTAGTTAATTTTCCAAATAATTTAAACATAGAGGATAATATTTATTTGCCATAAAGCAATTTCTTTGTTTAATCGCATTGTTTTTTAGGAAAACTTTTTATATTATTCTAAACCTATATGCTTGTAATTCTTTAAATTTTATAGATGCCTATAATAAAATCCATTAATATATAAACCTTATTTACAGATGTAAATACATTTTATGTTAATTAATTTTTTTAGTTATCAATTTTAAAATATTGGTAAACAAAAATTAATTAAATGGAGTTTACTACTTTTATAAAATTAAATTAATTTTAAACGAAAAATTTATTCCTTCGTATTTTCTTAAAATATATCATTATTAATAGTAATTAACAGAATACTGAACCGTATTTATTTAATTCTATCTACAAAAGTCTTTTTAGTTAAATTATTGGCATATAAAATTATCCATTTTTACACGTCATCAATTAAAACTATTGCCAAAATAGCTCAACTCTCCGGTAAAATCAATTTCGGGGTGTTGGTTTTGCAATTGTTGTGTTTTGACCAGCATTTGGCTCAAAAAACTTTTGTATTCGGTGCTGTCTTTGTGTAAGGGTTTATGAGCCATGGCCGATTTTATTTTCCTTATTTCTTCTGTTAAAGCATTGGTTTGTTCGTTAAAATAAGTTTCACAAAAACGTTTCCATACATAATCTACAGCTTGTTCGGTTGGGTGAGCAAAATCGGGTTTGTAAAAGCGGTAATCGCGTAATTCATCGTTTACAATTTCGTAAGCCGGAAAGTAATAAGTGTTTTTAAACTCGCTGCAAATTTCGTTAATGGCATAGTGTAAAATACCTTTGCTGATGTTGTTTTCGTGAAGCCCGTCTTTAATATATTTTACAGGGCTTACAGTAAAAACAAATTTGGCGTTTGGGTTTACAAATTGTATGTTTTTTATGGTTGAGCCAAGGGTTTCGGTAACCTGATTTGGTTTAAGCAAGATTTTTTGAAACAAATTGGCCGGCATTTTGTGGCAATTGGCCACAAATTCGTTTAGTTGTAAATGTTTGTAAGCATGTGCCGAACCAAGAGTGATAAAAATATAATCAGCAGAATGTATAAAGTTATTGGCATTGTTTATTGATGATACAATTTTTTTTTTAAAATCAATTAACCGGTGATGATTGAAACTGCCGTGATGCATCCACGAATGCCAAAGCCCATTGCGGGTAAAAAGGTAGTTATCGGTTAAAGTATCAGGGCTTAAAATAAATTTAAAAGTATTGGCTACGCTAATGGGATTAAATACAATACCGCAAGGGTTTAGGCAAGTTTTAAATTTATATAGTTGTAAATAGTCGCCAATATTTGATGCAAAACAAGAACCAACCAACAATATTTTGTGTTGGTGATGAATATTGAAATCGGGTTTGGCAATGGAAAAGTTGAGTTTAAATTCCATTGCACGAATAAAAAACTATTTTTCTTCTTTTGGCCTTGTTGAAAGTTTTAACGCATAATAAATCGGGCAAAAACTTAAAAACGATGTAAGCACAAAAATTGATGCAAACACCATAAGCACAATGCCAAGTGTGCCTGTAAGCGTTCCATTGTAGTTAAGGTAAAAAATAATTGCCGCAATAATAACTCTAATTAAGCGGTCAGCTACTCCTAAATTTTTTTTCATAATGTTATTGTTTTATAGAACAAATGTTATGAAAAAATTGATATTAAAAAAGGGTTAATAAAAATTTAACCATTAGCTTTTTTATGGTCGGCTAAAAATTTTTCAAGTCCAATATCGGTTAGCGGGTGTTTTAGTAAGGCTAAAATACTATCGAGCGGGCTGGTAATTACATGTGCGCCTACTTGTGCCGCTTTTATTATATGTACCGGATTGCGAATTGAAGCTGCCAAAATTTGCGACTCGTATCCTTGTACTGAGTAAATATGGGAAATTTGCGAAATTAATTCCATGCCATCGTAGCTAATATCATCAAGGCGGCCAATAAATGGCGATATATAAGTTGCGCCTGCTTTGGCAGCCAATATGGCTTGCCCTGCACCAAAAATAAGTGTACAATTGGTGCGAATACCTTTGCTTGTTAAGTGTTTTATGGCTTTTACACCATCTTTAATCATGGGTATTTTTACTACAATATTTTCGTGCAATGCAGCTAATTTTTCTCCTTCTTCTATCATGCCTTTATAGTCGGTACTTATTACTTCGGCACTTACATCTCCATCAACAATATTGCATATATCAACATAGTGTTTTAAAATGGCATCTTGCCCGGTAATGCCTTCTTTGGCCATAAGGCTTGGGTTGGTTGTTACGCCATCAAGAATGCCCAAATCGTTGGCCTCTTTTATTTGTGCAATGTTTGCTGTATCAATAAAAAATTTCATAAAAAAATATAATTTGCATTCAAATATAACTACTACCCATTCGTATGCAAAATTTAAACGCAGAATACTGGAACAATCGTTACCTGCAGCAACAAACCGGTTGGGATATTGGCCATGCTTCTCCGGCTTTGGTTCAATATGCAGCACAAATTGAAAATAAAAGCATAAAAATTTTAATACCAGGTTGTGGCAATGCTCACGAAGCTGAAGAATTAATAAATATGGGTTTTACCAATATTACCATTCTTGATTTTGCTGAGGCTGCCATAAAAAATATTCAACAAAAATTTGCTAAACATATTCATTGCGGCAAATTACAATTGGTTTGCGTTGATTTTTTTGAACACAAAGGCCAATACGATGTAATTTTAGAACAAACTTTTTTTTGTGCTTTGAACCCAACTTTGAGGGCCGATTATGCAAAAAAAATGTATGAATTACTTAAGCCAAACGGTGTTTTGGCCGGTTTGTTTTTTGATTTTCCGCTTACCAATGAAGGCCCGCCTTTTGGCGGTTGTTTGCAAGAGTATTTAAACTATTTTGAACCCTATTTTAATATAAAAACATTTGCTCCTGCATTTAATTCAATAAAACCAAGAGAAGGCAAAGAGTTGTTTGCTGTTTTAAAGAAGAAATAGAAAATGAAGAAAGTAGATAAAATAAAAGATGAATCGGAAAATATTGCACTAAAAGTTGCTCTTATTGCATTTGTAACTAGTTTTTTAATATTACTTGTTGGAATTTTTATAGAAAAAAAATCAATAGCGTCCTAAACGTTTAAAAAAGAAAGAGAAGTTTTTATCCTCATTGTTACCTTTGAGGTTCCACAAAATCCCCCCCCTTCTAATGACAAATGTAACGCTGTTTTCACAAATTA
>JBKBLB010000012.1:0-84327 GCA_046296495.1 Bacteroidia bacterium
AATTTGAGAAAATAATGTTACATTTACCATCTGGAAAGGGTTTTGTTTTTTTTGCACCTCAAAGGTAACTATGAGGATTAAACTTCCCTTTCCTTTTTTTAAACGTTTAGGACGCTATTGACATAAGTTTATTTATTTATTATTGCTTATTATTTTAATATTATATATATGAAACAGTTTTTTAAAATAACTTTTGCAAGTATGCTGGGCTTTGTTTTGGGTTTGTTTATACTAATTATTCTGTTTAGTATAATTATTGGCGCCATTGCAGGTTCAAAAAAGAGTACAAAAGCCGAAATTAAACCCAATTCAATACTTGAACTCGATTTAAGTTATGATATTCCTGAACGTAGTGGTAACAACATGTTTAGCAGCGGATTTAGTGGTTTTGGTTCAACCACAATTGGTTTAAATGATATTATTTTAAACATAAAAAAAGCAGCTGAAAACGATAACATAAAAGGCATTAAGCTTACCTGTGGTTTGTGGCCTAGCGATTATGCTACTTTAAACGAAATTAGAAATGAATTAATAGCTTTTAAAACAAACAGCGGCAAATTTATAATTGCTTACGGAGAGTTTATGGATGAGCACAGCTACTATGTTGCATCGGTAGCCGATAAAATTTATTTAAATCCTGCGGGCCAAATATTGCTGAATGGTTTTAGTAGTCAGGTAATATATTTAAAAAATATGCTCGATAAAATTGGTGTAGAACCACAATTAATTAGGCATGGTAAATACAAAAGTGCAGGAGAGCCATTTATAACCGATAAAATGAGCAGTGAAAACAGACAACAAATAGAAACTTATTTAGGTAATTTGTACGGATATTTCGTTAGTCAAATTGCCGCATCAAGAGGGATAAATGAAAATACGCTTAAAGATATAATTGAAAATCTTAAAACACAAAATAATTTAGATGCTATTAAATTAGGAATAATTGATTCGGTAAAATATGCTGATGAAGTGGAAGCCGAGTTAAAAACAGCCTGTGGTATAAAACCCGAAGAAGATTTATCGGTAGTTAGTTTAAAAACGTTTAACAATATTCCTAACCCTAAAACATCGGTAAGCGATAATAAAATAGCCGTTTTGTATTGCAGCGGAGAAATAATGAATGGAAAAGGAAACGATGAAATTATTGGCAGCGATAAAATTGCAGAAATCATAAAACAAATAAGAACAAAAAATAAATATAAAGCTTTGGTTGTGCGCATAAACTCGCCTGGGGGTAGTTCGCTTGCCAGCGATGTAATATGGAGAGAAATATCGCTTGCTAAACAAAAAATACCTGTAGTGGTAAGTATGGGCGCAGTTGCTGCTAGTGGCGGGTATTATATTGCTGCACCGGCAAACAAAATTTTTGCTCAGCCAAATACAATTACCGGATCTATTGGCGTATTTGGTTTGCTTATAAATGCAAAAAATTTGCTAAATAATAAATTAGGCATAAACATAGAAACCGTAAAATTTGGCAAATATGCAGATATTGGCATGCCCGACAGGGCTCTAACAGCTGATGAAAAAGCTATTCTGCAAAATGAAGTTGATAAGGTTTACGATGATTTTATTTCTAATGTTGCCGCTGGCAGAAATCTAACAAAACAGCAGGTTGATGAATTGGCTCAAGGAAGAGTTTACAGTGGCATTGAAGCTAAAAAATTAGGACTTATTGACGAATTTGGTGGATTGAACGATGCGGTAAAATATGCTGCAGAACTTGCAAAACTAGAAGATTATAGAACTGTTAATCTGCCTGAACAAAAAGAACCTTTCGAAGAATTGTTATCAATATTAACAGATGACGCTCAGGCTAAATTTTCAAAATTTGCATTAGGTGAAGAATACTATAATTTATACAACCAATTAAATAAAATTAAGCATCTGCAAGGCATTCAGGCAAAAATGCCTTTCGAACTAAAAATTGAATAAGGTTTTACCCACCCAACAAAACCTTTAATTCGTGAACTTGATTGCACCAAAGTCGCGCAATATTGTCTTCTTCTTCCGGTTCAATAAAATCAATTATTACCAAAGCTGTATCATCGGTAATTTCATCGTGTATAATTTCAAACTCAAAAAATTCATCGGGCTTTGCATTATGCCACCTGAATTTTATATATTTATTTGGCATTTCTTTTACCAAATCGGCTTCACTTTGGTCGCCATTATCATCCCAAATAAAAATATATGAATGGTTTTTTACAATTACATCTTTACAAAACCACTGAGACAAACCACTCGGGCTAGATATATAGTTGTATAAAAGTGCCGGAGAGGTTTTTATGTCAAACTCCAATCGTATTTTTTTCTTTTTATGAGGCATTGTTAAAAAAACAGATAACGGCAAATATATTAATATCAAAAACTTGTCAAAATTTATTTTATTTTACTTTTTTACTCCAAAAATTGATTTCCGAAAATTCTTACAGTATAACATAAATTTAAATACATAATAATTAATTTGCTTTGATATGAGCCTTTGGCCTGTTGACTTTATAAACCAAATAAAAAAACTTGATGTAGATGCAAATGCATTTATAAATGCTTTGGATAATGATGCAGCAACTGCTATTAGGCTAAATCCTTTCAAAAAAAATTCACATATTTCATTTTTACAAAACTCACATCAGGTACCATGGTGTAGTTTAGGTTATATTTTGAACCAAAGACCTCAGTTTACTGCCGACCCATTATTTGCTGCAGGCGCATACTATGTTCAAGAGATAAGCAGTATGTTTTTATGTCATGTAGTAAATTATTTAAAACAAACTTATGATATAAAAAAAGCCCTTGATTTGTGTGCAGCTCCCGGAGGTAAAACAACCATTCTGCAATCAGTTTTACCTAAAAATTCAATGATAATTGCAAACGAAATTATCAAATCCCGCGTTTCGACTTTGGTTCAAAACATACAAAAATGGGGACTTGCAAATACCATTGTTACAAACAACTCAAGCGAAGATTTTTTAGAACTTATTGATTTTTTTGATTTGGTTTTGGTTGACGCTCCTTGCAGTGGCGAAGGTTTGTTTAGAAAGCAGCCAAAAGCCGCAGAAAAATGGAGTTTGGAAAATGTAAAACTATGCTCGTTAAGGCAACAAAAAATTTTGCATCATGCAATAAATACTTTAAAACCAAGTGGATTTTTAATTTACAGTACCTGTACTTTTAATAAAACCGAAAACGAAGAAATTATTCATTTTTTAATTAAAGAGTATGGCTTTAGTAAAGTTACAATTCCAATTGAACCAAACTGGCAAATTGTTGAGATTGAAGAAGCTTGTTACAGGTTTTTGCCTCATTTAACCGTTGGAGAAGGACTATTTATGGCAATAATACAAAAGCCAGGAAATAATTTTGTACCTGATAAGAAAAAAAAGAATTTTTTTCATAAATACAATAAAAAAGCTCCTATAAATGTTTCAGATTTTATTGTAAATGGAGATAACTTTGAAATTAGAAACAAAAACGAATTGTTATATGCAATACCCAAAAACTTTTCTAACGATTATGATTTTATTGAGAAAAATTTAAATATGGCTTATGCCGGGATAAATTTGGGTCAACTTAATAAAAATAAAAAACTTATACCACATCATGCTTTGGCTTTATACACTGGTTTTAAGAATCCATTTCAAACAATAGAAGTTGACTTAAATGAAGCTTTGCTTTACTTACGTAAACAACAAATAACATTTAAAAGTAATTTAACTAACGGTTTCGCCTTGCTTACATATAAAAATACGCCAATTGGTTTTGTAAATATTGTTGGCAACCGCATAAATAATTGCTACCCCAACGAGTGGCGCATAATTAAAGAATACAAAGCTGATGAAATTTCATAAACTACTGGTTGATGTTGTTAACCATAATTTAAAAGACATTTTTATAAATGGTTATCATGCCGATAAGGTAATTGAAACTTGCCTTAAAAGCAATAAAAAATGGGGAGCCAGAGACAGGGCTTTTATTGCTGAAACTACTTACGAGTGTGTAAGATGGTTGCGACTTTACGACTATTGTTTAAAAGGTAATTTACTGTTTGAACCTAATAAAATTAAAGATTTCTATGCGATTATTGCTATTCACTTTATTCTTAAAAAGATTGATTTACCCGATTGGAAAGAGTTTAAAGGTATAAACCCAAACATTGTAAAAATACGATACGATGAGGCACAAGAAAATATTTCTGTAAAATATTCATTTACCGATTGGTTTAATCAAATAGCATCTAAACAACTTGGTGAAAATTGGCCGGCAAATGCAGAAGAATTAAACAAACCGGCTAAAATGGTTTTACGGGTAAACTCATTAAAAACAGATATAAAAACTTTAATTGAATTACTAAAAAAGCAAGGAATTAAAGTAAATACCATAAAAAATTATCCTGATGCATTATTGGTTGAAGAAAAAAGCAACTTGTTTAAATTAGAAGAATTTAAAAATGGATTATTTGAAATACAAGATGCTAATTCGCAAATGGTGGCTGCATTTTTAAACCCTCAACCTGGAGAAAAAGTTATAGATGCATGCGCTGGCGCGGGTGGAAAATCGCTACATATTGCGGCTTTAACAAAAAATAAAGGCACCATTTTAAGCATGGATACCGAACAATGGAAATTAAACGAACTTAAAAAACGTGCAGCAAGAAATGGTGCATTTAATATTTCAACTGAATTGATAAATGAAAACACTATAAAAAAATATAAAAACTTTGCCAATAAACTATTGCTAGACGTACCTTGTACAGGCTCAGGTGTTATAAAACGTAACCCCGATACCAAATGGAAATTAACTCAGCAAAGTTTAGATGAAGTTCTCTCGGTTCAACAAAAAATTTTAAATAACTACTGCAATATGTTAAAAGTTAATGGTATAATGGTTTATGCCACGTGCAGTATTTTACCAATTGAAAACCAAACTCGGGTAGAAACTTTTTTAAACAACAACAAAAACTATCAATTACTTGATGAAAAAATTTTATTGCCAGCAGAAACCGGATTTGATGGTTTCTATATGGCAAAATTCAAAAAAAATGAATGAAGGATTTTAAGTTTAATCAATTATCGCCAAATGCTTTTTGCAGCAAACTACTTGTTTCATTACTGTTTAAAAACGAAAACCTTGCCGTAAAATGCCTAAGCTGTTTTGGCTGATAGGTAATTTTTAATGGTTTTAAATTTTGTTTGTATGTATTAATTTCTGTTAGCGCTTCTACAACATAATCAATATGGCTTTGCGTATAAACCCTGCGAGGTATAGCGAGTCTTACAAGGTCCATATCGGCTGGCTTTTCTTCACCGTTTGGCTGCATTCCAAACATTACAGTTCCAATTTCACAAGCCCTTATACCTGCATGTAAATACATTTCTATAGCCAATGACTGACCCGGATATTGCAAAGGTGGTATATTGGGCAGCATGGTTCTTGCGTCAATATACACTGCATGTCCGCCAATTGGCAATACAACCGGAATTCCGGCTTTGTGTAAATTTTCGCCAAGGTATTGTGTAGAAATTATTCTGTAATGCAAATAATCTTCATCAACTACTTCTTCAAGCCCTTGTGCAATAGCTTCCAAATCACGCCCTGCCAAACCTCCATAAGTAGGAAAACCTTCTGTTAATATTAATAAATTTCTTGCCTGCTCGGCCAGTTTTTCATCATTTACAGCAAGCCAACCTCCAATGTTTACAAGCGCATCTTTTTTTGCACTCATGGTACATCCGTCAGCATAGCTAAACATTTCTATTACTATGTCTTCAATAGTGCTGTATTTAAATTCTTCTTCGCGTAACTTTATAAAATATGCATTTTCGGCAAAGCGACATGCATCTATAAAAAGAGGTAATCCGTATTTTAAACACACTTGCTTTACATCTCTAATATTTTGTATGCTTACCGGTTGCCCTCCCCCACTATTGTTTGTAACTGTTATCATTACCAAAGGTATATTCTCTACTCCATTATCAACAATAAATTTCTCAAGTTTTTCAATATCCATATTGCCTTTAAACGGATGCATATTTGATGGGTCATTTGCTTCATCAATTACCAAATCGGCTGCAACAGCACCTGTAAATTCTATATTTGCCCTTGTTGTATCGAAATGGCGATTGTTGGGAATAAACTTACCTTTTCCTCCCACTATGCTAAACAAAATTTTTTCGGCAGCTCTACCCTGATGCGTTGGTATAATATATTGAAAATTTGTAAGTTTTTTTACAGCCTTTTCGAACTTAAAATACGATGGACTTCCTGCATAACTTTCATCACCTTGCATTAGAGCTGCCCATTGAGCAGCACTCATACTGCTGGTTCCGCTATCAGTAAGCAAATCAATTATTACATCTTCCGATTTTAGGGAAAATAAATTGTAATGAGCTGCCTGTAAATATTTTTCTCTTTCTTCTCGGGTGGTAAGTTTTATTGGTTCTACCGATTTTATTTTAAATGGCTCAATAATCGTTTTCATCTTAGTGAGTTAGTTGGGTTCAAGACTCACTAATAATACTGATAAAAAAAATGACTTTTATTAGGTTTTTAAAAATGCTTATTCTTTTACAAATCGAGTGGTTTGTTTAAAATCATTTTCTTCAAACACCAGAAAATATAAACCTTTGGCAAGTTTACTTATATCAATAACATTTCTGTTACAAACGCCTTTTTGTAATGTTTTACCCGAAATATTTTGAATAATGTATTTAAATTGATGATTGTTTAATCCATCAATGTGCAAAGTATTATTGGCAGGATTTGGATATATTTTTATTGAACCATTATGTGCTGATTTTTGATATTTAATTGAAGTTGTTGCGTCTATTACACCAAATGCGTACTCTCCTTTTTTGAGTTCATTTACCCTAAATCTGCCGCTTAAATCGGTTAGGTTCGAACCAGGCTGAAAAGTATAATCTTCATGTATTTTCCATTTCTGCTGAGGCAACTCTCTGTATAATAATACCAAACTGTCTTCGCGCTTTGCATGATAAAACAAGTCGGTGTCTAAGAATCCAGTTGTTTGGTTGGTAGATCCATCGTAATTAAAAAAACCAGTTGCAGCAAAATTTCCGGTCCAATATCCGTCAATTCTCCAATATCTATCAGGAGATATTCTTACTTTTTCAGGTTCAACTTCGTCTTGATTAGGTGGAGTAAAGTTATGCTCAACCAAAAATATTATGCTATCAGAGTTTGTTCTAACATTCATTGAAAACATGGTTCTTCCAAAATTTCTTACTCCGGTTCCCTTAATTGTTTCTATTTGATATGTTTTAGCAAGGGCAAACCCGTTGTAATAATTAATGGTTGCATATTTTGGGTAAAAGTTACCATCAAACTTTTCTTTAATTCCGTTTATTTGTTTTGCAACTTTATAATAAAATTCTTTTGTATTTCCGAAGGAATCAAAGAAAGTAACAACTACAGGAATAGTATTTAAAAATTGATTTGCGTACTTTTTTGTTTGAACCAATCCAAAACGCACTTCATTGTTGGATAGCATTTCAAAATTATTAAATACAACATTATAATTTCCTTTATCCAAAACCCATTTTTCAATTAAATCGTTAACATTAGCTGTTGTAAATTTTTGAAATTCCTCGATAAGATTTTGAGTAGTTACATTATTAAACTTATATTTATTTAAAAAACTTTTACAAGCTCTGTAAAAATCAGTTTCGCCCATTAATAATTTAAGATTGTGTGCTGCTAAAGAACCCTTTTTGTAAACATGGGTTCCATAAGTAATATCTTTTGTTACACCCGATATAGATTTATAACCACCATCTCTAGCATGAGCAAACCGAAACGATTGAAACTGATTTTCTGAGATTTCATCATAATATTGTTTTTTTCCATACAAACAATCTAAAAATTCGGCTTCGCAAAAACTTGCCCAACCTTCATTTAGCCACATATCGCTGCTTGTAGCACAGGTTGCAGTATTACCAAACCACATATGGCTAAGTTCATGAGCCATCAACGTTTCAAAATTCAATGTACCATCTAAAGCATAAATAGGGTACGAAATATTGGAAGCATGCTCCATTGCTCCAGCATTAAAAGGTACAGCCACATATCCAATTCTATCAAAATTATATGGCCCGAATTTGTTTTCAAAACACTGCATTGCAGATTTTAAATTAACAAAGCTAGCAATAGCTTTGGCGCTGTCTTTAGGTTCAACAGCTATTAAAATGGGTATTTTTCTTTCTAATCCAACAAAGGTGTCGGTTATAAAAATATACTTACCTACAGCAACATTGGCCAAATAAGTTGGTATTGGTTGATTTAATTTCCATTTCCAAGTTACAGAGTTATCAGAATTTACAGTTTGGTTCAAAAATAATCCATTACAAATGGCTTTAAAATCAATATCGGTGGTAATATTAAATTCAAAAAGTGCCCGGTCGGTAAAGTTATCGTTGCATGGAAACCAACACCTGCCAAAGTTGTGAGGGTAATTGGCAAAAGCAACACCCATATTGTAGGCATAGTCTCCCGAAAAATAAAAGCCACCCCATGTAGCATCGGTAACAGGTTGGCCATTGTAGTAAATTTTTAATGTTAACGTGTCTGTTTTATTTGCAGTAAATGGCAAATTGATAAAAAGCACCGAGTCGTTTTGATTATACTGCAAAACCGTTTGATTAAAAATTACCTCTGTTACTTGAAGCTTGACTAAATCAAAGGAAATTTTATTGGTTTCAACTTCAGGGATGAAAATTATTTCGGTATAACCACTAATTTTTTTTTGCTGTAATTGTTTAATATTTAAAATTATGTTATACCTTAAAACATTGGTTTGTGCTATTACTTGTATTAAACAAAATGTTAATAATCCACATAAAACAATCTGTTTTTTCATTTTAGCAAAATAATTAATTAATAAAATTGCTTTCACTTTCAAATTCTTAAAATTTTCTTAAAACAAAAGTTATCCACATTAATATAAAATTTTTTAATAAATTAGCCGCTTAAAAAACACTAAAACCCATGCAAAAACTTAAACTGTTTGCAACCTTTGCCTTTCTACTTACTTACTCACTCAAAAATTTCATTCAAGCTCAATCAATTGCCAGTTATGTTTTTAGCACGAACACAAACGCATCTTTAAATCGTTCGTTTGGCAGTTTAATTGACGACATAAACATGGCAAGCGGAACAACTATTTTAATAGGTGGAAGTCAGGCTTCACAAAGTTCTTCAACAGTTCCAATTGGTTTTGATTTTTGGTCGAACGGACAACGTTTTACAACATTTATGGTAACATCAAATGGGTGGGTAAGTTTTGGAATAAATTCTTCGCCAGCAATTACTTGGCTAACAAACATGGGAAGTGGAGTAAGACTGGCGCCTTTTCTGGGTCCGCTAACTTCTACTTCACCAGTTATTGCTACCATTGGTACAAGTGCCATAGGTAGGGTTCATTACAAAACAATTGGTGCTGCACCATCCAGAATTTGTGTAATTGAATTTTTGAGAATGGCAATAAATACAACTGTAGTTGATGATACAAATACTTTTCAGGTAAGGATATACGAGCAAACAGGAGCTATAGAATATGTATATGGCAGAATGAAGGTAACAGATGGTGCACCTATTAATTACAATATTGGCATTCAATTTCCAACTACTGCATTTCAAAGTGTAAATACTTCAAACAACACAAGCTCAACTACAGTAAATACAACCAATTCAGTATCTTTAAACAATACTTTTATTACTAATCTTCATGGAGTTACTCCGGGAAACCAAAGAATGTACCGATGGCAAGCGCCTCAACCTTCTACACCTACAAATTTAACATTCAGCAATATAACTAACTCATCCATTACATTAAACTGGACTGATGTAATTGATGAATTAGGTTATTCAGTTTACGCTTCAACCGATGGTGGAATAACGTACAATTGGGTTACTAATACATCAACAAATATTACATCAGCAGTTGTTACAAACTTACCGGCAAATACACTAATACATTTTAAAGTTCATGCGCGAAGAGAAGTTTTAGGAGAAGCATTAGACGGTAGTACAACAACTTTGGCCGGGTCAGTTATTAGCAGTATTAAAGATGGCAATTGGAACGACCCTACAGTATGGAATACAAATACTGTTCCTACTTCATTCGATAGTGTTTTGGTTTCAACAGGCGATACAGTTATAATAAACGCATTAAATTTAAATGCATTAAATCTTGTGGTAAATGGAACAGTTTTATTTGGCACAAGTAGTTCAAGTCTTTCAATTCAGGGAAATTTGGTAATTAATAATACAGGTATTTTCTCAGCCGGAACAGGAAATTCAACACATAACCTCTCACTTGGAGGTAGCACAACCTCTAATATAAGTGCAAATCTTATTAATAATGGAATCTTTGATTTATTTACAACAGCCTCTGTGAATACAACATTTTTTGGTACGTTAAATGCTGTAATAAATGGCAACGGAACCTTTGAATTTGCAAATATAACCATACAAAAAGGCAACAATTCAAATCCAGTACTAAATGGAATACTTGAAATTCTAACTCCAAATATTACAGTTGCACCTCCTACAACAAGCAATAGATTAATTATTTCATCAGGAACTTTAAAAATTTCAAGCCCATGTAACATTACCCCTTATCCCGGAGATATTAGCGTTTCAATTAATTCTTCATCTGGCAGATTATGGCTTAATCATCCAAATGCCGTAATTTCAACCTCAAGTAATTCAAGCACTAACGCATTGCAAGCAACAGTTGCAGGTCATTTATTAATTGATAATGGAATACTTAACATTGGCAATGGTAATCACAATATTCAAACAGCATCAACAACCAGAATTGAACTAAACAATGGTACATTTAACATATTTGGAGGATTAACTTTAACCAACAATTCAACATGTAGTTTAATTATAAACGGTGGAAATTTAAACATAGACCCTCAAGTTGGTACAATTAGAAGAACAACTACTGCTTTAGATGTAACTGGAAATTCTACTTTTTTAATGACGGGTGGTAATATTACATTTATTGATCCGATTTTTAATTCAAATGTAGCAACAATAGGAATTAATCTAAATGTAAATAAAAGCATAACCGGAGGAAATATTATAATTGGCAACGGCACATCAACCGATGTTTCTTCAACACCGCTTCAAACAACCGGCTTTGGTATAAACAGTGTAGTACCATTTTTTAACTTAATTGTTAATAACAGGGTTGATATTAGTAATACTCGTCAATTAAGGTTGATAAACGACTTACAGGTTTTAAATAACTTAACCATTCAGCCAAATGGATACTTATTTATAGGCACAGGTGCTACCGGAGGAAAACTTACCGTAAACGGAAATATAACAAACAACGGAACAATTGCCGGAACTTGGATTACAGGAACGCTTAATACTGGAAATCTGGAATTAGTAAACAACAATACAACCATAAATTTAAGTGGTAATGGCTCATTATTAAACTTAAATCAATTGAGTATAAATAATCCAAATGGAATAGTAAACTTTAGCAACACGAACCCATGGGTTGTACAAAGAGTTAATTTATTATCAGGCTTAGCAAATCTTGGCAATAATTTTACCATTGGAACCAATTCGCTTCAACCTTTTATTCAAATAGGCGGTGTTGATGAAAGTACAAATGCCGGTTCATTTTTTACAATTCCAACACTTAATACAAATGCAGGCTTACCAATTTATATTTATGGTGCATCAAACGGCACGCCAACAACCGGCTCTGCAAACGAAATGCCTTCTGGTACTTTAAATGCCAGCAGATTAATTATTGATGATGAAAACGGGTTAAATGCAAACCGAAATATAGTTTTAAGAGATAGTTTAATATTACGAAACGGCAATTTAAACCTTGGCTCAAACAATCTTACATTGGGCCAATCTGCTACAATTCCTGGTTGGTTGGTTTCAAACAATAATTTTATAAACGTTACATCAGGTATAATTACAAGGTGGTATGCAAACAACCAAACAATCTTAAATAATGTTGATAACGGATTCCCCATAGCAGTAAATGGTTTGAACCGAAGTGTTTTAATAAACAGTAACAGCACACCAATAAATATAGGAGGTAGTTTTAGTGTTTCTCATAGCGATGCATCTATTTTTATTGACCTGAATACACCATTTGTTGATGATTTGGTAAATGTTAATAGAAGAACTCTAACAAGCTGGACATTAAACCAAACAGGTATTGTTGCAAGTGGAGGACTTAGAATTTCTTTAACAGGCCAAGGTGTTGGTACTGTAAACAATGTTTCAAACTTACGTATGGTTAGAGCAAACGATGCAAGTGCCGGAACAAATGTAAACGGAAGCGGAACGAACAGCATACCAATTGTTACAAGATCATTTACAAGTTCTAATCTTGCTCAAATAAACAATACATTTTTTATTGGAGCCAACAGTTCAGAAAATCCTTTAGCACCTGTATTTATTGCTATTGCAAACGGAAACTGGAACAATCCTTTTATTTGGAACACATCTCAAGTCCCTACACAAAGTAATGGAGTTATAATACCTAACGGAATTACGGTTACACATACAGGTACCACACCTATAACTTGCGATACATTGTATCTTGGTGGTACTCTAAATTTTAACGCTGATACATTTAATATTACAAAAGGAATTGAGTGTGCAGGAAATTTAAATATACAAGCAGGTGTAATATTAATAAATGGCTCAACACAAAATGGTATTACCATTGGTGATGGAGGATCAATTTCTCAAAGTGCCGGTAATATACGACTTGGAGATATGGGTGGATCTAACAGAACTTTAACTGTAAATGGAACATTGAATTTATCGGGAGGAAATTTTGAGGTGAATGGCAATGTATTATTTAACAGTTCAGCAACTTTTAACCAAAGCGGAGGTAACCTTATAATTGATGGAAATTCAGGAACTGCTTCAACAAGTGTACCACAAGCTGTACATCATTTATCAATAAACACAAGTAATTTAAATTGTAATGCAGGAAATATTATTTTGATTGACCCACCACACAGCAGCTATTCATCAAATTCAACACAATCAGTAAGAATTAATGCATTTTCAACCTTAACTGCATTTACAGGTTCACATACCATGGTATTTGGCAACGGAACAAGTAATACCCAAGGTAATGCAAACGGCTTTAACGTTGATAACAGAAGAAACGGAATTGTTCCATTTCAAAATGTTATTATTAATTCAGGAAGTGCTAACGGACGTTGGGTAAGCCCATCCTATTCATCCGGTACTTTTGGCATGTATATAAAAGGTAATTTAACCATTGAAGCAAATTCAGAACTAAGACACACAACTCCAAGCCAGCTGGTTATTGGTGGAAATTTAGTGAACAATGGTATTTTAACAGCGGGTCAGGCTATAACTTTCGGTGGTTTAGGTTATGTAATTAATAATGCTCAAAACATATCAGGCACAGGTATTTTTAGAAATAATGTTACTTCACCAACTGCAAATATAACTACTGCTACTTTAGACAACCAAGGTGGATTAACTATTGCGAATGCAGCAGCTACCATTAGTTTTAGCAATGCATTAAACTTAACCAACGGAGTACTAAACGCAGGTAACAATACCATAAAAATAAACCAGGGTGCAACATTAAACAGAACCAATGGCCATATAATAGGTACAATAAACAGGTTTGTAAATACTGGCAACAATGTAAATATTGTATTTCCAATTGGTGTTGGTTCAACCTATACTCCATTTACTGTTACATTACCATCGGTAACTACAGCAGGTGAACTAATTTTAAACAATATTGGTATTGATCATCCGCAAATTGGCAGCTCATGCTTTGATGCTAATAAAACAGTAAACAGAATTTGGGTATTATTTGGGTTAGGACTTGTTGGTTTAAACAATTATACTGCGCAGATTAATTATGCAAACAGCGATATTGATGTTGGAGCCAACCCTTCAAACTTTTTGGTAAAATATTATAACTCTTCAATATGGCTTGACCCAACTTCTACTTTACTTGGTACAAATTCGGCCACAGTTACAGGAATAAATGGTGCAGCGGAATTTCAAATTGGCGAATTCTCTTCAATAAATGCTTCTGTTAGTATTAGTGCAAGTTCTGCCAATATTTGTATAGGAACCGGAGTTACATTTACTGCAACTCCAACTAATGGTGGTAGTTCTCCAGTTTATCAGTGGCGCAAAAATGGTAACAATGTAGGCTCAAACAGTCCTACATATTTTGATAACAGCCTAAACAATGGAGATATAATTACTTGTAGTATGATTAGTAGTTTGCCATGTGCCGGAAGTGCCGTAAATTCAAATAGCATTGTTATGCAGGTTAGCTCACCAACTATTGCCGGCATAGTTGGTGCAAACCAAAATATTTGTACAGGCAATATACCTTCTCAATTAACTTTAACAGGCTTTACCGGCAGTATAATAAGATGGGAATCGGCAACAGTTCCATTTACAAGTTGGAGTGTTATCAATAATACAAATAGCACATATCAACCCGGAAGTTTAACACAAACAACAGCCTTTAGAGCTATTGTTCAAAATGGAGGTTGTTTGGCAAGAGCATCCGACTCTGCAAGAATAACTGTTAATGCAGCACCGGTTGGTGGTATAGTTAGCGGTTCTTCTACTATTTGTTCAGGCAACTCTGCTCCTGCACTAACATTAAGCGGACATAGCGGAGGAAGTATAATTAGGTGGGAAAGCAGCATCTCTCCATTTTTTGTTTGGACTCCAATAAGCAATACTACAACAACATTAAATCCAGGACCAGTAACGCAAACAACCCGTTACAGAGCAGTTATTTCTAATGGCGTTTGCAATGAGGTTGTTTCAAGCGAAGGCGTTGTATCTGTTCAACAACCCGGCACTTGGCTAGGACTTGTAAGCAGCGATTGGACAAACCCAAGCAATTGGTGCGGTGGTGTACCAAGTGCATTAACCAATGTTACAATTAATGTTGGAACGCCCTTTCAACCTGTTGTAAATGGAAATGTATCGTGCAGAGATATTACCATGTTTAATAATACCAGTTTAAGTTTTAGCGGAACCAATAATACTTTAAGCATTAATGGTGATGCTTTTATTTCAACTCAAGCAAATGTTAATACAACAAACGGAACCATTGCTTTTACAGGATCAAGCTATCAACTTATTCCGGTATTAAATTATAACAATTTAACCATTAATGGTTCAGGGTTTAAAGAAATTGCCGGAAATATTATTGTTAATGGTCAGTTAACTTTGAACAATGGCATCATACAATTAAACAATTCAAATATTACAATAACAGCGTCCGGAAATGTAAATGGAGGATCGGTAAGTTCGTTTATTGTAACTAACGGTTTTGGTCGATTGGTTCAAAATAATATTGGTAGCGGAGGTCGTACAGGGTTAATATTTTATCCAGTTGGACCCGATGTAAACAGTTTTAATCCTATATTTATTACCAATGCAGGTACGGCAGATAATTACAGTGTTGGTATAATTGATGGTGTTTACAACAGTTACAGCGGACAAACGCCAAACTCAATGTCGGTAATTAACAATGTGGTTGACAAAACATATATAATAGACGAGGCTAATGCCGGAGGCTCAAACCTAAATGTAATTTTTCAATGGAATGGAGTAAATGAACTTTCAGGATTTAACAGAAGCAACTGCTATGTAGCAAGATATTCTGCCGGATGGAACCCATTTACATTTACAAGCGCTAGCGGTACAAACCCTTACACTGTTTTATTAAGCGGCTTAACAACAACCGGTATATTTGGCATTGGAAGCAATGGGGCTTTGCCTGTTAGTTGGTTATCGTTTAACGGAATTAGAAACCAAAACGGAGTATTGTTAAAATGGCAAACAGCATCTGAAAAAAATGCTTCGCACTTTGAAATTGAAAGATCTTATAATGGAAGTGATTTTGAAACTATTGGTATAATAAAAGCTAATGGTAACTCACAAACAGTTAAAACTTACACTTACAACGACAATACCATTAGTTTGCTTGAACCAACAGCTTACTATCGCTTAAAGCAATTTGATAAAGACGGAAGTTTTGAATATAGTAACACTATTAGCGTTTCGGGAGATGATGTTAACACAGAAGTTAAAGTTTACCCAAATCCTTTTTCTGATGAATTAACAGTCTTAATTAACAATTCGTCAAATGAATTATTAAACATAACTATAACTGACTTGAGCGGAAAATTAATTAAAAATGAAATTAGTAAAAGTAATAATGGTATTGTATTACTTAATGATTTAACGGATTTACCAAAAGGAGCATACATATTGATTATTGAAGCAGCCGGATTTAAAAATACTCAGAAACTAATAAAACAATAATAACTATATTAAAAACGCTGCCTGCTAATTATAGGGCAGCGTTTTTTGTTTGTATTGATTCAATAAAATCAGATAGACTATTAAAAATATAATCTGCAATAGTAAATCTTGAATCATCATATTTTCCAATTTCAGGAATGGCTATACATTTCATTTTTGCAGCTTTTGCAGCAATAACACCGTTTAAACTGTCTTCAAAAACCAAACAACTTTCAGGTTCAATATTCAGCAATTTTGCTACAGTTAAAAATATTCCAGGATGAGGCTTTCCATATGCTTCGTCTTGGGCTGAATGAATTATTTTAAAATAATTTGTAATATTTAATTTTTGCAAAACTATATCAATTAACGGCTTTGGACTTGATGATGCTACACTCATCGGAATATTTAATTTATTAAAAAAAGTAATAACATCATAAACTCCCGGCATTGCCTGAGCATATTGATTTATTAAATAGGTTACTTCTTTTAATATTTCATTTTCAGTAGCATTATAATCAGGGTTTTGCCAAGGTTTGTATTTGTACCAATGAAGAACAACTTCGTTTAATCTAAAGCCCATTACCTGCCTTAGCAATTCATCATCTAGTTGTAATCCATAATTGCCGAAAATTTTTTTCTCAGCAATTTTCCAGTATGGTTCACTGTCAATCAATAGGCCGTCCATATCAAATATTACAGCCTTTATATCGTTTAGGTTCAACACTAAAAATTAACTGTTCATCAAATCTTCAATTTGTTCTGCTTCTATTGGAATATGTTCCATTAAATCAATACAACCATCTTCTGTTATCAATATTTCGTTTTCAAGTCTTATACCAATAGCTTCTTCTTTTATATAAATTCCGGGTTCACAACTAAAGGTCATACCGGGTTGCATAGGCTCATAACGCATACCAACATCATGAACATCAATGCCTAAAAAATGGCTTGTTCCATGCATAAAATACTTCTTATATGCAGGCCACGCTGGATTTTGTTTTTTTATATCATCCATTGTTATCAAACCTAAATCAACCAATTGCTTTTCCATTATTTCGCCTACTTGTTTATGATATTCCATTAACAAAACTCCCGGATTAAGCAATTTTTTGGCTTCACGCATTACATATAAAACAGCATTATAAACTGTTTTTTGCCTTTGGGTAAATTTACCGTTAACAGGAATTGTTCTGGTCATATCACTTGCATAGTTAGCATAATCAGCACCGCTGTCTAGCAACAACAAATCACCATTATTACATTGTTTATTATTATCGTTGTAATGCAATATACAACTGTTTGCTCCACTTGCTACAATGGGGTGAAACGAATGGCCTTTTGCCCTATTTTTTATGTATTCGTGAATTACCTCTGCCTCAATTTCGTACTCCCATACTCCAGGTTTAACAAATTTTAAAACCCTGTAAAACATTTTTTCACTTATCCCTATAGCAACTTTCATTATATCAAGTTCAATATTGGTTTTAATTGAACGCAATCTTTGCAAAATTGGGGCTGCTCTATAAAAGTTGTGCAAAGGATATTTGTTTCTTATTTCATGGGCAAAACGCAAATCTCTGTAGGGTGTATTTATTACAGCCCTGTCGTTTTCGTTTAATGTAAGGTATATATTTTCGGCATAATTTATAGCCGGGTGAACTTTTGTCCAAAATTCATCAATCCAAAACAAATTAGCTATGCCACTTGTTTGAGATGCTTGTTCTTTGGTTAGTTTATAACCATTCCATATTACCATCATTTCATCGGTACGTTTTATAAACAAAGCTTCGCGTAATTCTTCAACAGGACAATCAGGAGATATTACAAGCATGGTGTCTTCCTGCTCCACACCTGTTAGCCAAAACAAATCGCTGTTTTGCTTAAAATCATGAAAAGCATCACCGTTTTTCGGATGCTCATCATTGCTTGTAAATATGGCAATACTGTTTGGTTTTAGTTTTTCCTTAAACCTGTTTCGGTTCAACTTAAAAAGTTCGTTGTTAATTAAATCGTATTTTGTTTGCATTATTCTATGGGTATAACTAATTCGGTTAAAACGTTTGCAGGATTTTTTTCAGTTTCAGGGTCAGAAACATAAAATTCCATAGTTGGGCCTGCTTGCTTTAAATTTTGTTGAGCCAAATATTCAAATGCAGCTTTGTAGGCTACATCCATTTGATTATAATCTCCTTTATATTGAATTACAAGAGCTTTAAATGGAGGCATTGATGCAGAAAGAACCGGTTCTGAAACATTTAAAATTTTAGCAACCGGCAATCCTGCTTCAATATCGGCCATATTGTTATTAAACGAATGATTGATGCTAAACGGAAAACCAATGGGCTTCGAATTATTTTTTTTAAATTCATCAACAAGCATATTAAAAATTTCTCCGTAAGTTATCGAAAGTTTATTTACTGGAGTTTGTTTTCTAACAGAAATATAATTAAAGCCTTCAATCATTTTAATTTCAGCTTCAAAACCTGCTATAGTTAATTGTGGTTGTTTTTCGCTTAATTCTTTTAAGGCTTTTAACCCTTTTTCGTAATCTGCTCCAACAAGTTTATCCATAAACAGATTAAAGTATTTGCTCATTGGTATCATATACCATGGCAGGCCTTCGCCATCTCTCGTTAGTGTCCATATTACTTTAACATCTTTATCGGTAGTTTTAAAAATATAATCGGCATAACTCACACCCATTCCTTCAAACTCGAGTTTTGTTTTTATCAATTCATTTGGTTTTGATTCTAAAATGGTTAATTTTCCTTTACCAACATCAGGGTTATTACTTTTCCAAGTGTACCAACTTCCTTCGCCTTCGGCAAACTCACTGTATGTGTATTGGGTTAAAGAATCAATATTGTGCCAAGGGCTCCATTTGTCCCAATCTTTTAAATTATTAATAAATTTAAACGGAATTTCAACTTTTGTATTAATTTCAATGCTACGTTCTACATAAACTTTGCCGGGCAAGAAGAAAGAAACTACAATTGCCAATAGTATTATACTAATCAATACTATTAAAATGTTTTTAAGAATTTTCATGTTTTTTTTTGGTTTCAACAAATGTAATTTTTTTAAACTTTTACAAAACTTGCACAACACCAATTGTTTTTGGATAAATTGTTTTGATAATGTAAACCAAACTTAACAGCTTGATTTATTAGGTCTGACAAATCATTTTCATAAAATCCGCTAATCAGTAATAATCCATTTTTAACCAATAAAGTTGATAGCCTTTCAAAACTGCTTATTAGAATATTCTTATTAATGTTTGCCAAAATAATATCGTAAGTTAAATTTGTTTCAAAATCGGTTAAATCGCATTGTATAAATAAAATGTTTTCAATATGGTTTAAACGCATGTTTTCTAACACATTCTCGGCAGCCCAGCTATCAATATCAATTGCTTCAATTTTGTTTGTACCCAATTTTGAAGCGAAAATTGCCAGAATGCCGGTTCCGCAACCATAATCAAAAACAGTTTTTTGTTTAAAATCTATATCCATCATGCTTTTCAACATTAAGTATGTTGTTTCATGATGACCGGTTCCAAAACTGGTTTTGGGCTGAATAATCAATTCAAATTCATATCCTTTATCAATTTTGTGAAATGGGGCTTTAACTATAATTTTATTATTTACTTCAATAGGCTCAAAATTACTTTCCCATTCTTCATTCCAATTTTGTTGGCCTATTTCCGAAATTTCTGTTTTGTTTTCGTCAATACCGTATTTTAAAAGTATTTGTAAAACTTCATTTTTATTAAAAAATTTACTAATAATATATGCTTCTAAGTAATCATCATTTTCCACAAAACCTTCATATCCAATATCTGCAAGCTCTGCCGAAATAATTTCAAACAAACTACTACTTATATTTATTTTAAGTTTTGTGTAATTGTAATTCATGGGTTAAAGGTATTAATATTGGTTTCAAACCAAAAAGCATTTGTATAAAAAAATAAATACACATATACTTGCAGCCCGTTTAGCAAATAAACGTGAGGGCCCTTAGCTCATTCGGTTAGAGCATCTGACTCATAATCAGGGGGTAGTAGGTTCGATTCCTACAGGGCCCACAAAATTCTTAATGGGGTTAGCCTAAAATGGTTAATCCCTTTTTCATTTAAAATATTAATTATGATTACATCAAAAACTCCATCCGATTCCAGAACCTCGATGGTACAAATGGTATTACCAAACGACACCAATACGCTAAACAACCTTATGGGTGGTATGTTGCTACACTGGATGGACATTGCGGCTGCAATTGCTGCGCAAAAACACAGCAGCAAAACAGTTGTAACGGCAAGTGTTGATAGTGTTAGCTTTGGACGTTGTATAAAGTTAGGCGATGTTGTTACGCTTGAAGCCGAGGTAAGCCGTTCATTTAACACCAGCATGGAAGTTTATATTAAGGTTTGGGCAGAAAACATTCCAAGCGGTGAAAAATTTTTAAGTAATCAGGCTTACTATACTTTTGTAGCATTAGATAGAAATGGAATACCAGTAAAAGTTCCGGCAATTACACCCGAAAGTGAAGAAGAAAAACAGCGTTTTGATGGTGCTTTAAGAAGGAGACAACTTCGCTTAGTACTGGCAGGTAGAATGAAACCTGACGAAGCAACCGAGCTTAAAGCGTTATTTGTTTAAAAACCAAATTAATTACTTGACGTTTTAATTCATATTGATGTATAAAGAAGATATCATTAAGGCACTTTCAACAGTTATTGAACCCGATTTAAAAAAGGATTTAATAACTTTAAAAATGGTTGAAGATGTTGAAGTTTCAGGTAACAAGATTTCGTTTAAAATTATTCTTACAACTCCGGCATGCCCATTAAAAGAAAAAATTGAAAGCGATTGTAAAAATGCTATAAAAACATTGGTTAATCCCAATGCCGAAATTTCTATTGAAATGACTGCACGTGTAACCACAAACAGACCAGATAAACTTACACTTCCGGGTGTTAAAAATATTATTGCTGTAGCAAGTGGCAAAGGTGGAGTAGGAAAATCAACCATAAGCAGCAATATTGCACTTTCATTATCATTAAAAGGGGCAAAAGTTGGTTTATTAGATGCTGATATACACGGACCCAGCATCCCATTAATGTTTAACGAAATTAATGCTCAGCCCTTAATGCGCGATTCAAATGGAAAAAGCCTTATGGTTCCAATTGAAAAATTTGGAATTAAATTGCTTTCAATAGGCTTTTTAATAAAACCCGAACAGGCTGTTGTATGGCGTGGACCAATGGTATCGTCTGCACTCAGACAGTTTGTAAACGATGCCGACTGGGGAGAGTTAGATTATTTAATTATTGATTTGCCACCCGGAACAGGAGATATTCATTTAACCATGTTACAAGTTGTTCCGCTAACCGGAGTAATATTGGTTACAACACCCCAAGCTGTAGCTTTAGCCGATGCTTATAAAGCTGTAACCATGTTTAGTATGACACCTGTAAAAGTTCCAATATTAGGAATAGTTGAAAACATGTCTTATTTTACTCCAGCAGAACTTCCAAACAATAAATATTATATATTTGGAAATGGAGGCGGTAAAAACATGGCAAATGAATTAAGAGTTCCTTTTTTAGGAGAAGTACCCATTCATTTGAGCATAAGAGAAGGAGGAGATAAAGGAATTCCTGCTGTAATGGAAAATGAAAGTCCCATTCAAATAGCATTTTTTAATATTGCAGAAAATGCTGCACAGCAAATAGCAATAATAAATTCAAACATAAAAACACAATCAGCTTAATTTTTTTATTTTTGAACCAAAAGTGAATAAACAATCTGTCATAGAAGAAAAAATTGAGCTGGCTCTTAACAGCATGAGGCCTTTTTTACAAGCTGATGGTGGAGATGTAAAGCTTATTGAAGTTACAGATGAATTTGAAGTAAAACTTCAACTTTTAGGCAACTGTACAACATGCAGTATGAGCAGTATGACCATGAAAGCCGGAATTGAAAATGGCTTAAAAAATGCTATACCTGAAATTAAAAGCGTAGTTGCAATTAATATTTAATTAAAATTTTGGGCATTTGTATTTACCATAATTTCGTGCTCCCCCGTTAGAAGCTTGACCAAAATTAATGGATACCAAAAAACCTGTATAAAAATAACCATCAGGTGGTAAAATTGACCATTTATAAAGATTACCGCTTAGATAATAAGTTGGAGCTAAGCTTAAATTATTTTGCCAATAAATAGATAAAAACGGAGCAATTCTATAGCCTAAATTAATCCCTAAATTGCCTATGGGGACAATTGGTTTATTAGGTATATTCTTGTTTGTAGGTAAAATATCTGAGTATTGGTTTCCATATCCAACTGCACTGTATAAATAGTTTTGTTTTTTTAATATAGGATCAACACCAATAAATTTTGATTGAAATGTTATTAACCCCAATCCTGCTTGACCATTGAAAGTAAATCTTGAACGATTCATTGCAATGTTTCGGTTAAAACTGTATTGGACATTAAATTGCAAGTCTTGAAATTTATTTTGAACTCCTAACGTATTTTCTGATTTTAAAGTTTCTGATTGACCATTTATATACCTAAGACCAAATTCTACTCTTTGATTATAAACTTTGAATATTTCAGCAACAAATGATGGTCTGAATTCTGTAAATGGCCCAAATTTTGTAGTTATTTTTGTTAAATAACGCTGGTCGCCCATGTAAAAAGCAACCCCAGTTCCAAAGCCAACTCTCCATGAACTTAAAGAGAAATTGCTTTGATGGGTATTAGATAACCCAAATATTTGTTTAGGAACAATTTCTTCAATTTCGTTTAATGCATTTACACGTGTAAAAACAAAAATCACGAATATAAAGGCGTAAAAAACTTTTTTCATGCTTATGCGCATTCCAATTACAAATAAATAATACTATACTTACAAAACAAAACACTTTAAAAATCTTAAAGGTAAAAATCAATATAAGTTGTTAAAAACATTAAACATTCATATTGTTTTTTCAATATTGCACACCGAATAAACTCATGAAAGTTTCAATAAACAACATTTCAAAAAACTACCAGAATAGCAAGGCATTAGATTTAGTAAGCCTAACTGTTCCAAGTGGTAGTATTTACGGATTATTAGGCCCTAATGGTGCGGGTAAAACCAGTTTAATCAGAATATTAACACAAATTACAAAACAAGATGATGGTGAAATATTTTTTGATGATGAATTATTAAGCCCTCATCATACTAAATTGATTGGATATTTGCCAGAAGAAAGAGGATTGTATAAAAAAATGACGGTTGGTGAACAACTTTTATTTTTTGGTCAAATAAAAGGCTTGGGTTTAGTTGAGGCAAAAAAAGAATTAAAAAAATGGGGCGAAAAACTTGAGATAATGAGCTGGCTACCTAAAAAAACCGAAGAACTTAGTAAAGGAATGCAGCAGAAAGTACAATTTATAGCAACTGTTATAAACAACCCCAAACTGTTAATTCTTGACGAACCATTTAGTGGTTTTGACCCTATTAATGCACAAATTATAATTAATGAAATTAAAGAATTGAATAAAAACGGAACAACCATAATTTTTTCAACTCATAGAATGGAATCGGTTGAATTGTTGTGTAATTATATTGGTTTAATCAATAAATCAAAAGTTGTATTGGATGGTGCAGTTAACGAAATTAAAAATCACTATAAGTTGAACCAATACAAGATTTGTTTTTTAAACGAAAACTTAGCAGAGAATGAGTTTTATGATATCATATCTTTCTCAAAGCACGAAAAAACAGCGGTTATAAAACCTAAAACACTTATGAGTAATAAAGATTTAATTGGTTGCCTTTTAAATCAAGATGTAGAGCTAACAAATTTTGAAGAAATGGTACCAGCTATCGAAGAAATTTTTATTCATGCAGTCAAAAATCTTTCAACTCAATTAAACTAAAATTTAATGAGAAATATTTATCTTATTGCTAAACGCGAATACCTTACAAGGGTTAAAAAGAAATCTTTTATTGTAATGACAATATTTTCTCCACTTTTAATGGCATTGTTTTATGGTATTATTTTTTATTTTTCGTTTAATAATAGTATTGGAGAATCGCATAAAAACATAGTGGTAATAGATTCAACAAATACTCTTCAAAATAGATTAAAACCAACTAAAAACATTTCTTTTGATTATGATATTGGATATGTAGAAGCTGAGTTATTACTTAAAAATGATAAAATTTTTGGCATACTTTCAGTTGAACCAAATTTAAAAAACGAAATTACTTATACTTTAAGAACGAACGAAAAGCCTTCACTAAACACTATTAGTACAATTGAATCAAAAATTAACGATGAAATAAAAAACAATATATTAGCTCAAAACGGAATTAATAAATCACTGCTCGATTCGATTCAAAAATTAAATATAAACCTAAAAACTTATCAGGTAAACGACAATGTTCAAACCGATGCATCTTCGGGTACTGCAACTGCAATGGGTTTTATTGGAGGCTTTTTAATATATTTATTTATTTTTTTATATGGCGTTCAGGTAATGAGGGGTGTTATTGATGAAAAAGTAAACAGGGTTGTTGAAGTTATTATATCATCGGTAAAACCGTTTCATCTTATGTCGGGTAAAATTATAGGCATTGCACTTGTTGGTTTAACCCAATTTTTTGCATGGATATTATTATTGGTTTTGTTCGGCTCTATGGCTTCAAATTTTGTTTTGGAAATGTTTAATTTAAATGTGGGCGAATTGGCTCAAACAGCTAATAATACAGGCTCTTTGAGCAACTCCGGAAATGTTAAAATTAACGATTTTATTTTAGGTATTTTTCAATTCAACTTTTTGGGGTATTTATTAATGTTTTTATTTTATTTTATTGGCGGATATTTGCTATACGGTGCACTATTTGCAGCCATTGGCAGTGCTGTTGATAACGAAACAGACACACAGCAGTTTATGTTGCCGGTAACATTACCGCTAATTCTTGCATTTGTACTTTCGCAAAGTCTTGTTATAAATTCGCCAAATGGAAGTGCATCTATATGTCTTTCAATTTTTCCGTTAACATCTCCTATTGTTATGATGGTTCGTACTCCTTTTGATGTTCCATACTGGCAAATTTTTATATCAATGTTGGTTATGATATTAACTATTGTATTTACTATTTGGCTGGCTTCTAAAATTTACCGCATTGGTATATTAAGCTATGGTAAAAAAGCAACATACAAAGAAATATGGCAATGGCTTTTTATTAAAAATTAATGAGTAAAATTCCGGCACTTCAAGTTTTAAAAAACATCAGTTACCGATATTTTTTAACAACACGTATATGTTTAACATTGGCATTGCAAATGCAGGCCGTAATAATTGGATGGCATATATATAAACTAACCCAAGATCCACTTTCGCTTGGTTTAATAGGCCTTGCCGAAGCCATTCCGGCTATTAGTATTGCCTTATATGCAGGCCATATTGCAGATATTTATAATAAGAAAAAAATTTTAATTTTTGCTTTAACGGCTTTAGCCATTTGTTCTGTATGTTTACTTTTAACCGTAAGTATTCAAAATTTAACAAATAAGCAAGTTGTTTGGCTAATGTATTTATTTATTTTATTAAGCGGTTTTGCACGCGGTTTTTATTCACCAACTGCTTTCAGTATTATTCCTCAGTTAATTGAAAGAAGTTTGCTTACCAACGCAAGCACCCTAAACAGTACAAGCTGGCAGTTTGCTGCTGTTATTGGGCCTGCCTTAGGAGGAGTGTTTTATGCTTGGCTTGGTATTAAAGCCTCTTTCATTATCATACTATTTTTTTTGTTGCTCGCATTATTTTGCATTTCAAAAATTAAATTATTGTTTGAACCAAAAACTTTAAATCATGAAGGTATAATATTTAGACTTAAAGAAGGTATAGCTTTTGTATTTAACAATAAAATAATGCTTTCTGCCATATCGCTTGACTTGTTTGCCGTTTTGTTTGGAGGTGCAGTAGCTTTACTGCCCATTTTTGCAAACGAAATTTTAAAAGTAGGTGCAGAAGGTTTAGGAATGTTAAGAGCTGCCCCATCATTTGGAGCAGTAATTACCATGTTGTTCTTATCAGCAGGTAGAAATATTAAAAAACCCGGCAAAGTACTTATAAAAGTAGTTGGTGCATTTGGTTTATGTATGATTGGTTTTGCTTTGTCAACAAACTTTTATTTATCTCTGCTTTTCTTATTTTTAAGTGGCGCTTTTGATAGTGTAAGTGTTGTAATAAGAGGTAATATTCTACAACTAATTACACCTGATGAAATGCGAGGCAGGGTAAGTGCTGTAAATACCATGTTTATTGGTTCAAGCAACGAAATTGGTGCTTTTGAAAGTGGGTTGGCTGCAAAACTTTTAGGTACTGTTCCAAGTGTTGTTTTTGGTGGATTTGTTACCTTATTAGTAGTAGGTATCACTCAAATAAAAGCCAAACAACTCAAACATTACGAATTTCCTTAATCTTTTTTATTTTCAGCTTTTACCGATAAATCAATTGGATTTTTTACCAATTCATCAAGTAGTGCAATATTTAAAACTTCGTGCATATTGTTCACGTAGTGAAATGTTAGGTCTTTTAAATAATCGGCATTAATCTCTTCTATATCTTTTTTATTGCTGGTACTTAATATAATATCCGTAATTCCGGCACGTTTTGCTGCAAGAATTTTTTCTTTAATACCCCCTACCGGCAAAACCTTTCCTCTAAGGGTAATTTCGCCAGTCATTGCTAAATTGCTTTTTACTTTACGTTGTGTAAATACGCTTGCAATACTGGTAAGCATGGTAACTCCAGCACTAGGCCCATCTTTTGGCACAGCGCCTGCCGGAACATGTATATGTAAATCAAAATTATCAAAAACCTTTGTATTAATGTTTAATTGCGTTGCATTGGCTTTTAAAAAGGTAAGAGCAGTTACTGCACTTTCTTTCATAACTTCACCCAAATGTCCTGTAAGTGTAAGTTTTCCTTTACCGGGAGTAAGAGTACTTTCTATAAAAAGTATTTCTCCACCTACACTTGTCCATGCTAAGCCTGTTACTACCCCTGCAGTTTCATTATCCTGATAAATTTCTTTTTCAATTTTCTCTGACCCAAGAATAGATTTTAGCTGATCAATACTTAATTTTTTTGTGTATTTCTCTCCCATAACTTTTTGTTTGGCTATATGCCTGGCTATGGATGCAATTTGCTTTTCGAGCCCACGAACACCACTTTCTCTGGTATAACCTTCAATAAGTTTCTCTATGGTTTCATCAGGCAAGTCAAAATCTTTTGGTTTTAAACCATGATTTTGTTTTTGTTTTGGTATAAGGTATTTTTTTGCTATTTGTACTTTTTCTTCTAATGTATAACCATTTATCTCAATTATCTCCATCCTATCGAGTAGTGCTGGCTGTATTGTATCTAACGAGTTTGCCGTTGCTATAAAAATAACTTTAGAAAGGTCGTATTCAATTTCAATGTAATTATCGTAAAAAGTATTATTTTGCTCCGGATCAAGTACTTCAAGCAATGCGCTGCTTGGATCGCCTCTAAAACTGTTACCTATTTTATCAACTTCATCTAATACAAAAACCGGATTACTTGATTTTACCTTTTTAAGATTTTGAATAATTCTGCCAGGCATTGCGCCAATATAAGTTCTACGATGTCCGCGTATTTCGCTTTCATCATGCAAACCACCAAGTGCAATTCTTGCATACTTTCGGCCAAGTGCTTTGGCAACACTCTTTCCCAAACTTGTTTTTCCAACACCTGGAGGTCCGTATAAACAAAGTATTGGACTCTTCATATCGTTTTTAAGTTTCAGTACAGCTAAATACTCCAGTATTCGCTGTTTTACCTTTTCAAGCCCAAAATGATCTTCGTTAAGTACTTTTTCAGCATTTTTAAGGTCAAAATTATCTTTTGTTGTTTCATCCCATGGTAACTCAAGCAAAGTTTGCAAATAACTTATCTGCATGCTGTAATCGGGCGCCATTGGATTTATTCGCCTAAGTCTTTCAACTTCTTTTAAAAATGCAGTTTTTACTTGTTCGTTCCATTTTTTCTTTTCTGCTGCTTCGAGCAAATTTTCGATTTCTCTCTCGGGAGAATCCGCCCCCAGTTCTTCCTGAATGGCCTTTATTTGTTGCTGTAAAAAGAATTCGCGTTGCTGCTTTTCTAAATCTCCTCTTACTTTATTTTCAATACTGCTTTTTAATTCAATATACTTAAAATCTTTGCTTTGCGCTTCTAAAACTTTTTTTGCTCTTTCTTTAAAAGGAATTATTTCAAGAATTTCTTGTTTTGCCTCAAGCTCTGCATTTAAATTACTGGCTGCAAAATTTATTAAAAATGTTGGGCTGTTTATGTTTTTTATTGCAATTGCAGCTTCGCTAGGCATACCCGGAGAAAGGCTTATTATTTTTTGAGCCATTTCTTTTATAGAATCTGTTAAAGCAAGCGATTCGTCATCATTTTCAAATATTGGTTCAATAATAGGAGTAATATTACCAATTAAATAAGGTTCGCTTTTATCAATACTATTTAAGTTGAACCTGCGTTTGCCTTGTATAACTGCCATGGTGCTTCCATCAGGCATTTTTATCATACGCATAATGGTGGCAACGGTTCCAACATGGTAAATATCTTCAAATCCGGGTTCCTCTATCTCTGATTTTTTTTGAGCCACAACACCCACAAAACGGTTTTTACTTTTATAAACTTCTTTTAATAGTTGTATTGATTTATCACGACCAACCGTAATAGGTATAACTACACCCGGAAATAATACGGTGTTTCGAAGCGGTAAAATTGGCAGCGTTTGCGGCAAAGATTCTTTGTTCATCAATTCCTCTTCTTCAGGGCTTAGTAACGATATAAATTCAGAAGATTCAGATTCATCGCTTATTATACTGCCTAGCATTAGTTTTTCATTGTTATTTATCATCTCAGTTTCAATTCTTCAAAAAAATGTTATTTAAAAAAACAATTAGTGTGCCATAAGTAACAATGTCATACTATTTTTTTGTGTTGCAAAATGACCAATATTTAGTAAAATCGCTTCAAAAAATATGCACGAAGAAAAACATTTTACAGGTAGCGAAATTGTTAGAGATATTGTAATAGGTATGAGCGATGGGCTTACAGTACCATTTGCTCTTGCTGCCGGCCTTACAGGAGCAGCACAAGCAAATAGTGTTATAGTTACAGCAGGTTTAGCCGAAATAGTTGCAGGAAGCATAGCTATGGGACTTGGAGGCTACCTTGCCGGAAAAACTGAAATTGACCACTATAAAAGCGAACTTGCAAGAGAATACTATGAAGTTGACCACTACCCTGAAAGAGAAAAACAAGAAGTTAGAGAAGTTTTTATGGATTATGGCTTAAGTACAGAAGCACAAGAATTAATTGTGGAGGAGTTGGCAAAAAATAAAGATAAATGGGTAAAATTTATGATGCGTTTTGAGCTTGGCCTTGAAAAACCTGATATAAACCGTGCACGTCAAAGTGCTTTAACTATTGGATTTAGTTATATAATTGGAGGCATTGTTCCACTTTCTAGTTACTTTCCGTTTTTTACAACCAATGCAGCCGATGGCCTTTTTTACAGTTGTATAATTACTGCAATTTGCTTACTGTTATTTGGCTATTTTAAAACAAAAATAATTGGCCAGCCGCCAATTAAAGGTGCATTTAAAACCTTATTTATTGGTGCATTAGCAGCTACATCTGCATTTATAATTGCAAAATTAATTGGTGGATAATGCGGTTTTTTTTATATCTGCTAGTATTAATTTATATTTTGGTTCAAACAACCTGCCAACAGCGTTATTGGTTCAGGCCCAAAACAACCATAAATAAAGATTCTGCAACGGTTGAGAAAAGTTTTCAAATTGTTTGGTAATATTGCACTTAAATAAATTGCTGATGATAAAAAATTTACCTTTACTATTTTTATTCATTTTATTACCGTTTTTAAGTTCATCTCAACAAATTGAAGTTGCTGAATTAAACAACGGTCAAATAGAAATAACTGTTAATTCATTAGCTTTATCAAAAGCTTTTGCTTGGACTTTTAGAGACGGAACCAAAGTAACCGATTTAAAAGTAGAACAGCTTAGCAGCCAATATTTTTTAGTTGCATACTGTGTTTACCAAAACCACTCGCGAATGGCTGCTATTGATTTGGAAGTAATAGGTAATAAATTTTACATAAACGAAGATGCTATGTTTAAAGTTTGTAGCGCTGTTGCCTGTAAAAATTGTAAATTTTTTATTGAAAATTTAAGAATTGTTGGTTGCAAATGTGAAGAAACAGGAACGGTAAGCAACCATTGTCATTACAGAAATTTACCTGTAGGTGGTTTTACTCAAAATTTAAATAGGGCTATTTTACTAAATAAAGAAAGAGGAGAGTAAGTTACATTTTTGGAGAATCTTTCTCTTTTTTAACAGAATTATAAACTAAACTATCTGCTATTGCTGGAAAAAACTTACTCAAAAAATATGCCATTTTTCCTTTTGCAGTTAGAATAACAAGCCTCTTTCTGTACAACACACATTTTAAAACCTCTTTTGCTACGGCTTCTGCCGTCATAAGTTTACTTTCATCAAAAGGGCTTTCTGCCTGGCTTTTACCTAAACTGTTAAGAGCCGTATTTCTTATATTACTTGCTGTGTAACCAGGAGCAATAATACCTACATGTAAATCGTTTTTAAAATTTTCAATTCTTAATGCATTTAAAAAACCATGCATGGCAAATTTACTTGCACTATAACCTGTACGACCGGGTAAACCAACAAAACCGGCAACTGAACTAACTCCAACAACACTTCCCTTTTGTTTAAGTATGTGTGGTAATGCATATTTTGTACAATAAACCATACCCCAAAAATTAATGTCCATTACCTGCTTTATCACTTTTAAATCTAAATCGTTAAACAAAGCCCTCATACTTATTCCGGCATTGTTTATCAACACATCTATTCTTCCAAACTGGTTTATGGTTTCTTCAATTAACTGTTTGCAATCATTTTCAACACTTAAATCAGCTTTTACAGCAATTACATTATGGTTTTCTCTAATCAATTCGTTTTTTAAAAGATTGAGTTTATCAATATTACGTGCAGCAATAACTACTGCATATCCATCTTTTGCAAAAACTCTTGCACAAGCCTCTCCTATGCCGCTGCTGGCACCGGTTATTATTACAACTTCCTGATCCAAGTTTATTAAATATTATTTTTTCCAGATGATTGGATCGCCAACTGCAGGGATTTCAGGATAATCAACTTCTATTCCATCCAATGCAGCTTCAATGGCGTCTTCAAGATATACGCGTGTAACACCACCTTCGTTTTGCCAATTATCGTCAATTGCTCCTTTATATACTAATTCTCTTTTTCTGTTAAATAGAAAAACTTCCGGAGTAACAGTTGCTCCAAACTTTTTTGCAATTTCCTGAGTTTCGTCAAGCAGAAAATCAAAGTGCATATTATCAAGCCCAAGTTTTTTTGCAGCTTTTTTCATCTCATCAAAACTGTCTTTTGGAGACTGTGAAGCATCGTTACTGCAAATTCCAACAATTGCTAAATTATCATCTTCGTATTTACTAAACAACTTTATTAAGCGATTGCTGTACGCACGGCTTATAGCTGAACTATTGCAAGTAAAAACTACCGCTAGTGCATATTTATCGGCATAGTTGTATTGAGAATGTTTTAAATCATCATATCCAAGTAAATCAAAATCAGGCAATTTATCACCAATTTGTAACATCATTAACTTATTTTTATCGGTAGCAAATTAACCAAATACAGTATTTTTTTACACTTAAATTTTTTTTTGATACAAATTTGATAATACAACATTAAAAAACTTAATATCGCCTTTAAATGGAATGTATTGAGGTTAAAGATAAATACACTGTAAAACAGTTTTTACAAATACCCAGAATTATATATAAAAACGACAAAAATTGGGTTTGCCCGTTAGATAAAGATATTGAAATAATATTTAACAAAAATGAAAATACATTTTATCATAATGGCGATGCAAAACGTTGGATATTAAAAGATAAAAACAAACTAATTGGTCGTATAGCTGCATTTTTCAACAGCCGTTTTTTTAAGCCGGGTGAACCCAAAATTGGAGGAATTGGATTTTTTGAATGTATTAACAACCAACAAGCAGCAAACATATTATTCGATACAGCTAAAAATTGGCTCAAAAAACAAGAAATTTACAATTTTGATGGACCGATAAACTTTGGTGAAAAAGATAAATTTTGGGGTTTAATGGTAGAAGGATTTAAAAACCCAAGTTATCAGGAGAATTATAACCCATTATATTATAAAAATTTGTTTGAAAATTACGGATTTAAAAAAATTACCGAACAAACAACAAGCGAAATAACTTACGCTGATTTTAATTACGAACGCTTCAGCAAATTGGCTTCAAGGGTATTAAATAATCCGAATTACAGTTTTAAACATTTCGAAATGAGTAAAATAAATCAATTTGCAAACGATTTTATTGCTATTTATAATCAGGCTTGGGCAAGCCGCCCCGATTTTGTACCAATGACTTTTGAACGAATAAAAACAACTCTTAAAAGTTTAAAACCAATTTTAATGCCCGATGCCATTTGGTTTGCTTACGCCAATGGAGAACCTGCCGGATTTTATGTAAACGTTATTGATGTAAATCAAATTTTTAAACACTTAAACGGAAAACTTAATTTTTGGGGAATTATTAAGTTTTTATGGTACCGAAATTTTGGTGATATAAGTCGTGTTAGAGGTATTGTTTTTGGAGTTATTCCAAAATATCAAAACTTAGGACTTGAAACGGGAATGATTATGAAATTTCATGATGCCATGCTTAAACATCCAAAAATGAGAACAACCGAACTTGCTTGGATTGGTGATTTTAATCCAAAAATGCACAGTCTTTTTAATTCGCTTGGTGCAAAAACTACCAAAGTACATTACACTTACCGATACTCGGGCTAATGCAACTAATTGTTTAAATTTGCTCATCATAATATCATGCGATTTTTCTTAGCCTTAATAATTTTAATTACCTTTAATACAAAAGCACAGCAAGCTTTCAAAATGGCAAAGCTTGATAATTTTAATAACCCAAATTTACCAAAAGTTGATGGCAGCGATATTTGGAATGATATTACCGGTTGGGCAAACCCTATTGATGGAAAAGAATATGCCATTGCAGGCAGCACCGATAGCATTTACATTTTTTTAATTACAGATGATAACAAGTTACATTTAGTTGATGTTGAATTTGGTGTTTGCCGATTTGCCAGAAACCGCGATTATGAAACTTATAAAAACTTTTTATACACAGTTGCCGATCAGGCTACCGGATTAGGAGCATTACAAATTTTCGATTTAAGTTTTCTTCCCGATTCGGTTCATAAAGTTTACGAAAGCAGAGAATTTACAACATTTACACATACCATATTTATTGATAGTGCTTCAAAACGCTTATACCTTTGCGGCAATAGTGGAAGCGGAGCGCCAAACACTTTAAGAATTTTAGGTTTAAACAACCCTGAAAAACCCACACTTTTAGCTGATTTAATTGTTCCAACAATAAATGGAACACCGGTTTTTACATACGTACATGAAATGTATGCCCGAAACGATACTGTTTATTTAAGTACCGGCACAACCGGCTTGTATATTTTTGATTTAACCAACCTGCAAAATCAAAGATTATTATCAATTATTAAAGATTATCCTTTTAAAGGCTACAACCATAGCAGTTGGCTTGATCCGAGCGGAAAATATTTGCTCTTTACTGATGAAAATATTGGACTTAATGCAAAAGTTTTTGATATAAGTAATTTAGCTGAACCTAAATTTGTAAGTAGTTTTAACAGCAACCCCGAAGCCATGCCACACAATGCATATTGGTATGGCGACTTTGCATATGTTAGCGCATATCATGACGGGGTACAGGTATGGGATTTGAAACAACCTGAAAATCCAGTTAGAGTTGCCTGGTTTGAAACTTATACCGAAACTCCAAAAATTTATTCGGGCTTTAAAGGTTGTTGGGGCGTTTACCCTTATTTACCAAGTAAAAGAATCTTAGCAAGCGATTTAACAAGCGGTATTTGGTTATTATCAATCGACTCCAATTTGGTTGGTATTAAAAATATTGATTTCAAAAATCAAAGTATTACTGCATTTCCTAATCCAGCTAGTAATTTAATTAATTTAAATTTAGGTTCAAACCAAATAATACCCAACTTTATAAGATTATTAAATATTACAGCATCAGAGAGTTATGTAGCATACAAAACAGCAATATCGGGCTTTGATGTTTCTAAAATACCTAATGGTTTATATATATTAGAAGTTAGAATTAACAATCAGCGTTTTTTTGAAAAAGTTTTAATAAGCAGGTGAAAGTTGAAAGTATTTGTTTAAGGATTCTTAAATAAATTTTCATTAAAATATTTAAACCCAATTTTCACTTGGAAAAATTGTGGATAAACATCAACAAAAAACCCACTTAACAATTAGGTAATACAAGGGTTTAGCAATATCTTTACAAACTGATTTTAAAAGATAAATGAGTACGGATCAAACAAACACAAAAGCAAATTATTCAGCAGAAAATATTCAGGTATTAGAAGGATTAGAGGCTGTAAGAAAACGCCCGGCCATGTATATTGGCGATGTAGGTATGAGGGGGCTTCATCATCTTGTTTACGAAGTTGTTGACAATTCGATAGATGAAGCATTGGCTGGCTACTGTAAAAACATTGTAGTTTCTATACATCCCGGAAATTCCATAACTGTTGAAGACGATGGACGTGGAATTCCAACAGGAATGCACCCAAAAGAAAAGAAAAGCGCACTTGAGGTTGTTATGACAGTTTTACATGCCGGAGGTAAGTTTGATAAAGATACCTATAAAGTATCAGGCGGTTTGCACGGGGTAGGTGTAAGTTGTGTTAATGCCTTATCAACACTAATGCGGACAACTGTTTACCGCGAAGGAAAAATATGGCAACAAGAATACAGTTGCGGTAAACCACTATACGATGTAAAAGTAGTTGGAGAAAGCGATAAAACCGGTACAACTCAATATTTTGAACCCGATACAAGTATTTTTACACATCATGAATATAAATATGATACTTTGGCAGCACGTATGCGCGAGTTGGCTTATTTAAATCGTGGTATAAAAATAATATTAAAAGATTTAAGACCAGATGAAAACGGAAATTTTAGAGAAGAAATTTTTTACAGCCAAGGAGGCCTAAAAGAGTTTGTAAACTATCTGGATGGAACACGCGAAAAACTTTTGCCTGAACCAATTTATGTAGAAGGAGAAAAAGAAGGAATTCCGGTTGAGGTAGCTATGATTTACAACAACGGATACACCGAAAACCTTCACTCTTATGTAAACAATATAAATACCATTGAAGGAGGAACACACGTTGCCGGATTTAGAAGGGCATTAACCCGCTCATTAAAAAATTATGCCGAAAAAGAAGGTTTACTTAAAAATGTAAAAGTAGAAATAAGTGGTGATGATTTTAGGGAAGGGCTTACCGGAATTATTTCGGTAAAAGTTGCCGAGCCACAATTTGAAGGACAAACCAAAACAAAACTGGGAAATAACGAAGTAACAGGCGCTGTTGATCAATGTGTTGGCGAAATGCTGAATAATTATCTGGAAGAAAATCCCAAAGAGGCCCGATTAATAATAAACAAAGTGGTATTGGCAGCTACCGCAAGAGCAGCAGCACGTAAAGCCCGAGAAATGGTACAACGTAAAGGCGCTATGAGCGGTAGCGGTTTACCCGGTAAACTTGCCGATTGCAGCGAAAGCGACCCAACAATTTGTGAACTATACCTTGTAGAGGGTGACTCGGCAGGTGGTACGGCAAAGCAAGGGAGAAATCGTGCTTTTCAGGCAATTTTACCATTACGGGGTAAAATTTTAAATGTAGAAAAAGCCCTTGAGCATAAAATATACGAAAACGAAGAAATTAAAAACATGTTTACCGCTCTTGGAGTAAGCATTGGCACTGCCGATGACAGCAAAGCACTGAACATGGAAAAACTTCGTTACCACAAAATTATAATAATGACAGATGCTGATGTGGATGGCTCGCATATTAGAACTTTAATTCTTACCCTGTTTTTCAGATACATGAAAGAATTGATTGAGTTTGGTTACGTTTACATTGCTCAGCCGCCTTTATATTTGGTAAAAAAAGGTAAAGAAGAGGTTTATTGCTGGAATGATACCCAGCGAGATCAGGCCATAGAACAATTGGCAAAAGGTGGCAATCCAGATAGTGTAAATGTTCAGCGCTATAAAGGTTTAGGTGAGATGAATGCAGAACAGTTGTGGTCAACCACCATGAATCCTGAAACAAGAACGCTAAAACGAGTAAGCCTTGAGAGTGCAGCAGAGGCTGATCATATTTTCAGTATGTTAATGGGTGATGAGGTACCCCCTCGCAGAGAATTTATAGAATTGAATGCAAGATATGCTAAGATTGATGCTTAGTTCTTGTATTCAATCAAACTGTTATTTGCAATAGCGTAAATCTTTTCTCCTTCTTTTGGATAAACAATTTCTAAACCTGTTAAACTGCCAAATGCAGGCATAACACAAAGTTTTTCGGTTATGTAAAAACATGGCAGCTTTAGTTTTTGTTTGCCTTTACCTTTAAGTACAACACCCGGGTGAATATGCCCTGATATACAAAATGTGTTGTTCGCTGAAATAGGTTCATGCGATAAAAGAATGTTTTTAAATTTATAGGCATTTAATACTTCAACCTTAATTTCTTCAAAAAATTTTACCGGTATAATATCATGGTTGCCTTTTAGCAGTATAAATTTTACATATTTATGCTCCATTACAAATGTTTTGAACCAATTCCATTCGCTGTTTAAATTTGAATGAAATAAATCGCCAAGAAAAAAAACTGTATTTGCGTTATAGCTGCTTATCAGTTCTTCAAGTTTAATCAAGTCTTGCTTTGAACCATTGGCGGGTAAGCCAATTCCGTTTTTTGAGAAATGAGTTGCTTTACCTAAATGTAAATCGCTTATAAGCAATGCTTTTGGGTTTTCCCAAAAAATTGCTTTTTGTGGCAGTAAATAAAACAACTCATCTTGAATTGTAAGAAAGAAGTCTTGGTTCAAATGAAATATTAAAAGTATTATTCTCTACTCAATCGGTGGCGTAATATCCGTTTCCTGAGTTGGCAGTTCTGCATCAGGTTGAGAGATATTTTCGCCTGTTTCAGCATTTTCATCTTCAACATCAATATTTACAATTTTAGCTACACTGGCAATTTCATCTTTTTCGCCAATTTTTACAAGCCTTACACCTTGTGTTACCCGACCAAGTACCCTTAAGTCGGCTACAGCAATTCTTATGGTTATGCCGCTTTTTGTAACAATCATTAAGTCACACGTATCATCTACATCTTTTATAGCAACTAATTTACCTGTTTTTTCAGTTACATTCATTGCCATTACACCTTTACCGCCACGGTTTGTAATTCTGTAATCTTCTACATCACTTCGTTTACCCATACCGGTTTCGCTTACTACCAATACATTTGTTGATTTTGGGTCAGCCACGGCAACCATACCAATTACTTCATTTCCTTCTTCAATTCTTATTGCCCTAACTCCGGTAGCATTTCTACCCATTTCCCTAACAGTTTCTTCGTTAAACCGAATGGCTTTTCCTTCACGGCTTGCAATAATCATTTCACATTTGCCATTGGTTAAACAAGCCTCAACCAGGGTATCGCCTTCGCGAACATTTATGGCATTTATACCATTGGCTCTTGGGCGGCTGTAAGCTTCGAGCGAGGTTTTTTTAATGGTTCCGTTTTGTGTAACCAATACCACAAAATTGTTTGTAATGTATTCCTGATCCGATAATGTTTTTACTATCAAATAAGTTTTAATTTTATCATCGGCCGGTAAGTTTATAAGATTTTGTATAGCTCTTCCTTTTGATGTTTTTTCTCCTTCCGGAATTTCGAAAACCCTTAACCAAAAACAACGTCCTTGCTCAGTAAACAACAACAAGTAGTTGTGATTAGTTGCCATAAAAATATGTTCAACAAAGTCTTCCTGTCGTTTTGCAACTCCTCTGCTTCCTCTGCCTCCTCTATTTTGTACTTTGTATTCGGCTAATTGTGTACGTTTAATATATCCTAAATGAGATATGGTAATTACAACTTCATCATCAGGAATTAAATCTTCCATGCTCATCTCATCACCACTCATTTCTATTGCTGTTTTACGCTCATCTCCATATTTTTCTCGCATCTCGGCAAGTTCATCTTTTATAATCTTCATTCTTACATCTTCGCTTCCCAAAATTTCTTTAAGCCTTGCAATTAATTGCATTATTTGAGCATACTCTTCTTTAATTTTATCTCGTTCAAGCCCGGTTAATGTGCGTAAGCGCATATCAAGAATTGCCTTAGCCTGAATTTCGCTTAACTTGAAGCTTTCCATCAATTGAGTTCTGGCAATATCAGGACTATCTGCTTCGCGAATTATTTTAATAACCTCATCAAGATGATCAATAGCAATTAATAAGCCTTCTAAAATATGAGCACGTTTTTCTGCTTCATCAAGATCGTATTGTGTTCTGCGAACCACAACTTCATGCCTGTGATCAACGTAATGTTTTATTAGGCCAAGCATATTCAGCGTTTCTGGCCTACCTTTTACAAGGGCAACATTGTTAATATTAAATGAGGTTTGAAGTGCCGTATATTTAAATAATTTGTTTAAAACTACATTTGGAACTGCATCTCGTTTCAAATCAAAAACTATACGCATTCCATCTCGATCGCTTTCGTCCCTTAGGTCTGATATACCTTCTATTACTTTTTCATTAATTAATTCGGCTGCTCTTTCAATAAGCGATGCTTTGTTTACCTGATATGGAATCTCGGTTACTATAATTTGGTCTTTACCCGATTTTGAAGTTTCAAAATTTGCCTTACCACGTAGTACAATTCTACCTCTTCCGGTTTCCATGGCTTCTTTTACGCCTTCATAACCATAAATTATTCCACCCGTTGGAAAATCAGGGGCTTTAATAAATTTAATGAGTTCATCAATGGTAATTTCTCGATTATCAATGTATGCAATGATGGCATTTATAGCTTCGGTTAAATTATGCGGAGCCATATTGGTTGCCATACCAACTGCAATTCCTGCAGCACCATTAATTATCAGATTTGGTACTTTTGCAGGTAAAACTGTGGGTTCAGTAAGGCTATCGTCAAAATTTGACCTAAAATCAACTGTGTTTTTTTCAATATCTGTTAATAATTCTTCTGCAATTTTTCTAAGCCTTGCTTCGGTGTATCGCATAGCTGCCGGTGGATCACCATCTACCGATCCAAAGTTACCTTGTCCGTCAACCAACATGTAGCGCATATTCCAATCTTGTGCCATACGAACCATGGTATCGTAAACACTCGAGTCTCCGTGCGGGTGATATTTACCTAATACCTCGCCAACAATACGGGCACTTTTTTTGTAAGGCCTATTGCTTGCAAGCCCAAGTTCTGTCATTCCATATAAAACCCTTCGGTGAACAGGTTTTAAACCATCTCGTACATCAGGTAAAGCACGACTTACAATTACGCTCATAGAATAATCTATGTAAGCCGTTTTCATTTCATCTTCGATGTTAATTGATATAATTCTGTCTTCTGCCATATCTTTATTTTAAGTTTTGTCTGAACCTAAAACTTATATTGATTCAAACCATAAAATCAACGCAAAATAGAACTATTTAAGGGTATTACCATGTTAAAATACCCACAAATTGAAATTAGTTTGTGAATAAAAATCAACCATAAATTTGTGTGTGTTGTAAAGATTAAATTTTTGCGATAGTTTTAAATAATAAAAAAACCGGCTTTGAACCGGTTCTAATTTGTAGCGGGGAGCAGGATCGAACTGCCGACCTTAGGGTTATGAATCCTACGCTCTAACCATCTGAGCTACCCCGCCATTTACAAAAGGGCTGCAAATATAAAATTTACTCATAAAAACACAAATGTATCTGTTATAAACATTTGGCATAAAATATGTACAATCATATATACAAAAAATACAAAATCAATCGTTTAATATGGTAATTAAACAAAAATGGATTTTTATAATTTGTTGTAAAATTTATTTTTGTGATTGAAAAGTTTATTCAAATGGCAAGAAAAAAAATTCAAATAGTTATTTTTTCTGTAGCAGTAGCAATACTGGTATCTTTTTTATTTGCAACTTACATACCAATAAAACTAAAAGGTAAAACCCCAAAAAATTCGGAAACAGTTGATTATCCGGGTTTTGGCATTTGGATTCCTCCTGATTATGAAGTGCACGGAATTGACGTATCAAGGCATCAACAAAAAATAAATTGGGATGAAGTTGCTTCTCACAAACACAAAGATGTTGAAGTTTCATTTGCATTTATTAAAGCATCGGAGGGTGTTACTATTAAAGACCCACTATTTTCTACAAATTGGAAAGATGCTAAAAGTGCCAATATATTAAGGGGTGCATATCATTTTTTTCGCCCACATTTAACTGCAGAACAACAATTTGCTCTTTTTAAAAGTGTTGTAAAATTAGAGAAAGAAGATTTACCTCCTGTTTTAGACGTAGAAATTAGAGGAAGCGGCTCACCAGCAAGATTAAAATCAGGTGTTAAAAAATGGTTGAAATTAGCCGAAAAATATTATGGAGTAACCCCAATTTTATACACCAATTATTCATTTTACAAGCACTACTTTAACACCCCTGAATTTAAAAAGTATCCGTTGTGGATTGCACACTATGCCACCGATGATTTAAACAAACTAACCAGCAACTGGCATTTTTGGCAACACAACGAATCAGCCAGAGTAAAAGGTATAAGAGGAACTGTAGATTTTAATGTTTATAAAGGTAAGTACGATGAATTGCTGGAGCTTTGTAAAAAGTAACTTTTACCAGCGTTTATAATTTTTATTCCCAAAGTTTTTATTTTTCTGATTACCGAATCTGTTTCCATTACCATTTCGGTTTTTATTTCTATTGTTAAAACGTCTTCCGCCATTTTGTTGGTTCATGGTGTTAAACTGCACGTCTTCACTTTCGGTTGTAAGGATTATTTTACCATCGCTTAGCTGAGCCAAATGTTGCATAATTTCCTCATCGTGCAAAAGTTCATCATTCCAATTTCGGCTGCTCATTTTCATAAACGAACCTACAGCATTTATGTATGCCGTTTTTACAGGGCCATCTTCTAATGCTGCTACGGTTTTTATCATTTTGGTAATGTTTTTACCATAAAACCTGAATTTAATATGTGTTTGAGGATAATCTATTCTTTCGGGTTTTGAGTTGATAAGTTCAGGATTAGGCTTTGGGTATGGCGAATCTACATCAAGTTGAAAATTACTTATAATAAACAAATGATCCCACAATTTATGTTTGTAATCGGTTACTTCGCGTATTTGCGGATTTAATTGTGCCATAAGCTGCACAATTTGGTTGGCCATGTTTTGTCTTTTATCTCTGTCGGGTTCGTTTACTGCTGCGGCAATCAATTTTTGAACGATGCGACCATATTCAGATATATTTAATTTTCCTCTTTGTGTATTATACTCCAAGTTTAAACTCATTTAGCGTTGCAATATATGTTAAATAATTTAAAACAAGTTGTTCGTTAGAACTTTAGAATTTTAGCTATAAATCTATCCTCATTTGTTTGAATAATCAAAAAATAAATTCCCGGTTCAAGAAAATCGGTATCATCAAAACTAATAACATTACCCTTCATCTGTTTTTCAAAATCTTTTTTAAAAATTTCTTTGCCCAACATGCTTGAAAAGGTAAGCGTAAATTTATCTATACTTCTATTAAAGCTGATGTTAAACTTGTTATTAAATGGGTTTGGAATTATATTAAAAACTTTCTCTTCAAGATGCTTTTCAATTTTAAATGAAATTGTTTTCGATTGATTTTTTGTTCCGTTAAAATCAACCTGATTTAAGTAATAATATAAAACAACAGGCCAATTGTTTTCTGAAAAATTCAAAACATCTTCAAATTCGTAGTTTCTTAATATCAATGAATTTCCGGCACCTTTTACAAATCCTTTTTTTGTAAATTCATTTCCATCTTCCGACCTCATTATATCAAAACCCATATTATTTTGCTCGCTCGAAGTTTGCCAATGTAATTTAATCTTATTTTCAATTTGGTTTCCTTTAAAAAAATTTAAAACCACAGGTAATGTAGAGTTACCTCCCGATAAAGCAAAGTTATTGGCATATACCGGTTTTTGTATTGAAAAACCATTGTATTCAACAACCATAAAATTGTAGTTTGTATTGGGTTGAAGATTTTTTACTAGAATCTGGTTCCCGGTATCATTATAAACCACAAATACATTATTGCCAATGTTTGAACCAAGCCCGAATGTATCGTTTACTACATATAAAACTCCTTGTTGAGGAAATACCGTAATTGGATTTGTTGAACACAAAACCAACCTTCTTTGGCCATTGCCTTTGGTAAATGAAACTACCATGCTTTGGTTTTGAATTAGAGAGAAGGTTAAATTTACAGGTCTTTTTGTTGGTTGTAACAAAATTCCCGAAGCGGCTAAGCCAATACGTTGTTGAAAGCCTGTTAAGGTATTTTTATGTGTGAGCCTAACTAAATAAAAATCTGTTGTATCATTAAATAAAATACATTGTTCTACATTATCGCGAAAGTTGTTTCCGGTTGTTGGCAAATTATCAGGTTGATTTGGGTTCAAAACAAAAGGGTATTTAACAGGTAATTTTGCATGATTTAAAACTACCATATCAATATCGTTTATTAGTTTAAGTGTTGTATCGTTAAAAGCCGGGGCACTAGAAACCGCAGGCGGATCTGTCCATGTAACAGTTATTTTAGATGTATCGTTTTGTGCTTTGTAAAAAAATAATTCAAGCGTATCGTTGTTTTGTAATGTAACATCAGCCAATGCAAAAAAAGAATCGTTTGTAAATTTTATGTGTTTTGCAGCAATATCAAACCGAGGCATACCCCAACCACAGCCATAACTTGGGCCTATGCCGTTTGGCCTGCACGAAATACAAGAATTTACAGCAAGGGCTTTTAACAAACCATTGTAAATATATTGTCCAAACTTTTGATAATGTAATTGATGCAGCAAATGCAATGATGCTGTAACTGCCGGAGTGCTTATGGATGTTCCGCCTAAAATTCCGTATGCGCTATCATGTGTGTTGGTGGTGGTATAAATGTTACCGCTAGGTGCTACCAAATCAGGTTTTATGCGTCCGTCATCGGTTGGCCCATGTCCTGAAAATGATAAAACATCTATTTGGCTGCTTAACGAAATGGTTTGGTTATTTAAAAATTGGTTTGAGCCAACCGTTATGATATTTTTAGCATTTCCGTAAGTTGGAATGCAATCGTAAGGGCCAATGGTATCGCGCGTAGTATTGGTAAGTTGCCAGTTACTACCGTTCCAATAAAAATGAGTTGAATTTGGTGGCCTGAAGCTTCCCCTGCTGTTACCTGCCGATTTACAAATAACATAATTTGGATTGGCATACATAAGACTATCCCACTGGCGTGCACGTGTATCGTAAAAACCAAAACGATAATCTTTTGTAAGGCTTAAAGCTGTATCGCCATACCAATACCACTGCCCACCACTCTGCACCCAACCGCTTGCCGAACTGTATGAATGATTTGAATGTAAGATATTTGGCATGGCCATACTCATTTTTACAACATCGTTGCTCATTTGCCATACATTTAAATTAGCCATATAAGCGTGTCCACGACTTTGCGAATCAACACCTGCGGCTATCAAACTACCTGCAACTCCGGTTGCATGTGAATTTGCCGACATGTTTGAGTCTTTTAAAATAATTCTACCGGAAAATTCGCGATGGGTTGGCCTTGTTAAACCGCCATCAAATAATGCAAGGCCCGAAAAATTTTGTCCTGATATGTTAAATGTATTTCCAGAAATTGGCCATAGTGATGATGTTGCTGTGTTTTTTGCAGCATCAAGGTTATTGTCGGTACAATCATACAATGGCATACCGTTTTCGGCATATCCTGCTAAAAAGCAATCTCTACCATTGTCAGTAATAAAAAAAGCAGGAAACGAATCCTGCTTTAACAAATTTTGAGAGAGAAGATATGTATGGTTCAACAAACATAAAAATACTATGTTGAACAATCTTGACATTGTTTATTTGTTATTGATTATGGCTTTTATTTTTTCTTCAAGCGAAAATTCATCTCCTTCAACATATCCGCTGTGCTGATAGACAATGTTTCCTTTGGCATCAACTAAAAATGTATGGGGAATTTGTACCACATTCATGGCTCGCTGAAAATCTTGATTTACATCCATTATAATTTCATAATCCCAACCTTGCCCATCAACATAAGGTTTTACTTTTGGAACATTTCTGGCATTATCAGTGCAAACAGCAACCAGTTCAAGGTTGTATTTACTTTTCCATTCGTCATATATATCGTTTATATTATTTAATTCTTTTTTGCAAGGCGAGCACCAAGTAGCCCAAAAACTTATTATAGTTATTTTACCATTATTACTATAATCGGCCATGTTTTTTTGTTTGCCGTTCATATCTTTTAATACCATTGAAGGCAAGGTTTGCAATTCTTTATTTTGTGCATATGCAACGGTTAAACCTAAAAAGTTAAATATAATAAAAACTGATTTTTTCATTGTGATTACTGATTTCAGCATTCAAACATACAAAAGCTTTGCCAAACTTTTTTTAATAAATAATCAACCTTACCTTAACCTAATTTTTTGCCTAGTTTTTAGTTTTGATTTGGTGGTTAATTTATTTCTGCGGGCTAGTGTGTTTACGTTTATATCAAATTTGCGTGCAATGCTAAACAAAGTTTCTCCTTTTTTTACAGTGTAGTATTTAGGTGTAACTGATTTTGATTTTAAGGCAGCCGATTTTACATCGTACAAATGCTTAAAACAGCCTTTGTCTATTACAAATGTATCGCTAAGCAAAGACCCTGTTGGAAAATGAATGATGCTGTTAGGATTGATTTTTTCACCTTTAAACCTTACTTCGAAATGCAGGTGAGGCCCGGTAGAGCGGCCGGTACTTCCGGCAAGGCCAATAATATCGCCACCTTTTACAGGCTGACCGGGAAAAACAAGAAGTTGCGAGAAATGAGCATATAAGGTTTCAAGACCATTGTTGTGCCTAATTAAAACTACATATCCGTAATCAGTACTTCGTTTTGCAACACGAACAACACCTTCAAATGCAGCATATACAGGGTCTCCAACATCCATTCTTATATCTGAGCCGTAATGAAACTTAAGCCGCCTGCCCCAACGCCTAAAACCAAAATCGGATGTTATATCTCCAATGGCAGGTGGATGAAAAGAACAATCATCATATCCGGCAAGAATTAGTTTTACGGTATCTTCCATACTTTTTAAATCAACATTGTACGGATTTATAACAATGGTATCCCACAACTGATAAAACTCGCGGGCGGGTGCAAATGTGGTATCAAACAAAAAGTTTCGAGGCCTTAAAAAATCCCAGTATAAATCGCTTGATGTGTAAATAATGGTATCAAACTCTTGTGATTCTTCAAAAACATCTTCATCGTCTTCACTTTCTATCACCTCTAACGAATCGGGGTTAATAATAACCTGTGCCTTTAATTTATTTTCAGTTAAAAATACAAAAACATAAAATATACCTATTGCTAAAAATTTCTTCATTTATTTAGTGTTTGAACCAAAATTTGGTTCAGCCAAAACTTATACTATTTGCAAAACTTGTTGCGCTTGCAATTTATCAATTGCAAGTTGAGTTTTTAAATCATCAAGGCTTTTAAACTTGGTTTCGTTTCGAAGTTTATCAACAAATTGAACGGTTATATTTTGATTATAAATATTTTGATTAAAATTAAATATGTTAACTTCTATACTGCGACCTTTGTTAGGAATGGTAGGATTGTTACCAATATTTAACATGCCACCGAATTTTTGGTTGTTGTGTTTTACCCAAACCGCATAAACACCATCGGCAGGTATTAATTTGTTTTCATCGCTTACAAAAATATTTGCTGTTGGATAACCAATTTGTACACCAAGCTTGTTTCCCTCAACTACAATACCTGTTAGCGAATAAGGTTTGCATAAACTTGCCGTTGCGGCTTTAATGTCTCCATTCATTAATGCTTCACGAATTTTGGTACTACTTACGCTTACATTGTTTACATCGTGTTCAGGAATTTCTATAACATCAAAACCATACAATCCGCTAAACTCTTTCAAATGCTCAAAACTGCCTTCGCGATTACGGCCAAACCTGTGATTATAACCAATTACAAGAAATTTTGTTCCAATTTTATTTACAATTATATCACGTATAAACTGTAACGAACTTAACCTTGAAAACTCAAGAGTAAACGGCAAAATTACCAAATGATTGATGCCGTGCTCGGCCAGTAATTCTATTTTTTCATCAAGTGTATTCAGAAGTTTGAGTCCATGGTCGTTTGGGTATAAAACCATACGCGGATGCGGATTGTAGGTAATTAAAACCGTTTCTCCCCGGTTAGTTTTTGCAATATTTTTTAATTGATTAATGATAACCTGATGTGCGCTGTGAACACCATCAAAAGTACCTTGTGTAACAACAGCATTTTGTATTTTAGGTAGTTCTACTAAACTTCGGTAAACTTTCATTTATTTTGGCAAAAGTAATCAATTAAATTTTACCCGAAATTTGCATTTGCCAACAAACATCATAACACGCATTGCACCTACACCCAGTGGTTATTTACACAAAGGCAATGTGTTTAACTTTTTACTTACATACAAAATTGTTTTAAAAAATAACGGAATACTACATTTACGTATTGATGATTCCGACAAACCACGTTGCAAAAAACAATATATTGATGATATTTTTAATGTATTGAACTTGCTTGGTATTGATAACTTTATAGGTCCTAAAAACACCGAAGAGCAAATTGAAATTTACACACAGCAAAAAAAATACGAGCTATACAAGAAATACATAAATAAACTTATAGAAAAAAACCTTGTTTATGCTTGTAATTGTTCTCGAATAAAACTTAATGAAATACCATGCATTTGTAAAACAAAATCCAATGATATAAAAACACCCGATTGTCATCTTAAAATTAAAGTAGATGAACAAGATTCAATAAATGATTTTATAGTTTGGCGAAAAGATGGCATACCCGCATATCAATTGGTAAGTGTGGTTGAAGACCATTTAATGAATTGCAACTTAATAGTTAGAGGAGAAGATTTAATTGAAAGTACATTGATGCAAAAAATACTGGCCAAATATTTAGATTTTAATAATTTTTTGATGGCTACATTTATACATCATCCATTATTGTTTGAACCAAACGGAGAAAAACTATCAAAAACTGCAGGGAGCTACGCAATAAGCCAAATTTTGAAGAATGAATTAGAACTAAAAAAATTGTTGCAAGAATTTGATGAGTGGGTGAATAACTTCAACGTGTTTGATAATTTGGGCTTTTAAATATCAATCCATTACAAACAAATTTCACTCAGTTCAAGCCACCGAAGTTCTTTTTCATCAAGCAAATTGTTTATGTGCTTAATTTCTTCGCTCCATTGCATTAGTTCGGTATGGTTTGAACTGCCGCTACTCAAAAGCTTTTCTAAGGCATTGCGTTGGTTTTGCAATGCTTCAATTTCTTTTCCCAATATTTCAAATTCCCTTTGTTCTTTATAGCCCGCTTTTTTCTTTTTAACGTCTATTGGTTTTTCAATAGTTTTTTCAATTGTCTTTTCGGTTGTTTTTAATGCTTTTTCGTTTTGCAACTCATTTAAATATTCCTGATAGTTGCCATTAAAACTTTTTATTTTCCCATTTCCTTCAAAAACAAGTAAAGAATCAACCAGGTTATCCATAAAATAACGGTCGTGCGTAACAATAAGCAAGCAACCCTGAAAGTTTTCAAGAAAATCTTCTAAAATATTTAAGGTATCAATATCAAGGTCGTTAGTCGGCTCATCAAGAATTAAAAAATTGGGCTTTTGCATTAAAATGGTTAGCAAGTAAAGCCTTCTTTTTTCGGCACCGCTCAATAACGAAACAAATGTGTGCTGCTTTTTAGCATCGAATAAAAACAATTTAAGCAAAGCTGATGCCGTAAGTTTTTTTCCGCTTTCAAACTCTATGTATTCAGCAATATCAGTTATAACATCAATTACCCTTTTATCTTCGTTTAGCTGTAAACCTTTTTGGCTGTAATACCCGAATTTTATGGTTTCTCCGGCTGTTATGCTTCCGCTGTCAGATTTTTCAATTTGCTGAATAATGTTTAATAATGTGGTTTTTCCTGCACCGTTTTTTCCAACAATACCTACCCTTTCGCCACGTTTAAACAAATAAGTAAAATCATCAATTATCAAACGTCCGTCATACGATTTACAAATATGCTGCACATCAAGAATTTTAGTGCCAAGCCTTTGCATGGGCATATTTATTTCAATAGTGCCGTCATCTTTTTTTAGCGATGCTTTCTCTTTTATATCATAATAAGCATTTATTCTACTTTTGCTTTTTGTGGTGCGGGCTTTGGGTTGCCTGCACATCCATTCAAGCTCTTTGCGAGCAAGTTTTTTTGCTTTATCCAACTCGGCAGCCTCATAACTTTCGCGCATGGCTTTTTTTTCTAAATAGTATGCGTAGTTGCCCTTGTATGTATATAATTTACCGTTATCAAGTTCAATTATTTCGGTACAAATATTATCTAAAAAATACCTGTCATGTGTTACCAACAACAAGGTAATGTCTTGAGATTTAAGATATCCTTCAAGCCATTCAATCATGGAAATATCAAGGTGGTTAGTAGGTTCATCAAGCAACATTAAATCGGGTTGCTGTATAAGAATTGATGCCAATGCAAGGCGCTTTTTTTGCCCACCGCTAAGGCTGTTTACATTTTGGTGTAAATGATACTGAAGATTTAAATGTGTTAAAACGGTTTTTGTTCTTGCTTCTAAATCCCATGCTCCAAGCGCTTCAATTTCATCAATAGCCTGTTGAAGTTTTTTTTGCAGTTCTGCATCATTAGGCTTTACCTCTAATTCTTCTAATAAAAGTTCGTAATTGGCAATGGCGATAGTTTGTTTGTTTTTATTATTAAATACTGCTTCCCAAACATTGTGTTGGGCATTAAAAACAGGCTCTTGGGGTAAATAAGCCACGTTTATATTTTTATCAATTACAACTGTACCGCTATCAGGCTCATCGTTTTTGGTTAAAATATTTAGCAAACTTGTTTTTCCGGTTCCGTTTTTGGCAATAAGTGCAACCCTTTCACCCTTTGCTATCGTAATATCAACATTTTCAAATAAAACCCTTTCTCCATAGCGTTTCGATAGATTTAACGCTTCTAAATAAACCATGCTACAAAATAAGTAAATAAAATTAAAAATCGCTTTCCGCCTTAAATGCTGTTTTTACCTTTAGTTTCTCAACAACCACATACACAATTGGGCAAATGGTGTAGTTGAACCAAACATTACGTTTATATTTAAAATTTGGTTGATGTAAATGTGGGTAATCTGCACAGCTTGCGGGCCTGTTAGCATAAATTCCGCAAACGGTATTTTGTAAAAATGTACAAGGTTTAGCCTTTAAAAACAAGGCATCTCCGTCAAAATCAACATACTGTTTTTTAAATTCCATTACATCCATTTGTTTTTGTTGAGCCAAAATTTCAATTTCTTCAAACTGTAAACCCGGCTCAAGTTTTTTGCAGCAATTGCCGCATTGTGTGCAATCTATATTAGGTTCAACCAAATTGGTAATTTCTCTTACCCAAATATCTACTTCGGTATTTGTAAATTGCTTTAAATACTTTTTAAATAAAACATTTTCCGATTGTTTTTCAGGATTTTTGAGTTTTGGTAAAATTTCGTTTACATTCATAGATAAATTTATTTTATTTAAAAATCTGTGGCAAAACACCTCAATTTTAAAAATACTTTCAAAAGCAATTTGTTTATTTATTTTTGAACACCATGATAACAGAATACATCAATAATAACCGCGAACGTTTTTTAAATGAATTACTTGATTTATTGCGCATTCCAAGTATTAGTGCTGATTCGGCATACAAAAATGATGTTTTTAAAGCAGCCGATTTTATTAAAGAAAAACTTACAGAAGCAGGAGCCGAAAATGTAGAAGTATGCCAAACAGCAGGCTACCCAATTGTATATGGCGAAAAAATAATCAATCCAAACTTACCAACCGTTTTGGTATATGGACATTACGATGTTCAACCAGCTACACCACTTGAGTTGTGGGAAACACCACCATTTGATCCTACCATTAGAAAAACCGATATACACCCTGATGGAGCCATTTTTGCCCGTGGTGCATGCGATGATAAAGGACAAGTTTACATGCACGTAAAAGCATTTGAACTGATGATGAAAACAAATTCCCTACCGTGTAACATTAAATTTATGATTGAGGGCGAAGAAGAAGTTGGCAGCAGCAACCTTGGTAAATTTTGTATTGACAATAAAAATAGATTAAAAGCCGATGTTGTTTTAATAAGCGATACCAGTATGATTGCAAACAATATACCAAGTATTGATTGCGGCCTACGCGGGCTAAGCTATGTTGAAGTAGAAGTAACCGGCCCTAACCGCGACCTTCATAGTGGCGTTTACGGAGGTGCAGTAGCCAACCCAATAAACATTTTGGCAAAAATGATTGCCAGCATGCACGATGAAAACAACCGTATTACCATACCCGGTTTTTATGATGATGTTATAAACTTAAGTGATGAAGAAAGAGCCGAACTAAACAAGGCTCCTTTTGATTTGGAAGCATACAAAAAAGACCTGAATATTGATGATGTGTGGGGAGAAAAAGGATATACCGTATTAGAAAGAACCGGCATAAGACCAACACTTGATTGCAATGGCATTTGGGGAGGCTATACCGGAGAAGGTTCAAAAACGGTATTACCATCAAAAGCATATGCTAAAATAAGCATGAGATTGGTACCAAACCAAAACAGCCAAAAAATTACTGAATTATTCAGCAACTATTTTAAAAGCATTGCCCCGGCAGGAGTAAAAGTTGAAGTAAGGCCACATCATGGTGGGGAGCCGGTTGTTACACCAACTAATTCGGCTGCATACCTTGCTGCAAGTAAAGCAATGGAAACCACTTTTGGTAAAAAGCCTATTCCAACCCGTGGCGGTGGCAGTATTCCCATTGTTGCATTGTTTGAAAAAGAATTAGGACTTAAATCTGTTTTAATGGGCTTTGGCCTTGATAGTGATGCGCTTCACAGCCCTAACGAGCACTACGGATTATTTAACTACTTTAAAGGCATTGAAACCATACCTTACTTTTTTAAGTATTTTGCAGAAATGAAATAGCAATCTATTTTAAAATTCTTACCGCTTTTATATATCTTGTTTTGTAATAAGGAAATTCTACTTTATCAATTCTTACGCCACCGGTTACACTACTATGTATAAAAGCAACCGGCTCTCCGGGTTTGGAAATAACAATACCTACATGGCCAATGCGTTTGCTGTTCCTGTTTCTTCCTCTAAAAAAAACAAGGTCTCCGGGACGTACATTTTTAATTTTAATTTCAGTACCAACCAATGCCTGCCCGGCACTTGTATGTGGAAGTTTTATACCAAAATTTTTAAAAACCATCATGGTATATCCACTACAATCAAATCCGGTAGCACCGGTACCGCCACGTCTGTAATTTCGGCCCATATAAGAAAAAGCATAACCAATAATGCTATCAATAATAGGCTTTTGTGGTAATAAATTTATTGCAGTATCAGTTATAACTATGTTACTATCAACAACTTGTCCGTTTACTGTTTGACCCAATAGAAAAACCGAATAAAAAGAAAACAAAAATACCAATAGTGATATGTATAAAATTTTATTCAAAATACAAATTTTGCAAGTAAGCAAAAAAATGTAACCAATCAATTATAAAAACGTTACATTTGCAGTTTATTATTAAATGTTAATCAGGTTATTTTCGGTTTTAATGTTGTTATCGGTAATGCTTTTTTCATGCAAAAATGCTTACCAAAAAGCGCTAAAAACAAATGATACCAAAACAAAACTCGAAATGGCTGATTACTACTTTAATAAAAAAGATTTTGCAAGAGCAAACACCCTTTATGAGCAAATTGAAGACGCTTTAAGCGGCACTGCCCTTGCAAAAAAAGTTCTTTACAGAAGTGCTCAATGTAGTTTTGGCCTTAAACAATACGGTTTGGCTGGTTTTCAATACAAAACATTTTTTGAAAACTATCCAACAGCAGGAGATACAAGTGAGGAAGCCCTATATATGACAGCCTATTGCCAATATCTTGAATCGCAAGAACCAGAATTGGATCAAACAGATACATACAAAGCAATTGAAACAATAAGAATATTTTTCTCTGTTTATCCTGAAAGCCGTTATGTACCGGAATGTAATAACATGATTGATAAACTTAGGGCTAAATTAAGCGAAAAATCTTATCGCACAGCAAAGTTGTATTTTAACATGGGCGAATATAAAAGCGCAATTATTGCATTAAGGAATACAGTAAACGATTTTCCGGAAATTGCGCAAAAAGAAGAAATTGATTTTTTAATTGTAAAATCGAATTATCTTTTAGCAATTAACAGTATTGCAGAAAAGCAAGTTGAAAGATTTAGAAATACATTGGAAGCGTATGATGATTTTATGGAAGAACATACCGAAACAACAAAATATTCGGCAGAACTTAACTTTTACCGCGATAAATCGTTACAAGCACTAAAAAAACTTGAAAATAAAAACAATTTAAATCAATAAATACGAATATAAATATGGCAATTAATAATTATCAAAACGTACCAACTTCTATTGTTCCTCGCGATATAAGAAAAATGGAGGAAAAAACTCATAACATTTACGAGAGTATCGTAATAATGTCAAAACGTGCAAATCAAATTTCGGCTCAAATGAAAGAAGAATTGCAAAATAAATTACAAGGTTTTGATAACGAAAGCGATACGCTTGAAGAAGTTTTTGAAAACCGCGAACAAATTGAAATAAGCATGCAATACGAAAAAATGCCTAAAGCAACATTACTTGCTACCGAAGAATTTTTAGAAGACAAAATTTACTTTAAAAAATCGGGTAAGTAAACCAAACAGCAGTATAAGCAATGCTGCAAAATAAAAAAATACTTTTAGGCATAAGCGGGAGCATTGCAGCTTATAAATCGGCTGTATTGGCCCGCTTACTTGTAAAATCAGGGGCCGAAGTAAAAGTGGTAATGACCCCCGAAGCAACAAAGTTTATAACTCCCCTTACGCTTGCAACACTTACAAAAAATTCGGTTTTACACACTTTTACAAAAAACGAAAATGGTGAATGGAACAACCATGTAGATTTAGGACTATGGGCTGATTTAATGGTTATTGCTCCGGCAAGTGCAAATACTATATCAAAAATGGCTAATGGCATTTGCGATAACCTGCTTTTAGCGGTTTACCTTAGTTCAAGATGCCCCTTAATGGTAGCACCTGCAATGGATTTGGATATGTATGCCCATCCTTCAACACAACAAAATATTTTAAAGCTTAAAGAATACGGCAATATTGTTTTAAATGCTGAGTTTGGAGAATTGGCAAGCGGACTAAACGGTAATGGCCGTATGGCTGAACCGGAAGAAATATTAAACGAAATTGAATTATTGCTAAACCCGAAAACTGCTTTATACGGTAAAAAAGTATTGGTAACTGCCGGCCCAACGGTTGAACCAATTGACCCTGTAAGATTTATCAGTAATCATAGTTCGGGAAAAATGGGTTATGCCATTGCTGATGTTTTTGCAAAACAAGGTTGCGAAGTAATTTTGGTAAGCGGACCAACTAACTGTTTGGCTCAACATAAGAATATAAAAGTAATAAACATTTTAACTGCTATTGAAATGTTTAATGCTTGTATGGAGCATTTTAAAAATACTGATATTGCCATAATGAGTGCTGCAGTTGCTGATTATACTCCGGCTAAAAAAAGTAACGAAAAAATTAAGAAAAACGAAGAAAATCTTACAATAGAACTAACAAAGAATCCCGACATTTTAAATACCCTCGGAAAAAATAAAAGAAGTAATCAAATCGTTGTTGGTTTTGCACTCGAAACTAATAATGAGATGGAAAATGCTATAAAAAAACTTAAAGAAAAAAATGCTGATTTAATAGTACTTAACTCACTCAATGATGAAGGAGCCGGGTTTGGTTCAAATACAAATAAAATAAGTATTTTGCACAAAAATGGCGAAGTAAAAAATTTTGAATTAAAACCTAAAGAGCTTGTGGCAACTGATATTTTAAATGAAATAGCATTACTGTTAAATGAATAAATTTTTGTTTTGGGTTGTAATATTTTTTTTGAACCAATTATCAGTTTTGGCTCAAGACCTTAATTGTGTAGTTAAAATTAATGATGTACAGGTTCAAATTTCAGATAAATCAATATTTAGAAGACTTGAACAACGTCTTACTGAGTTTATGAACAATACAAAATGGACTACCGAGCAAATAAAGCAAAACGAGAGAATAGATTTAAATATAGAAATTATACTAAGAAGCTATGATATAAACAGCTATGAATATGGTGCTTCGGCTATAATACAAAGTCGCAGACCGGTTTATGGCAGCAATTACTTTACAACATTATTTAATTTTGAAGACGAAAATTTTTCGTTTAAATACCAAGAAAGCGACAGGTTAGATTTTCAAGACGGTCAATATCTTGGAGATTTATCTTCATTAATGGCTTTTTATGCCTATTACATTGCAGCGCTTGATTTTGACAGCTTTGGCATGGAAGCCGGAACACCTTATTTTAATAAAGCATTGCAAATTGCTACTTTGGCTCAACAAAGCAGTGCACGCAGTGGTTGGAAACCTTTTGAACGCTCTCTTAGAACCAGGTATAATCTTATTGATAATATACTAAACGATCGCTTTAGGCCAATGCGTAAAGCCATATATTTATATCATCGTAAAGGTCTCGACCAATTTTATAAAGACCCAAATGAAGCAAGAAAACAAATATATCTTGCATTACAAGAAGTACAAAAAGTTTTTAAGTTAGCGCCAAATACGGTTGTATTGTTATGGTTTTTTAGCTCAAAAAGTGATGAGCTGGTAGGTATTTATAAAGGAGCCGATGAAATTGAAAAACCAAAAGCTATTGAACTTTTAAGCGAAATTAACATCGCAAACATTTCTAAATACGAAAAAATCAGAGGATAACATAAACTATAATTATTCGCTAAATTACCTTATACAATCTCTATATTCGCGGCTAAATGATGATTGAAGCTACTCTTAAAGCCGCTATTGCCAAAGCTTTACAAGAATTGTATCAAATAAATATTTCGCAAAACGAAGTTTTAATTGATTATACCAAACCCGATTTTGAAGGAGATTATACTTATGTGGTTTTTCCAATTGTAAAACAAAGCCGCAAAAGCCCTGATATTACAGCCAACGAAATTGGCAGCTATATAATACAAAACTGCTCAGCTGTAGAAAATTTCAATGTAATAAAGGGTTTCTTAAACATTTCTATTAAAAATAATATATGGGTTGAATTTTTAAGCCAAAATTTTCTAAACACACAATTAGGTTTTGCTGAACCAAATACCAAAGAAAAATTTTTAATTGAATACAGCAGTCCTAATACAAACAAGCCTTTACACTTAGGCCATATTAGAAATATTTTGCTTGGATACAGTGTAGCCGAAATATTAAAAGCAAACGGGCATGAAGTTTTTACCTGCAATCTGGTAAACGACCGTGGAATACATATTTGTAAAAGCATGTATGCCTGGGTAAAAAGCGGAAAGACTGAAACTCCTGAAAATTCAGGAATAAAAGGCGACCATTTGGTTGGTAAATATTATGTAGCATTTGATGCTATGTATAAAAATGAAATAGCAGAACTTACAGATAAAGGCTTAAGTAAAGAAGAAGCAGAAAAACAAGCACCTTGTATGCTTGCCGCTCAGGAAATGCTAAGAAAATGGGAACAAGGCGACAATGAAGTGCTTGAAATTTGGAAAACCATGAATGGTTGGGTGTATGATGGTTTTACCCAAACCTACAAAAAATTAAATGTTAATTTTGATAAGTATTATTACGAAAGCAACACATATATTTTAGGAAAAGAAATCGTAAACCAAGGCCTTGAAAAAAATGTATTTTATACGAAACCCGATGGAAGCGTTTGGGTTGATTTAACCAATGATGGTCTTGATGAAAAACTTTTATTGCGTGCTGATGGAACATCAGTTTATATAACACAAGACCTCGGAACAGCCGAATTAAAGTATCAAGATTTCAACTGCAACCGATCGGTTTATGTAGTTGGCAACGAGCAAGATTATCATTTTAAGGTATTACAACTTATTTGCAAAAAACTTCAAAAACCTTATGCTGATGGTATTTTTCATTTAAGTTACGGTATGGTTGAACTGCCACATGGTAAAATGAAAAGCAGAGAAGGCACAGTTGTAGATGCCGATGACCTGATTGCCGAAATGGAGCAAACAGCTGCGGTAACTACCCAACAACTTGGCAAAACCGAAGGATTTACAGAAATAGAATTACAACAATTGTATAATACCATTGGCATGGGTGCATTAAAATATTTTATTTTAAAAGTTGATCCTAAAAAGAAAATGCTTTTTAACCCCGAAGAAAGTATTGATTTTCACGGTAACACCGGGCCTTTTATTCAATATACTTATGCACGTATCAGGTCAATATTAAGACAACAAATGCCTGAGCCAAGTATTAATCAGAATAATATTTCTTTAAACAAATTCGAAAAAGAATTATTGGTTCAAACATATAAATATCAAAAGGCTTTACAAGAAGCAGCAGTCAATTACAGCCCTGGGGTTTTGTGCAACTATGTTTTCGATTTGGCAAAAAGTTACAATCAGTTTTACCATGAGTGTCCTATTTTACGCGAACAAAATCTGGATATTAAAAATTTAAGATTAACGCTTTGCTGTATCACATCAAATATTATAAAATCGGCATTTGGTTTGCTTGGTATAAATGTTCCTGAAAAAATGTAATGAAAAAACTTGGATCCATATTTTTAATAGCGATTACCATTTCTTGCAATGTAAGCAAACAATACACCAAAAAAGGCGATGAACTTTTTGAAATGGGTTTGTACGAAGATGCAGCAAACTACTATTACAATGCATTGCTTATTGATAATAAAAACTACTTGGCTAAGCAGGCTTTGCAAAAATCAGGCAATATTGTTCTAACAAACAAAATAAGCCAGTTTGGAAAATATGTTACCCAAAACAATGCAGAGCAAGCAGTTTTTCAATATCGAAATGCTCAAAAATACTATAATACAGTAAAATCGGTTGGTGTAGAGCTTGAATGGCCATCTCTTTATAATGATGTTTATGAGGATATAAAAAATGATTATGTAAATACATTGTACGAAAGAGGCCTTGAGCAAATGCAGCAAAAAAAGTACGAACAAGCCGAAAAAACATTTTCAAAAATTGCAGATATTGACAGCAACTTTAAAGACGTTACCGTATTAAGAACAGTAAGCCTGGTTGAACCCATGTATGTAAGGGCAAACCAAATGATGCAGGCTGAGAATTATAAAGAAGCATTTAGAAACTTTGAAAAAATATTGCAAGTTGACCCTACTTACAAAGACACCAAAATTTTACGAGATGATGCACTAAAAAAAGCCAGAACCGGTGTTGGAGTAATAATGCACTCAACAAACAAAGAGTATGATAACACTGCCCGCCAAATGCATGAGTACATAATGGCCGCCTTGGTAAAAAGTAAAAACCCTTTTTTGCAGGTAGTTGATCGCAAATTTTTTGAACATTTTTTAAAAGAACAAGAACTTGGAATGACCGGTTTAATTAGCACCGAAAGTGCAGCACGGGCAGGAAAAATGGCAGGTTTAAAATATATCTTAGCTTTAAGATTAAGCGAATACAAAACTGTTGATTTGCCACCGAAAACCGATTCGGTTATAGCCTATGAAGCCTTTACCGAAAGTACGCCAAACCCCAATGGAACATATAACTATACTACAAGGTTTAAAAAAGTAAACTATGCCGATACCTACCACAAAAAATCGGTTTATGTGCGATTGTTTTATGAGCTCATTTCAACCGAAACCTCACAAATAGTTTCAAGCGAAGTTTTTGAAGAAACCCAAACAGATGAGCAACATGTTTTTAGGTATGCAGGCAATGCAAAAAATTTATATGATAAATTACCTGCCGGCAACTTTTTACCCGAACCTAATAAAGAATGGAGAAATAATTTTGGCGAAGTACAACGCAAGCTTATACCTATTGAAGATTTGCAGCGTGATGCTTTAAGAAATATTGCATCAAAAGTATCAACCGAAATTTCTATTTATATCGAAAAATAAATGCTTATTCAGTTACATACCGAAAACCCAAACATAAGGCACTTAAAGCAAATTGCCGAAATACTGAATAAAAATGGTGTAATTATTATCCCAACCGATACAATTTACGCCATGGCATGTAAATTTGATAATAAAAAAGCCATTGAACGTTTGGCAAAACTATCGGGTAAACGAATTGAAAAAATAAATTTTTCTCTATTGTGTAAAGACCTTTCTCACTTAAGCGAATTTACATCGGTAGTTAATAAAAATGTATTCAGGCTAATGAAAAACAACTTACCCGGCCCATTTACATTTATATTGAACGCAAACAAACAAGTTACAAAATTTTTTGAAGGGAATAAAAAAACCATAGGCATTCGTGTTCCTGACAATAAGATAGCTCAATCAATAATTGAAATGATTGACACTCCCCTATTGGTAACTACCATACACCATGATGACGATATAATTGAGTATATGACAGACCCTGAAGAAATTCACGATAAGTTTGAACATTTGGTTGATGCTGTTGTTGATGGTGGTGCGGGCGGTAATATTCCCTCAACTGTTATTGATTGCACAAACGAAGAGCCTGAAATAATTAGAGAGGGCAAAGGAGAAATAATTTATTAAACAAACATGCAAAAAAAGAAAATAGCCATATTGGGTTCAACCGGAAGCATTGGTACACAAGCTCTTGAAATAGCAAGAGAACAAAAAGATTTAATTGAAGTTGAAGTTTTAACAGCAAACAACAATGCCGATTTGCTTATAAAACAAGCACTCGAATTTAATCCTAACCATATTGTAATTGCTGACGAAAAAAAATATAAACATGTTAAAGAATCTCTTGCCGGTATCGATATTAAAGTATTTGCAGGTCATCAATCAATTGTAGAATTAATGAGAATTACTTCTGCTGATATTGTGCTAACGGCAATGGTTGGTTACAGCGGTCTTTTACCAACCATTGAAGCCATAAAAAATAAAAAACGTATAGCTCTTGCAAACAAAGAAACATTGGTTGTTGCAGGAGATTTAATAACCAAACTTTGTATTGAACACAATGTAGAAATAATTCCGGTTGACAGTGAACATTCGGCCATTTTTCAGTGCCTAACAGGCGAAGATTTAAATACCATTGAAAAAATAATTCTAACAGCAAGCGGAGGCCCTTTTAGAGGTAAAAAAGCAAATGAGTTGCAAAACATTACAAAACAACAAGCCTTAAAACACCCAAACTGGAGTATGGGTGCAAAAATTACAATTGATTCGGCAACACTAATGAACAAAGGACTTGAAGTAATTGAAGCAAAGTGGTTGTTTGGCCTAAAGCCAAATCAAATTGATGTAGTGGTACATCCGCAAAGCATCATACACAGTATGGTACAATTTACCGATGGCAGTATAAAAGCACAAATGGGTTTGCCTGATATGAAATTGCCCATTCATTATGCTTTTTTTTATCCGAATCGTGTTACCAGCAACTTTGAGCGATACACATTTAACGCGGTAAATTCCTTAACTTTTGAGCAACCTGATGTAGAAACATTTTACAACTTACAACTTGCTTTTAATGCTTTAAATAAGGGTGGCAATATGGCATGTATTTTAAATGCCGCTAACGAAATAAGCGTTGATGCATTTTTAAACGATAAAATAAATTTTATGCAAATTGCCGAAATAAATGCATTGTGTATGCAAAAAGTTGAATTTATTGCTGAACCGACTCTTGATGATTATATTGAAACCGATAAATTAACGAGAGAAGTGGCCGGTGAATTAGTTAGTAAATAATTGAATGTAAACTATTTTTCATTCCATATATTCCATGCTGCTTCGGCTTGTAAATGTAGCATCTCAAGTCCATTTTTAGTTTTAGCACCTTGTTGTTTTGCTTTTTTTAAAAATAAAGTTTCCTCCGGTAAATATATTAAATCGTAGCAGTAATGCTTGGTAGTAAGTTTATTATATGGTAAATTTAAACAATCATCAATATTTGGGTACATACCAACGGGTGTACAGTTAATTATTATGTTATGAGATGAAATAATATCTTCATTCAAATTATTATAAGTTAGGGAGCCATTTCTGCTTACAAATGTACATTCAACTTTCAATTGTTTTAATGCAAAAGCAACAGCTTTTGCAGCACCGCCTCTACCCAAAATAAGCGCTTTAGATGTATTCTTAAGTGCCGGTTCAGCCCAACCTACAAAACTCTGACTAAAACCTATCACATCAGTATTGTAACCTTTAAGTTTACCATTACTTATTTTTACACAATTTACAGCACCAATTTGTAATGCAGCATTATCAATTTCATCAAGATACTTTAATACTTTTTCTTTGTAAGGAATGGTTATATTTAATCCTTTTAAGTTTGGTTCAGCCTTTAGTAATTGAGTTATATCTTCAATGGTGCTATGTTCAAAGTTTTTATAAATATAGGGTAAGTTTAGCGTAGCAAATTTTTTATTAAAATAGTCTTTACTAAAACTATTTTTTAAAGGAAAGCCAATTAAACCAAAAACCTTATTGTTCATGTTTTTGATTTAAGCATGATTCATTATTTCATCGTACTCAATTTCAAAATGCGAGGCATGATAAAAACATTTTCCGTTTTTAATTATAAGTACTTGTGGAGACTGGTGTTCAACCAAAAACTTTTGTGCTATGGCATTCGAAACGTCACGATATTTAATTAAATCGAGGTACCAAATGTCTAATGCTTCGTTGCCATTCCAGTTGCGTTCAAGGCGATTAAGAGCCCCTGAACTTATGGAGCACCGGGTGCTGTGTTTAAATATTAATGAAGGTTTTTGAAAAGATGATTTTTCAATTTCATCAAGTAACGTAATTGAATCGAGTTTTCTCCAATTCATTTGTTTTAATTTTAGGCTATATCCATTTTAGAAGCTAAATATCTTTCAGCATCAAGTGCAGCCATACATCCGCTTCCGGCAGCAGTAACAGCTTGTCTGTAAACTTTATCCTGGGCATCTCCACAGGCAAATACCCCTTCAATATTGGTTTTACTTGTACCCGGTATGGTTTTTAAATATCCGGTTTCATCCATATCAAGCCAACCTTTAAAAATATCGGTATTTGGTTTATGGCCAATTGCCACAAAAAATCCTTGAATGGGTATTTCTTTTGTTTCGTTTGTTTTATTGTTCCTAACCCTAACGCCTTCTACTTTTTCGTTTCCTAAAATTTCATCTGTTTCGGTATTAAACAAAATTTCAATATTAGGTGTGTTTTGAACCCTATGTTGCATGGCTTTAGAAGCTCTAAACTCATCGCGCCTAACCAGCATATATACTTTGTTGCAAATTTTGGCCAAATAACTTGCTTCTTCACAAGCTGTATCTCCTGCACCAACAATGGCTACATCTTTACCTCTAAAGAAGAAACCATCGCACACGGCACAAGCGCTTACCCCTCTGCCATTAAGTTTTTCTTCGCTTGGTATGCCAAGCCACTTAGCACTTGCTCCCGTTGCAATTATTACAGTTTCAGCAATTATCTCTTTGGTTTCATCAACAGTAATTTTATAAGGAGGTTTACCACTAAAATCAACGGCTGTAACCATGCCATATCTAACATCAGTACCAAAACGTTCGGCCTGTTTGCGAAACAATTCCATCATTTCAGGCCCAATTATTCCATCAGGATAACCCGGGTAATTTTCTACATCAGTAGTTATGGTTAATTGCCCCCCGGGTTGCATACCTGCATACATTACTGGTTTCATATCTGCTCTTGCAGCATAAATGGCAGCAGTGTATCCGGCTGGTCCGCTTCCTATAATTAAGCATTCAATATGTTCGGTTGTATTGCTCATTTTTAAAATTTTTATGCAAACATATTGCAACAATTAAACCAATTATAAACAACTTATAATAGTTAGCCAGAATGGCAGTTTTTCAATTTATATAGCGAAAAATTAAACACTAATTTTTTATACTCACAGCCCCAAAAATTTTAAAAGGATTTCTTCTTCGTTCAATTTCCTCAAGTAATTCGTTTGCCTGCGTGCGAAACTGAGCATTCATTTTTACTATTTCTTTAAATTGCTCTGTGGCTTCTTTTATTTGATTTGATTTTAGATAAGCTAAACCCAAGTACCAACGGGCAAGATGAATTTTAGTAAAATCTTTGAACAACGAAAGTGAAATTTCGAGATGGTTGATGGCAAGATTATTAAAATTTGTATAAAGATAACATAAGCCAATATAAAAATTATAAAATGCTTCTTCGTTTGCTTGTGGTTCGTATCGTTGAAATGCTTCCAATGCAAGTTGGTAATTTTTTTTATCGTAGTAACTCATTGCTAAAAATGCCATGCTGCTCGTATCAATAAAACCGGTATCGGTTGTCCAATAGTTTAAGCAGGGTTTACTATACATATTATATAAATCTTCATAATTTCTTTTATTGCTTCCATACTTTTGGTTCAAAACCCAAAAGCCTACCCCAATAATTATAAGGGCAAGAAACAACCACATAAAATAAGTTATTGTTCTCATTTAAAGGCGCAAATTATGCATTAAGTAATATTTGTTTTATGTTTTTTATATTATCGGCAGTATTTAACTTATGACCACTTTGCGTTTTTATGTACATTGAACCAACTTTTATAAGTATTTCATTTAACAAGAAAGCTGGAGTTACCTTATCAAACGATCCTACTAAATAAAAAGAGTTAGGCAATTTTAAAGCCGTTAGTTGTTTTTTACTAATTAATAAACCTTGAAGTGTTTGCCATACTTTTCTTACTGTTAAAAGTTTTTCAGATGTTTCAATAAAATTGTTCAGCAGCTTAATTTTGCTCTTCCCTAAAATAAATTTGCCCACAAAACTGTTTACAAACAAATAAAACCATTTCTGATTTTTTATTACTCTCTCAAAAATCCAGCTACCTATAAGAGTATTAACTCCAAAGTTTACTAACCTAAAAAATGCAAATCCAGGGGCTGCTATAATTATAATTTTATTAAAAATTTCTGATTTTTTTGATAAAAGCGCAAACAAAGGAATTACTCCAATACTGAAAGAACATAAACTGATTTTTCTGCTTAAACTTTCTTTCATACAAATATTTTCGATAAATTGTCTTAATATTTCAGTATCAATTTTCATTGGTTCAGCACAATAACTTTCATCGGTAAAAAACCAGTTTATGCCAATTATTGTATAGCTTGAGCCAATATGGTTTTGAAGAAATACAAAATCTCGACCTGACTGACCATAACCATGAAAACAAAAAAGTAAATGCTGTCCGCTTCCTGCTTTGTAGTAGGTAAGTGTAATATTTTTTATGGTTACTTTATCTTTAATCAACAATTGGTTCATTTAATCCACAAATGTAAGTTTGTTTTTGCATGCAGGTTAATAACATTTACATTTGCATAATTTGAACTCATAAAAAGCATGGTTCAAATTACCAAGACACACTATTAAACCATGCCAAAAGATACCAGCATAAAATCAGTACTAATTATTGGAAGCGGCCCTATTATTATAGGCCAGGCCTGCGAATTTGATTACAGTGGCAGCCAGGCAGCACGAAGCTTAAAAGAAGAAGGTATAAAGGTTGTTTTAATAAACAGCAATCCGGCAACCATTATGACTGACCCTGTTACAGCAGATCATGTTTATTTGTTGCCACTTGAACCCTCAAGCATAGAAAAAATATTACAGGAGCATCAAATTGATGCTGTTTTGCCAACCATGGGTGGGCAAACTGCATTAAATTTGGCAATAGAATGTGAAGAAACAGGTATTTGGCAAAAATATGGTGTTAGAATGATTGGGGTTGATACCAAAGCCATAGAAACAACCGAAAACAGAGAGGCTTTTAGACAAAAAATGATAGAAATTGGCGTTGCAGTTGCGCCAAGCCGTACAGCCAACTCGTTTTTAGAAGGTAAAGAAATAGCACAGGAAATTGGCTTACCACTGGTAATAAGACCATCGTACACCCTTGGAGGAACAGGAGGTGGTTTTGTTTGGACAAAAGACGAACTTGATGGTGCTTTGCAAAGAGGATTACAAGCATCGCCTACACACGAAGTTTTGGTTGAAAAGGCTGTTTTTGGATGGAAAGAATTTGAATTAGAACTACTTCGCGATAAAAACGACAGTGTTGCTATTATATGTACTATTGAAAATTTTGACCCAATGGGTATTCACACAGGTGATAGTATTACAGTTGCTCCTGCTATGACACTAAGCGACTCAGTTTTTCAACGTATGCGCAGCATGGGTATTCACATGATGCGAAGCATAGGTAATTTTAGCGGTGGTTGCAATGTACAGTTTGCTGTAAACCCTGAAACAGAAGATATTATTGCTATTGAAATAAATCCCAGAGTTTCGCGCTCATCGGCATTGGCAAGCAAAGCTACCGGTTACCCCATTGCCAAAATTGCTGCAAAATTGGCTATAGGTTATCATTTAGATGAGTTGATGAACCCTGTAACCAAAACTACCTCTGCCTATTTTGAACCAAGTATTGATTATGTTATTGTAAAAATTCCTCGCTGGAATTTTGATAAATTTAAAGGATCTAATAAAACCCTTGGCCTGCAAATGAAAAGTGTTGGAGAAGTTATGGGTATCGGCCGTACCTTTATTGAAGCTCTGCAAAAAGCCACACAAAGTCTCGAAATTAAGCGTAACGGCCTTGGCGCAGATGGTTACCAGCAACGCAAACTCGAAGATATTGTAGAAAAACTTAAAAACCCAAGTTGGGACAGGATTTTTGCAGTAAAAGATGCGCTTAGTCTTGGTATGCCAATTTCATCACTCGAAAAAATTACCAAAATTGATCGTTGGTTTTTGATGCAGATAAACGATATGGTTAGGCTTGAAACAGATACCAAACGTTTTAATCTTAAAAATGTACCAAAAGAGTTAATTTTAGAACTTAAACAAAAGGGATACAGCGATGTGCAGATTGCATACTTGCTTGGTGGCGATACAACAGAAGAAGATATTTGGCAATTGCGTAAAAGTTGGAATATGCACCGGGTTTACAAAATGGTTGATACCTGTGCTGCAGAATTTCCATCGCCAACAAATTACTTTTATAGTACATACGATGGCGAAAACGAAAGCATTGTAACCAATAAAAAGAAAATTATGGTTTTAGGCAGCGGACCAAACAGAATTGGACAAGGCATAGAGTTTGATTATTGCTGCGTACATGGTTTGCTTGCCGCTAAAGAATGTGGTTTTGAAGCAATTATGATTAACTGCAATCCCGAAACCGTTAGTACCGATTTTGATATGGCTGATAAACTTTATTTTGAACCTGTTTTTTGGGAACATCTTCGAGAGATCATAGAACTTGAAAAACCGGAAGGAGTTATTGTACAGCTTGGTGGTCAAACAGCATTAAAATTAGCTAAAAAGCTTTATGAGCAAGGTATAAAAATTATAGGAACTTCTTTTCCTGATATGGATATAAGTGAAGACCGAGGCAGTTTTTCTGACTTATTAAAAGAACTTAACATTCCTTATCCAAACTATGGTGTTGCCGAAGATGCCGAAGAAGCCATAAAAGTGGCAAATAAAGTAGGTTATCCGGTATTGGTAAGACCAAGTTATGTTTTGGGTGGACAAGGCATGAAAATAGTAATTAATGACGAAGAACTTGAACAAGCTGTTATTGATTTACTGGGCGATTTACCCGGAAACCGTTGCCTGATAGACCATTTTTTAGACCGTGCAGAAGAAGCCGAAATTGACCTTATTTGCGATGGTGAGGATGTACACATCATTGGCATTATGGAGCATATAGAGCCCGCAGGTATTCACAGTGGCGATAGCAGTGCCGTATTACCACCATTTAGCCTTAGCGAATCGGTTCAGAAACAAATGGAAGAATATGCCATAAAACTTGCACACAAAATGAATATTAAAGGCTTACTCAATATTCAGTTTGCCATAAAAAACGAAAAAGTTTATGTAATTGAAGCCAACCCTCGTGCAAGCCGCACTGTGCCTTTTATAGCAAAAGCATATCAAATTCCTTATATAAACATTGCAACTAAAATAATGTTGGGAGTAAATAAACTTAAAGACTTTACTTTTAAACGCAAATTAACAGGCTATGCCATTAAAGAGCCAGTATTTAGCTTTGATAAATTTCCGAATGTAAATAAGCAACTTGGACCTGAAATGAAAAGTACCGGTGAAGCAATTCGTTTTATAAAAGATTTAAACGACCCGCTTTTCCGCCAGTGGAGCAAAGAAAAGAGCATGTACCTAAGCCGATAATTTTACCAAACCCTAAGTTTAAAAATTTGCTTTTGCTGCTCTTTTCTAAAAAAAACTATTCCAATATAAAATAAATCAATGCAGGCCGTAGTCGCACTATGGGCGCAAATTTCGTTCCATGCCTTTGTCATTCCTTTACTCCAGTAAATATCATCAAAAATTATAAAACTGTTGTTGTGTATATAAGCTAGCGATTTGTTAAAATAGTCCATTGTTGCTTCGTAAGTATGGTTTCCATCAATAAAAAGGCAATCCAATTTACCTAATTCATTCAATACCGGTAAAAACAACTCATCAAACAAACCTAATTTATTTATTACTTTTTGGTTTAACCCTAGTTTGCATAAATTCTCAATGGCTTTGTTATATACATCTTCACACCCCTCAATGCTTATAAAAGTAGATTTATTATTTAATGCACTTGCAAAATAAGCAGTTGTAAGAGCTAACGATGTACCCAACTCTATACTTTTTTGTGGTTGTAAGTGTTGAACCAAATAGTAAATGATAGCCGCAATTCTGGCAGGTTTGGCATGAGTTTTAGCAATATAACTAATAGTAGTTGATTTATTTTGGCCAACTGCACCAAAATCTGTAAAATAAACTGACTCTTTACTTTGCTTTAAAGTATTTCTTAAGGCTTCAATTTTGTTAAACGCATCCGGTTTTTGGTTTTGCCTTTTAATGCAATTATTATAAAGTTCAAAAACAAATGGCGAGTGCAACACATCAATGGGTGTTGCAATTGTATAATGTTTTATAAAATGTTTGGCAAAATATAGGCTCAAGCTAATTTACTGCTTATTTTGAGCTGTTGAAGCCTTTATCTCTCTTAGAGCTTTAAGCTTTTCTTCGAGGTTTGCAATTTGTTTGTTTGCAAGTTCAATTTTGCTTTCTATTTGTTGTGCCATTGGGTTTTTTGCATTACCCGATTTAAAAAATCCAAGGTTATTATCCCAAGTATCAATATCCTTTTTAAGACTGCGTATGCGTTCGAGCAATATTTTTTCTTCGCGTTGTAATTTTTGATGTCCGTTTGGCGAAGTTGCAAGCAATTCAAAATGCTGTTTTTCGCGCTCTTCACGCATTTCTTTGTTCAGGGTTTTGTATTTGCCATACAATGCATCCAACAAATCGTTGTATTTTTTATTAATGGCATCTTTTTCTTTTGCAGGAACATAGCCCAATGTATTCCAAGTGGTTTGAATATTTTTTAAAGTAGCAAATACATTTTCAGGATTTTCGGCCTTATTAAGCTCTTCGAGTTGTTCTATTAGTTTTTTCTTTTCGTTTAAATTAAACAACTGTTCTTCTTCAAGCTTTCTATAATATTCGTTTTTCTTTTCAAAAAATAAATCGCATGCAGATCTAAATCGTTTCCAAACGGCATCGTTTACTTTTTCGGGAGCGGCTCCAATGGTTTTCCATTGTGCCTGAAGTTCTTTAATTTCATTTGTTAGTTTTAACCACTCAATAGGGTTTTCTGCAATTTTTTCTGCTCTTTCACAAAGCAATTCTTTTGCTTTTAAGTTTGCATTTCGCTCTTCCTGAAGTGATTTAAAAAATGTGTTTTTATTTTGGAAAAACATATTTCTTAAATTTTTAAATTCATTCCAAATTGAATCTCTAACTGAAAGCGGCACATAACCAATTTTTTTCCACTCATCCATCAACTCATTGGCTACTGCTGTTTTATCGTACCATTCTTTGGTTTTATTAGTAGTAAAAGATGCCAGTTCTTTTGCCTTTTCAATTATTGCTTTTTTAGCCTCAAGGTTTTGCTGGCGTTGCTCCTCCATTTTGGCTGTTTGCTCTTTTATGTAGGCATATACCTTATCCACTTCGGTTTTAAACCTGTTCCAAATATCTTCTGATGCTTCTTTGGAAACAGGGCCAATATTTCTCCACTCTTCCTGGAATTTTTTAACCCCTATAAGTGCTTTTTTTATGCTTTGTTCTTCGGTAAGTTTTGATACCTGAGCAATTAATTCAATTTTTTGGTCTAAGTTTTTGCTTCTGTCAAGTTCTATCAGTTCTTTGTTTATAGACAGCTTGTCGAAGAAAATTTCATTGTAAACCCTGTAAGTTTCCCACAATTCATCAGCAAACTCTTTAGGTACGTTTTTTATTTTACGCCACTCTGCCTGTAATTCTTTTAATATTTTAAAACTGTTTTCGGTTTCTTCCGATTCGTTTAGTTTTTTTATTTCATCTAAAATCTCTCGTTTACGCTTAAGGTTTTGCAAACGCTCTTCTTCAGCCGCTTTAAGTTGCGCGTTACGTTTGTCTTTTAATTCTTTATAAGTATTTAAAAACCATTCTTTTGTACCATCGTGTTTATATTCAAAATCTTCTTCTGTACCACCTTCATCAATAAACTTCTGCAAGGCTGCATTTTCTTCATCTTTTTCTAGTTCATCAACAATTGGTTGAACCAATTTAATGAGCTTAATTGCTTCATTTACCGATTTTTCGGCAACAAATTTTTTAGCAAACTCAAGTATCTCTTTTTTCGATAATTTGCTAAAATCGGGAAGTTCTTCTTCGGCTTCCAATTCTTCATGTTCTTCATCGTCATGAATTTCTGGCGTTTCGTTAGAAACCGTTTCAGCATTTTGAGTGTTTGGTTCAACAATTTCAACAACCTCCATCATATTTGAGGTTGAAGTTAAAAGAGGCTCTTCTTTACTTTCAGGAACAATATTAACAGTCTGCAATTCAGCATTTTCGCTATTTGCAGCATTACTGTTTTGAACTTCCTCTAAGTTTTCATCACCATTTACTTTTTCGTTCAATTCAGTCATTTACAGAATTACTTTACGTGTTTGATATTTGGTTTTTAAAATTTTGGACGTCAAAAGTAGCCATTAAAAAGATATTTTTGTGATTCTTTTTAAATTTGATAAAAACATAATGATAAAATTAATAGAATGCCCACGCGATGCCATGCAGGGCATAACAGAATTTATAAGTACCTCTCAAAAAGCTTCATACATAAATAAATTACTGCAGGTTGGTTTTGATACGATAGATTTTGGCAGTTTTGTATCGCCAAAAGCAATACCCCAAATGCGCGATACTGCAGAGGTATTGCAAATGCTGAATTTGGGTTCAACCAATACTAAATTGCTTGCAATAATTGCAAACATACGTGGTGCTGAACAAGCTGTAACTTATAACGAAATAACCTATTTGGGGTTTCCATTCAGTATTTCTGAAACTTTTCAGCAACGTAATACAAACACATCTATTTTACAAAGCTTTTACAATGTTCAAGAAATTCAAAACCTTTGCTTAAAACAAAATAAAAAACTTGTAATATACATAAGTATGGGATTTGGAAACCCTTATGGCGACCCATGGAATGCAGAAATTGCCATTGAATGGGTAGAAAAAATGGCTGAAATTGGCATTGAAATTATTAGCCTTAGTGACACGATTGGAATTGGAAATCAAGAAAATATCGGTTATTTATTTAGTCATTTGGTAAAAGCCCTACCTAATATTGAATTTGGTGCACATTTGCATACAACACCAGAAACATGGTTTGAAAAGGTTGAAGCCGCTTACCAAAATGGCTGCAAACGTTTTGATGGCGCTTTAAAAGGTTTTGGCGGTTGCCCAATGGCTACTGATAAACTTACCGGTAATATGCCAATGGAAAACCTTGTAAGTTATTTTAATCAAAAAAATTTACTTAGTGGCTTAAACCAAGATATTTTAAAAGAATGCCTTGAAATGGCTAATGAAATTTTTAACTAATTAAATCAATGCTCCTGATTTAATTTCATCAACAACATTTGGGTCAAGTAAGGTAGTTGTATCTCCTAAATTAGAGGTATCACCTTCTGCTATTTTTCTTAAAATTCTTCTCATTATTTTTCCACTTCGGGTTTTAGGCAAACCTCTAACAAATTGAATTTTATCTGGTTTAGCAATAGGACCAATGATTTGAGCTACTGTTTGAATAATATCTTGCCTGGTGTGATTTTCATCAATATGAGTGCCTTCTAAAATTACGTATGCATAAATTCCTTGGCCTTTTATATCGTGCGGGTAACCAACTACGGCACTTTCTAAAACACCATTATGTCTGTTTATGGCATTTTCAACTTCGGCTGTACCTATTCTATGACCGCTTACATTTAAAACATCATCTACCCTGCCTGTTATACGGTAATTTCCATTAATATCTCTTAAACACCCGTCACCGGTAAAATATTTATTTTTGTAAACAGCAAAATAAGTATTTCTGCATCTATCGTGGTTTTTATAAGTAGTTCTAATCATACCCGGCCATGGGGCTTCAATACATAAGTTTCCGCTGGCGGGATTGCCTTCAATAATATTTCCATTTTCATCTACCAAAAAAGGTTGTACTCCCGGCAAAGGCAATGTTGCATGTGCAGGTTTATGAGGTGTTACCCCAGCCAGATTCGAAATCATTATACCACCGGTTTCGGTTTGCCACCAGGTATCTACAATGGGGCATTTTTCTTTGCCAATATTTTTAAAAAACCATTGCCAAGCTTCCTCATTTATAGGTTCTCCAACGCTTCCTAGAACTTTTAACGAATCAAGATTTTTTCCCGCAATTGGTTCAAGCCCAAATGCCATTAGGCTTCGAATGGCTGTTGGTGCAGTATAAAAAATATTTACTTTGTATTTATCAATTATTTGCCAAAATCTGCCGGCATCAGGCCAGGTTGGAATCCCTTCAAACATTAATGTTGTGGCACCGGCACTTAACGGGCCGTATAAAATATAACTATGTCCTGTTATCCAACCAATATCGGCTGTACAAAAATGTACTTGCCCGGGTTCGTATTGAAATACATTTACAAAAGTATAGTTTGCCCAAACCATATATCCGGCAGTTGTATGCACAACACCTTTTGGTTTTCCGGTTGAACCTGATGTGTATAGAATAAATAGCATATCTTCTGCATCCATTGGCTCTGCAGCAAAAAAAGATTTTCCTTGATTTTTTACTTTTAATACTTCATCATGCCACCAAGTGTCACGATCTTTTAACATACTAACCGCTGTTCCGGTTCTTGAAAAAACAATTACTTTTTTTACGAATGGGCAGGCAATCAATGCATCATCAATAACAGGTTTTAGCGGAATGTCTTTATTACCTCTGTAAGCACCATCGCAGGTTATAATAAATTCTGCATTTGCATCTTGCAATCTATCTGCTATAGCCTGAGCCGAAAAGCCTCCAAAAATTACAGAATGAATGGCTCCAATTCTTGCACAAGCCAAAACGGCTATTGCCAGTTCGGGAATCATGCCCATGTAAATACACACGCGGTCGCCTTTTTGTATGCCATTGTTTTTTAAAACATGAGCAAATTCATTTACAAGAATTAATAACTCATTGTAAGTAATTACTCTGTTTTTTTCTTCAGGATTATTGGGTTCCCAAATAATGGCAGGCTCATTGCCTTTGGTTTCAATATGTCTGTCAATACAATTTTCGGTTATATTTAATTTTGCACCTTCAAACCATTTTACATTTGGCTCAATAAAATTCCATTGCAAAACTTTATCCCATTTTTTTTGCCATACAAAGTTTTCAGCAATTTCGGCCCAAAATTTTTCAGGGTTTTCTACACTTTTTTTATATGCATCATCATACTCTTCAATGGTTTTTATTTGATATGAATATGGTTTAGTCATTGTAATTTTGTTTGCATTCAAAACAAAGAAAAAAAGTAAAAATTACAAGTTTTATGTACACCAATTACAAATATAAAAACCGAGTACTTTGTCTGTTAGTAGCCCTATTATTTTATGAATAGGGTAATTTATACTACATTTTTCCTTTCAATATCATATTCCAATACAAGCGTGGAAGTACTTGTTTTTTTAGTTGATACATGCTCCATCTTTCTTTACTTTGGTCAAAAGGAAACGTTTCCATAGGTTCATTATTATAATCAAATTCAGCTAAAACCAATTTACCATAGCCTGTAACCAATGGGCAAGAAGTATAACCATTATATTTTTCATTCAATGCATTTCCTTTTAGCAACATTAAAATGTTTTTAGCTACAACAGGCATTTGTTTACGTATAGCTGCACCGGTTTTAGAAGTAGGTAAACCGGCTGAATCGCCCAGTGAAAAAACATTGGTGTATCGAACATGTTGCAGTGTTTGTTTATCTACATCTACCCATCCGGCTTGGTTGGCTAATGGACTGTTTTTAATAAAATCAGGGGCAGATTGTGGGGGAGTAACATGTATCATATCAAAAGATACCCAAGTTTCTATATCTTTATTATCACTGCCTATGCCAACAAACTTTGCGCGTTTATTTTCGCCAACTATTTCAACCAGTTTTTCATTAAAATGAAGTTTTATGTTATTCCTTTTTACAACCTCAAGCAGTGTTTTTTCATATTTTGGCACAGCAAATAATTTTGCGCCACCGCTCCAATACTCAATATTGCATTGGTTTAAAACACCATTTTTACTAAAGTAATCTGCTGCTAAGTACATAATTTTATGTGGAGCTCCACCACATTTAACAGGTGTATGTGGGTTGTGAAATATGGCATTACCCCCTTTAAAATTCTTTATGCACTCAAAGGTATAAGGTGCGGTTTGATAACTGTAATTGCTGCAAACACCATTTTTACCCAAGGTTTCTTTAAGACCTTTAACAGCATCCCAATCTAATTGAATGCCGGCTGCTACAACCAAAATCTCGTAACCAACTATACTGCCATCATCCAGTATAATTTGATTTTTTTCAGGATTAAAATTTGTACAACGTTGTCTTATCCAAGTGGCATTTTTCGGAATATAATCGCCCTCGTTTTTAACCGTATCTTCAATTTTAAATGCTCCTGCACCAACAAGTGTCCATGCCGGTTGATAATAATGTTTATCGCTCGGCTCAACAATGGCTAAATTTAAATTTTTGTTTAACCTAAGCAAATGCGATGCTAAAGACAAGCCCGCGTTGCCACCTCCAATAATTACAACTTGATATGATTTCATAAAAGTGTTTATTAATTTTGCCACAAGTTTTTATATTGTTTTTAAATTATTAGTAACAATAGTTACATTTATAAAATATTGATTTTTTTATACAAATTGCTACTTAAAAAATGTACTTATTACTTGAACATTCTTATCAACTTTTTGAGTAATAATTCTAAATTGACTTTTGTTGTGACGTCTGGTAAGGTATTTTGCTTATTTGGTATAAACTTTAACCTATAATTAATCAAACAAAAAAGGCTGACTCAAAACTTCTTTTAAGCCAGCCCTTTCTAAAAAATTAATTTTTTTACTTATTGCCTAATATAAAGTTTGGTATTATCTCTGTTTCCTGATTCGTTGAGGTACCAACTAGTATTGGTTGAACCACTGCTTTGTGCCCAGGCTCCAAATTTTAAATACGCATCTAAAAAGTCGGTTTTTTCAATAGCATGAGGAATGCTAACTGCAATATCTAATGCCCAAGGTAAATTATTTGCAGTTGTAAAATATTTTCCCTGAGAAGCATTCGATGCATCTTGCAAAGTGTTAAATAAAGCATTATTCATTTTTGCACTTGGTTGTCTGTTTGCAAGGTGTATTTCATGCCCTCTAACTTGATTTACGATTAAATAAGGATTGAAATTTGCATGAGTTAAAGCGTTTAATGCTGTTGCATTTCCTGAAGCCGTACTTAAGGTTACAGTTAAATTAATGGTATCTTCAGGTGAGTGGGTTTGGCTTAGCAATACATTTATACCTGAACCACCTGTGTAAGTTAGAACTTTATAAATATCATCGAATACCACTATATTTACGTTTGTTTGTCCGTTTTCAGTTCCGTTGCTACCATTATTAAGCCACGATGCTCCATGTGTTTTACTTCCTGTTACGGCAGTAACTCTTGAAGAAGGAATATTATCTAATTGAAATGCAAAACCATTTTTAAAACTTGCTCCGGTAGCTCTTGCCACAAATGTGTATTTAATTTCTACAATATTATTTTGAGCATTTGTTACACGGTTGTATCTGTAATCTACAACCATATCATTAAAATCATAATCTCCTGTAGCAGGCCATAAATCTTCAAACATTAACGAACCAAAGCCGCTTGTAGGATAAAAGTTATTGTATGCTCTTGTAGGGTCATTTGGGAATGCATCATCACCATCAGCAACACCATCACTATCTGCATCCTGAATTGTTGCTTGAGGCAAACAATTGTTTGAAGGATTTGCAAAATAAGTTCCTGGTACAGATACATCATCAATATTATATCTGGTAGTTCCACCTGTTCCAACAAAACTTATTCTAATTACATAAGGATTTGTAGAATTAGCAATTGCGGTAGGTATGGCAAAAGATAAGTTTTGAGCTGTAGTTGGTAAATTTGGGGTATAGGTAATTGAATCAAAACGAATATGTGTACCTTCTTTTGAAGCACTTGAAGAAGAAGCATCGTATGGTGCGTAAGACAGTATAATGCGTCTTATTGTTGCTGAACCAGATGATTCAAATTTTATTTTTAGTGTAATATTTCCAGAACCCGGTTTAATCCAAGGTGTTTTAATCCAGCAAGCATTGGGGTCTAAATTTGTTGGTTGGTTACTTCTCATGCTCCAACTGCCAGTAATTAATTGAGATGACGTATTGGTGTATGAAATCGCACCAAAACCCCAACAATTAGCTTGTTCTACAGCGCGGTTTCCACTTTCAGCCGTTAGCACCGGGAGGGGTGTTTGTGCCAGTAAATTTGTGCTGATTAGTAATACAGCAAATGTTAAAATATTTTTCATTGTTTTCATGATATGTATTTGAGTTTTTAAAATTTAAAATTATTCGTTTTCAGGTTCAGAAGGAAATAAATCTGTGTAATTAAAAACAGCCGAATTGCCATTTATTTGAATGGTGGTTTTATTTGAACCAAAACCTGCTTCTAAAGAAGTTAAATGACCAGGCACAGTTAATTTTGTATTGTAGTTTTCTGATAATTTTTGATTTACTTTTAATAATTCCCTTCCATCTGTTAAATTTACTCTTAATGTTCCAAATGTAGGTTCAATTGTAGGCACCCCGTTAAAAGTAAAATTAATTTCTTTGTGTGTGTTCCAGCTAAATGTTGGAGTAGTTTTAATTTCTTTAAAACTCGCAGGGTCTTTTTTTACAGGATCTTGACCATTAAATGGTAAGTCTTTTTTACATGATGTTAAGGAAATACTTAATCCTAAAATCACCCATACGGAAAGTTTAGTTAGCGATTTCATGTTTTTAATTTGGTTCAAATGTACGTTTTTGTTGTGTTGTTTGGTTGCTGATTTTGTTAAAAAATTTGTATTGATTTTAATTTCATCAATAACTTTGTTGAAAAACAAGTTGTAATCAATCATTAGTGATTTGATAAATGCTGAAGTTTTCATGAATTTTTAATTTTATTGGTTATGCCATAATAGTTTCAATTAATGTACCTAATTTCAAAATTAAATATAACAAACTGATTTTAAATTATTTACATAATTTTATCACTAAAGCAAAATGATACTTTTGTATTTTATTGACACAAAAGTATCATTTTGATATAATAATTTAAGAAAAAAATGATTGTATAATTTACATTACATTTGCAGCAAAAAATTATGCCAGGAACAGAATATTTTGGCGCAGAAGAGCGCAAAGAAATTAACGATGTATTGGAAACAGGTATTCTATTCAGATACAATCACGAATCACAAAGAAACAATATTTGGAAAGCCAAAGAATTTGAAGCCGAAGTTGCTAAGCTTGTTGGCGCTAAATATGCACATGCAGTATCAAGCGGTTCAACTGCTGTAAGCTGTGCTTTAGCAGCAGCAGGTATTGGCGCAGGAGACGAAGTTATTGTTCCTCCATTTACATATATAGCTTCTGTTGAGGCTGTAATTTTTGCCGGTGCTTTACCTGTTTTTGCCGAAATTGATGAAACACTTTGTTTAAGTGCAGAAGGAATTAAAAAAGCCATTACACCTAAAACCAAGGCAGTACTTTTGGTTCACATGTGCGGCCAAATGGCAAATATGGATGAAATTATGTCTGTAATAAATGAACACAATCTTATTTTGGTTGAAGATGCCGGACAAGCTATGGGAGCAAGTTATAAAGGAATATCAACCGGATTGTGGGGTATAACGGGTTGCTATAGTTTTGATTTTTTTAAAATAGCAACTGCAGGAGAAGGTGGCGTAATGGTTACCAATAACGAAGCTGCTTACAAATTAGCCGATAATTTTGCCGACCATGGCCACGACCATATTGGCAACAACCGAGGCATGGAAAATCACCCTGTATTGGGATTTAATTTCCGAATTTCCGAATTACATGCTGCTGTTGGTTTGGCTCAAACAAGAAGAGTGCCTGCAATACGCGAAGCTAATAATAAACACAAAAAATACATGATGCAGGAGTTGAGCAAAATTCCAGGAGTGTCATTTGCATCCATTCCTGATCCTAACGGAGACTCGGCAACTTTTCTTAATTTAATGTTACCTGATACTGAAAGAGCAAAAAAGGTTGTTGATACATTTAATAAAAACGGAATTGGTGGATTTAACTATTGGTTTACCAACATGTATCATTTCATCAATCAGTGGGATCATATTAAAGAAGGACGTGTTGCGGCAAAAACAAACATACAACTATTGGGCGCCCCACAAGATTATGCCAATTTATATTTACCAAAAACACAGGAAGTAATTGGAAGATTAATTTCTTTTGGTATTCGTGCAAGTTGGACAGATAGCGAATTATCAGAATTTACAGCAAAAATTGCACAAAGCATAAAATCGGTTTTAGGTTCAACCCAAAATAACTAATATTTACGATGCATAAAAACTTTAAAAGCATTGAAAAAACTGTATTCGGCAGAGGCAGTTTTAATCAATTAGCTGATATAATTGAACCAAAACGCAACCTTAACAACAAATACTTTGTGTATGTGGTTGACCACTTTTTTAAAGGTAAAGAGTTGGCGGGAAGGCTACAACAAAAGCCTGAAGATTTAATATATTTTATTGATGTTGACCCACACGAACCCACAACAGAGCAAATAGACAATTTACGAGATAAAATATTAGAAAACAAAGGTTTGCCAAGCGGAGTAATTGGCATTGGTGGCGGCTCAATTATGGATATTGCAAAGGCACTTTCGCTAATGCTTACAAACGAAGGCTCATCAGTACAATACCAAGGGCTGAATCTTATAAAAAAACCGGGAGTATATCATGTTGGTGTGCCTACCATCAGCGGTACAGGCGCTGAGTGTAGTATGACAGCCGTGCTTACAGGACCGGAAAAAAAACTTGGATTAAAATGTGAATGGACCATTTTTGACCAGGTTATTTTAGACTCAGAATTAACTGCAACAGTACCGGTTGATAAGTGGTTTTATACCGGAATGGACACCTTTATTCATTGTATTGAAAGCCGAGATGGTATTTTAAATAATGCCTACAGTATGGCCTATGGCGATCAGGCATTAAAACTTTGCCGCGAAGTTTATTTAGGCGATAATGCAGGACAAAACCCTCAAAATGATGATAAATTAATGGTAGCATCGCTCATGGGTGGATTAAGCCTAACATACAGTGAAGTAGGTGTTTGCCATGCATTAAGTTACGGACTTGGTAAAATTCTCGATATGAAACATTGCTATGCAAATTGTTTGGCTTTTCAGCATTTACAAGATTTTTATACCGGAGGACATGAAGAATTTGAACAAATGTTAAAAAAACATAATATTAATTTACCTAAAGGCTTAAGCCAAAATTGGAGCGATGAAACAATTACTGCCATGGCTAAAGTAGCATACAATTTGCCACACATGTGGAATCATGCTATAGGCCCCGACTGGCAACAAAAAATAAATATTGATTTTATTAAAGACCTATACAAAAGATTTTAATTGATAACAAACCCGAACACTTAATTTATAATAACAATGACTCCCGTAAAAGTTGGAAATATAAATTGTAGCAGCGAAAAGCTTTTTTTAATTAGTGGCCCTTGCGTTATAGAAGATGAAACAACCATGATGAAAACAGCAGAAATGCTAAAAGAAGTTTCAGCAAGGTTAGATATTCCGGTAATTTATAAATCATCATTTCAAAAAGATAACCGTAGCAGCTTAAAATACTACGATGGCCCTGGAATTGACAAAGGTCTTGCCCTGCTTGCAAAAATCAAGGAACAGTTTGGCTTTCCTATTTTAACCGATGTGCATTACCCGGAGCAAGCCACAATTGCAGGCGAGGTAGTTGATGTAATACAAATTCCGGCTTACTTATGTATGCAAAGCACTTTGCTTGTAGCTGCAGCAAAAACAGGTAAGGTAGTAAACATAAAACACGGGCAGTTTTTAGCACCCGATAATATGAAACACCCGGTGCAAAAATGCTTAGATAGCGGAAACAACCAGATTATTCTTACTGAAAGAGGATACACATTTGGCTATAACGATTTAATAGTTGACCCAAGAAGCTTCTTTCATTTACGCAATATTGGTTTTCCGGTTGTTTTTGATATAACGCACTGTGTAAGAAAATATGGTACACCAAGTGCTGACCCTAAAGGTGGTGCAAGAGAGTTTTTACCCGTTTTGAGCCGTGCCGGAGTTGCAGCCGGAGTTGACGGAGTTTTTATTGAAACACACCCTGAGCCTGCAAAAGCACTTTGCGATGCTGCTTCGCAACTTTGTGTTTACGACCTTGAAGAATTTTTAAAACCATTAATTGAATTACACGCAGTAGAGGTAAAATACCGAAACATTTAAGATTGCTTCTTTAAAGTAATTCTGTCAATTAATAAATAATGTAATGATATAATTACAAGCCCTGCAATAAAAAACACAAGAGCAACAGGTTTTAAGGCTACATCAAAAAATTCCCAAAGCATCCAAAGGCTGTTGGCTGTTATCCAACAGCTAACCGCAATGTTTGGCAATAAATGATGCTTTACTGTTCTGGTAAAAAATGTAATATAATATGCTAATGCAATGGTAGGTAAAATCATTATACTGCCTATTATTTTAAATTGCATAAGCCAGCAGGTATCTTTTATTAACCATAAAACTATATGCAAATTTTCAAATCTTCTAAGTTGGCTCAACATTATTTTCGGTAGTTGTAGTTTGTTCTGTATTTGGTTTACAATAATTACACTCACTTAAATCTTCTAAAAAGCCTTTGCCCTCGCATTGCGGGCAAACATAACCGCAAGTAATCATATAAAATGTTTTTTTATTAAATCGGTACAATATTCAACATTTTCATGTAATGTATTTTGCGGGTTGAGCCAAATAATTTTAATACCGTCTTTTTCCATTTTTCTTAAAAAAGTCATTTGTCTTTTTGCATATTGCTGTATGGCAATGGTAAGATGTTGTTGCAATTCGTTAAAAAAAATTTCGTTTAATAAATACTTTGACAAATACTTATACTCAAGCCCGAAAAACTGTAACCTATCATGCGAAACTCCCATTTTTAAAAGGTTTTCAACTTCCTCTATTAATCCATTTTTTAGGCGTTGGTTTAACCTTTTTTCAATATTTTCTCTTCTTAATTCAAGACTTGGGTTCAGGGCAAAAAACAAGTAATTAAAATTTGATGGTTTAAATTCAAATTCATTACTATTTAAAAAATCACAAATCTCTATGGCTCTTATTGCTCGCTTTAAAGTTGATAAATCGACCAAACTAGTGTAAGCATTTTTAGGAAATTCGTGAAAAATGTCTTTTAATTCATCAAGCGTTTTGTTTCCCAATGCTAATCTTAAATGATTATTTATTGGTACATTGGCAAACTGATGATTTTGCAAAACACTTTGTATATACAAACCCGTTCCTCCACATAAAATGGGAATAGAAGTTTTATTAATTTTAAAATAAACTTCGTTAAAATCTTTTAAGTACTTAGCTAAATGATATTGTTCGTTTGCATCAACCACATTTATTAAATGATATGGAATTTGCTTTTTGTTAATGGTGTATTCGTTTAAATCTTTTCCTGTACCTATATCAAGATTTCTGTAAACTTGACGGCTATCAGCACTTATAATTTCTGAACCTAAATTATAAGCAATATTTGCAGCTAATTTTGTTTTACCACTTGCCGTTGGTCCTGAAACAACAATTAAATTATTTAAATTAGGTTCAGCCAAAATGATAAATGTTTAATATTAATTTTTTGTTTGAACCTATGTTTCCAGCATCTATAAAACCAAGTTTAATATAGGCATTACCATCATCTTTGGTTATATCAACATACGTCATAATATGTTTGGCATGATAATTTAAAACAAAATGATTAATTAATTTACTTAAGCCACCAACAACTACATGGTTTACTATGCTGCAAACCCTTATTAATTCGAATGAGCGATAAGGAACAACCTCATCATGCATAACCCTTGCTTTTGAAAATAGTGCAGCCATTACAAGCGTATTGTTATTAAATAAGCCAAACTTATAATAACCATTGCAATAGCCAAGTACATGGTTTTTATTAAAAAAATGCTCTACATCTTGTTTTTCTAATCTTTGTATTTTTGTATTACGCGCAAATATTTTTATTAATTTTTTGTTAAGCGCTAATATTTTACTTTTAACTATTTGTGGGCACTTTTGATATTCATAAAATGTAAAACTTACAGTGTTTGAACCTGTATAATTATTATTGCTTATAACAAGTTCCTTTTTAACTTTTGTAAAACTTAAACTAAGCTTTTCATCATTAAAAAAACATTCAAACTCAATATTATATTCATAACAAAAATTTGTTAATTCATTTTGTATTGAGGATACTGTTTGGTTCAAAACGTAAAAAAATTATTTTTGAGCAATAATAAATTAATGTTCAAAAAAAGCGTTTTTCTCATTTTATTATTAACTGTTTCAATTGTTAATGCTGCTGTAGAAAACGGATACATTAATTTGTCTTATATTGATATAAATGAAAAATCGGTTGTATTAAGCGGCAACTGGCAATTTTTCCCTTATAAAACATACAGCGAAGCAAAAGCAGAAGGTTTTACAAATCCAACTACAATTAAAGTTCCCGGTTCTTGGAATGATATTTTGCAAAAAAAAGACGGGTATGGCCTTTACAGAATTTTAATAAAAGTTGATGATTATAAAAAATATAATGCATTAGGTTTTAAAATAAACTCTATATCAAACGCTGCAAATATTTTTATTGATGGAAATTTAATAGCTAAAAGCGGTGTTTTTAGCACTAATAAAAATTTGGCAGTACCTGACTATAGTGTTAAATTAATTGGTTTTAAACCACAATCTGATACAATAGAAATAGCCATTGAAGTTTGTAATTTCGAGTATAGAATTGGAGGAATAATGTTTGCTCCAAACCTTGGTGGCTTAGAGTTTATTAGAAATAACAGAAACTTTAACCTGATTTTATTTGCTGCATTAATGGGGGCGTTACTCATAGTTTTTATTTACTTTTTGGGGTTTTATTTTGTAAAGAAAACGTATAAAGTTGCAATTGTTTTTTCATTGATGTGTTTGTTTAGCGCTTTGCGTATAGGCAGCACAGGAGACTTAATATTAAAAACCATTTTCAACGGTTTGCTCAATTACCATTTTTTAATAAGAATAGAATTTATTTCGTTATTTATGATTATTGGATTTGGCCTTTTGTTTATTCAAAAAATGTTGCCATATCAATCAAAAACCAAAATTCCTTTGTATGTTTTGTATGTAAATGTTACACTTTCTGTATTTACCTTGTTTGCTCCTGTTAGCATTTCTTCACAAATAATTCCACCCTATTTAATTTTTATTTTGGTTTCAGTATCGTTTGGTTTATATTTAATATTACAAGGTTTATTAACTCGCTCAAAACCGTTTTATGTAAATGCATTTGGCTTTTTTGTACTTTTTGCATTTGGAATTAACGATATTTTTGTAAGCCAATATATGGTTGACAGAACCATATACACTTTACCAATTGGGATTTTTGTATTTGTTATTTTACAGGCATTTTCAATTACCAAAATGTTTGCAATTGCATTTAATGAAGTTGACACATTAAGCATTGAATTAAAGAATATAAATACCAATCTTGAAACAAGTATAAATGATAGAACAAAAGAAATTAACAAACAAAAAGATGAATTAGCAGAATCAAACAAAGTAAAAGATAAAATATTTTCAATAATAGCTCACGATATGCGTGCACCACTAAAATCTTTACAAAGTGTGCTCGATTTTGTTAACGATGACGATATAACCTTAAATGAAATTAAACTATACCTTAATGGAATTAGAAAAAATGTTAGCAGCTTAAACCTAATGCTTGAAAATGTGCTGAATTGGTCGAAATTACAAATGGGTGGAATTAACCGTGTACCTGAATTATTTGATGCAAGATTAACCATTCAAAATGTATTAAATTTTTATGAAATGATGGCTAAAGAAAAAAACATTACACTTATAAACCAAGTAAACGAAAGAGCCAGTGTTTACACTGATAAAGAGCAGCTAAATATTATTTTTAGAAACCTGATAAATAATGCCATAAAATTTAGTAACGAAGGTAGCAGCATTTATATAAAAAGCGCTTATACCGATAACAATAAAATAAAATTTAGCGTAGTTGATGAGGGCGTTGGCATTTCTAAAGACAGACTTGATAAAATATTTAATATAGAATCAAGTTTTTCTACTTTTGGAACCAAAAACGAAAAAGGAACCGGTCTTGGCTTACAACTTTGCAAAGAATATATTGAATTAAATGGCGGTGAAATTTTTATAGAAAGCGAGCCAAATAGTGGTACAACCATTTCTTTTACTGTTCCAATCAACCAACAGTAAATTCATGATTTATCGTATAAAAAACTTTAAACAAACATCAATCAAATATTTCTTATAAAATCTAAAACAAAAACACTTTAAAAACCAATCCTGTCCTAAACATTTTAAGGCAAAAGTTTAATTGACTGAAAGTCAGTATAATATTTTTCAAAAACTATATTTTTCAAAAAAGAACCCCCTGTGATTGATTTTCAGGTGGGCCATA
>JBKBLB010000013.1:0-83533 GCA_046296495.1 Bacteroidia bacterium
ATGGCCCACCTGAAAATCAATCACAGGGGGTTCTTTTTTGAAAAATATAGTTTTTGAAAAATATTATACTGACTTTCAGTCAATTAAACTTTTACCTTAAAATGTTTAGGACAGGATTGATATTTAATTAATTAAATGTTACCATTCAAACCAATGCAACTGTTCAATCGGTTCATATTATAGATATGCAAGGTAATCTTATTAAAACAGTTGGTTCAAAAATAGATTTAAACGAAATAGATATAGCAGATTTATCGCGCGGTATGTATGTAGTACAATTGCAAACACCCAACGGCATACTAACTAAAAAATTAGTGGAGTAGTGAATAAAAAAATTAAGAAAATTTTAAGTTGACAATCATAGAAATATAATTAACATTTGTAATACCATTTAAAATTTTAAAAACATGAAAAAACAAACAAAATTTGCTGCCAGCATACAGTACACAGTACACAGTACACTAAATTATTTGCGTTGCAAAGTTAAGAAAAGTGTAACGTATGTTCTACTGTTATTTATTAATGCGTTTATGGTCGTCACAGTAAATTCAAGTAAGCGTGTTATGATACCAATAACTACAATGAATAGTTTTATTAAAAAATCAATTTATTATCTTTATTTTTAACATTCGGATTAATTTTAAACATAAAAGCTCAGCCTCAGTTATGTACTGACCCATGCCCACCTGGAAATGACACCATGTTAACAATTACACTATGTGATGCTGAGCATAACGTAACTCAAGAAAATGGTCCTGCTGTTTTTGTTATGATAATTTTTAAATTAAGAACTTGCAATGGAATAACCTCGATAATAATTGATAACTATGTTGTTGTTGATAGAAGAGATTTATTAAGGTATTTGGATTTTACAATTAATCTTAATTGTACAATACCAGAGCCAATGACAGCTATTGATTTACAACAGGCAGTTGTAGATGCAATAAATAGGCTATTGTCACAATTAGGCAATCCAACACAAGGGCAGTATGAAATTTATTTTAAAGGTGCTTGTTATTCATTAGTTCAATTAAGTTTTCCAAATGGTGCATTTTTTACGTCAACGCCCGATGATTTAGGTAAGATTGATACATTTTACCTGTCAGCTAATTCAACAATTACTCAATCAATACCATGTTGCGATGATCCTAATAATCAGTGTTGTTGCAAAGTTACTTACAGGTGGCAAGTTGTAACACTAAGTAATGGTGAAACAATTAGTAAATGGGTGCCTGTTTCAATTGATGGAGATAACAGTAATCCGCCTTGTGCCAGTAGGCCAATACCAAATTACACATCATATACACCAAAGCTTGAAGCACAAATATTTGACCCCGTAACAGGATTATATCAAACCGTAAATGGAAACTTTATAAGCCAAACACCTTGCGAAATGAAATGCCCTAGATTTATTCCTTCACCGCCTGAATATCCTATTACATCAGTTAAAACAGATTTAGGCAACCAAGATGCAAATATACAGCTAACAGCAAGCCCGATACCCTTTGGCAATTATATAAAAATATCTAGTAACAAACCGATTTTAAAAGCAGTTGTTTATGATATGAAAGGAAAAAAGGTATTGAGAGAAAATAAAATTGAAAATGGGCAAATTAACACAGCAGAATTAAAAGAAGGAGTATATTATATACAAGTATATTTTGATAACAATAATGTAAAAACATTAAAAGTAATAAAACAATAAATTTATATATTAAAGAGTACCCTTTGTACTCCTTAATATATTAAAATAATATGTTAAAAAAAATAGCATTAACATTAGTATTTCAATTGTTAATTAGCTGTACATACGCACAGATAATAAAGGATGGTGTTGTATTTGGAGGAAACGGTAACCAACAACTTATGCAATGTTTTGTTGATAAGGCAGATTGTAAGTATTTGGTAATTACTTATAATAATGATTTTATTATTGATAGCTCAGGTTTTCCAGTTATTATACAGAAAAATTATTTTGCAAAAAGTAATAATCCAAATAACTCTATTGTAATTATAAAGATTGACAAGAAAGGCAAATATTTATTTCATATTAGAATTGTACCTTCATACTCAGATTATGGAGCATATTTAGATTTAAAATTTGACCAGAATAACGATGTTTTATTATGTTATAATTTTTCTCAATCTGATACTGTTGACTTGTTTAATGCAAATGGTCAATTTTTTAAAAAAATAATTCCAACTTATGTAAGAAAGACAAATGATGGAAACTATTATGCAACGCTAGTTTGTAAATTAACCTCAAATGGAATTTTTATTTGGGCAAATGTAATTTGCCAAAAACATTTAAAATCCTCTTTTTCCCAAACTCATTTTAATAATTATATCAATTTAAATAAAAACAATGAAGTTATATTTCTTTTTATTTATAATACTTTATTAAATAATGATACAATTAGTGTTACTAATAATTTTAATCAAACAAACGACTATTTAATTAGTACATCTTATATATTATTTAAATTTAATGCAAATGGTGATTTAATTAAGGTAAAAGAGCCCTTTAAAAATTGTTTAAAATCAAATAATCTAAACTTTTTTAGTACACTTAGATTGGATAATTTTATTACAGATGGTGAAAATTATTATGTAACGCCAACTTTTACATTAATTAGTGCTGATAGTTTTAAATATAGGAATACATATATTCCATTAAATATTGGGTATTATCATATTTTAGTAAAACTAGATAACAGTGATAGCATTATATGGGCTAAGCCAATTGCTAGAAATAAACAAAATCTTTTTTTTATGGGTAATATTCGATTAGATGTAAATAAGTTAGGTGATGAAATTTTGCTCGGTTTCACTAACAATCATCTTCATTTTGAAAATTTAATTGATACAAATTTGATTAATAACACAGATGGCTATTATTTTGTGCGAATTGATACAAATGGAAATAAAATTAAAGACAATATTTACCCAGATTCATGGTTTGTATCGGCTACATATAATCAGATTAATAACAAAATAAACGTAATTGGTTTTACTAATGGTAACGATACTTCAATTAGTAAATACTTGCCATTAAATCCATTAAACGGATGGATGCCATTTATTGCATATCTTGATACCAATTTTAAAATACAAACTGCACAAGCATTTAAAAATAATTATGATTTAATGAGTAGTAGTATCTTCATGAATTCTACAAAAATTGGTTACCCAATAACAGATTCAAAAGGGCAAACCTATATTCCCGGTTGGTTTGCAGACAGTATTGGTCTGCCATGCCAAACATTAAGAGCAACAATACAAACCAATCAATGGGGTAATTATTTAAATGATGGTTTTTTATTACAAACATCCCCATTCATTTCTAAAGACACCATAGTATGTAAAAACTTACTTTCGCCCAGTGGCAAATATATTTGGGATAGCAGTAGAACTTATACTGATACGCTTAAAAACACTTTAGGCTGCGATAGTATAGTGTTTTATAATGTTAAGGTATTGCGTTCAAAAAGTGTAATAGATACGATTGTTTGTGAACCAATAAAATCTATAAGCGGCCGATATAAGTGGGATAGTACAGGTACATATTTTGATACAATACCCAATACATTTGGTTGTGATAGCATTATAACAGTAAATCTTGTCATCAAAGCAAATAAATTAACGATAGATACAACGGTAAAATATAATTTGGTATCGCCAAGTAAAAAATACATTTGGGATAGCATAGGAACTTTTGCAGATACGCTTATAAACAGGCATGGCTGTGATAGTATAATTATATTTAAATTAAAAGTTTTAAGTACAAAAAACAGTATTGACACATTTAATTGCAATCCAATACAATATATTAGTAAAAGAGAATGGATAAGCAATTCCGGCATATATTATGATACTATTGCAAACAGCATAGGAGGAGATAGCCTGTTAACTATTCGTTTTGTTTTGGGTTCAAGCCAAAGTTTAATAGATACGATGTATTGCAGTGAAATTAAAAGTATAAGTGGCAGATTTGTATGGAAACAAACAGGAATTTACAAAGACACCATATTTAACCATTTGTTTTGTGACAGTGTAATAACAGTAAAATTTATCCGAACCGGCACAACAGACAGTTTAAAGATAGAACAGTGTGATAGTTTGTTATTACCAAGTGGTAAATTAAAAGTAGGAAATACAGGAATGTATTTGGATACATTAACAACTAAAAATGGTTGCGATAGTATATTAATTATTAACTATACAAACTTGTCTTCATACAGTGAATTGACAATTGCAATTTGCGACAGTTTAATTTCACCAAGTGGTAAATTTATATACAAGACGAGCGGCATTTTTACGGATACACTGATAAATAACAAAGGATGTGATAGTTTAATTAAGATAAACATTCAGAAGACAGATAAAAGTTTAGCCGTAACAAAATCAAATGATATAGATTGCAACAATCCATTTACCATACTAAATGCACAAGGAGGTATAAATTATCAGTGGATTCCAATAGAAGGATTATCAGATGCAAGCTCCAGAAGTCCAATAGCAAGCCCCAAAAATTCAACAACATATTATGTAATAGCAACCGATACATTAGGCTGTGAAATGACCGACAGCATTTATATTCATGTAAATCTTACCGATAGTTTAGGGTTTATGCCAAATGTAATCACACCAAATGGAGACAAAAAAAATGACTGTTTGCCTTTGAATAGTATAACTGAATTTAAAAAAATTAATTTTATGGTTTTAAACAGGTGGGGAAACATTGTTTTTGAAACTGCCGAAACAACATTGTGTTGGGAAGGTAAAACAAACAACGGACAAGAACTTTCGGAAGGAGTATATTTTTATATGCTTAAAGGCATAACGCAATGTGGAGAAAATTTATCGTTGCACGGAACAATTACAATCATTCGATGATGAAAAAAGCCAAATGAATAATGAAAGAAAAAATGTGTTAGAGTAAAGGAATAATAAAATTAAGAAATTTTTAAGTTGACAATCATAGAAATATAATTAACATTTGTAATACCATTTAAAATTTTAAAAACATGAAAAAACAAACAAAATTTGCTGCCAGCACACAGCACACAGCACACAGCACACAGCACACTAAATTTTTTAACTTTCAAAGTTAAGCAATTTAAGTTCTTATCCGTCACTATTTCGATTATTGTGTTCTGTATTTTGCTAATTTCTAACTCTTGTAAAAGAAACATGAGTGAACATGAAGTTAATTCTTCAATGCTTCCAAATTTTGAACAAAATCAGAATATTATTAATGTTCTAAAGAAATACAATTATATTACTAAAACAAAAGAAAAAAGTTATAAAACAATTGAGCAGATAGACTCTGATAGCGTACCTATAATTTTGGATGTTTTATTAAATTATAATGCCTCAGAAATTCAAGACGAAGGTGAATTTGTGAATTTTAATGAATATTTGTATGATTACGCAACAGATGCAGAGGGAAAGTCAAATATTTTTGTAATTGATTCGCTTTATGATTTGATATACAATGATTTAATGGATTTAATATTTGAAAGTACTGAGCAAAACAGATTTATTTATTTTGTATCGGTTTTTCATGATGGTAGGTTTGAAAATGGTTTAAAAGGCATTAAAGTATTAACCAAAACTGCAAGAGTATCTGAAACAGAATTGTCACCTCGGTATGTGCCAAGTAATCAATCATGGAGGGCACATAAAGGGATAAAACATTTTTTTGGAAAAGTGGAACTTTATGGTGGGCAATGTAATGATACTTTAACCTCTGATACAAATAGAATTGGTGCTCCTGATATAATTGAATATAATGCTAATTTTAATATTAATATTTCACAGCCTTTAATAAATATTCCTAGCGGTTACAGGTTAGTTTATGTTGATGAAATGAATAAATTTTTTACACCTGCAAATGTGTATGACCCTAACCATCCGACATTTAATTTAAACAACTATATAAATAAAGTACCCAATACATTTTACCCTACAAAAATTTATGCAAATTGTTTTGAGTCATCTTGGACGGAAACACAAAATCCCAACAGAAGATTTGCGCCATGCTTATCGTCATTATTAATAAACTACTATACAGATAAGGCTGTTGAAATAGCTATAAATAATAAGCCCACTCATTTACCAAATTATCAAGCTATAAAAATAACAGTAGAAAGCGATCCAAGCGGTATTTTTAATTGTATTCCATGGAATTCTAATCCTAATCCAAACTTTAATACAGGTAAAGACATAGATAATGGAGTTTGTCCAAAAGGTTATCATAAATTAGTTGTAAAATATCGTAGATTAACTTTGTTACCAGAACGCAATAACCTTTAACATCTATATGATAAGATTAATTTTGTTAATTATTTTAATGCTGCCTATTATAAAAACACAGGCAGCATATAATTTAAGAAATGTTGGTATGTTTAATACAACTTCCATTATGGTTGATGTATTTACAATTGATGATAAAATATATGCTTTATTGGATTACAGACCCAATAATTTAATTTCTGGCTTTAAACTATATAAAGCCAAATTAAATTATGAAATTGAGGATAGTTTAGTTTATGAATCAAACAAATTACAAACATTTATAACAAACGCAGTTGTAAACGATGATAAAACCATTAGCATAGCTATAACCAAACACAATGGTTTAGAATTAAAGCCAAGCAGTTTTGTTTTGATGAATATTGATAAACAATTGAAAATATTAAGCGAAAAAAATATTGATTACAGCAATTTAAATATAGATTATTTTCAATTTGCCAATTTGGTAAAATTAAAAAATAACATATTAGTTTTGAATTTAGTTCTGGATAAAGATTTTGGCAATGAATACCGGACTTATAATGTTTATATAAAATGTAGTCAAAAAGAAGGTATAATAAAATATTTAGAAGATACTATTGAAATGGTTGATTTTAACGGAATGTATAATTCATTTGCAACATTTAATATGATATCTTTTAATGATACAATATTGTTTTTAAAAGTACCAAGCATATATATTAATAAATACATATCTAATGCTTTGGTATTAAAACGTATATCAAGTAATTTAGATATAATATCGAGTAGCTACAAATACACCCCAATAATGTATTTTAATTCCTTTCATTCATATTTTTCGATAAATAATAAAATATATTTTTACGGAGTATTTAGAAACATTAAAGAATCAAATAGTAGAAGAAGTAACCCAAACATTGTAGAAATATTACCAAATGACAGTTTTTTAATAAGAACCAATATAGACAATCCTTTATCTGAGTCTAACAGTCGCGATTATAGTAGTAATAAAGCAATAGTTATTAAAGGTAAAGATAATTTGTTTGGTATAACAACCCACATGTTTGGTAATGATACAAACTTTTTTAGTATAACAAATTTTAAAAAAGATTTTACAGTTGTTTGGAATAGGTTTTACAAATTACCTGCAAAAGCTGTATTTATAAATGGCATTATTTCCTCGGGCAATGAGTTAATAGTATATGGCTGGCAACGAGATTATTTTGAACTAACATACCGCCCATTATTTTTAACCATTACAGAAGATGGCTGGCTTACCGGAATAAACGAATCTATAGTTAAGCATGAAATTGAACTAAATCTATACCCCAACCCTGCCAAACAAAATGTTACCATTCAAACCAATGCATCTGTTCAATCAGTTCATATTACAGATATGCAAGGTAAGGTTATCAAAACAGTTGGTTCAAACATAGATTTAAACGAAATAGATATAGCAGATTTACCACCCGGTATGTATATAGTACAATTGCAAACACCCAACGGCATACTAACTAAAAAATTGGTGGTGGAGTAGTTAGAAGCAGTTTGCTTTTTTTTATTTTTGTTTTAAGAATGACTAACTTAGAGTATGATATTAAAATTGCCGTTGCCATTAAAGCGTTAAGAGAATTGCGAAGAATAAAACAGCATATAATAGCAAATGCACTAAATATAACTCAAGCAACCTATTGCAGAATAGAAATGGGAAAAATTCCAATAACATTAGGGCAAATTAAAGTAATATCAAAAGAGTTGAACACATCCGTTTTTCAAATATTAGCAATAGTTGAAAAAGATGATATGATAGATTTTAAATACGAAGCGCTTTCAGATATTTTAATAAAATTTGTACTTATGTTTGAAACTAATGGTGAAGAAGAAAAAATAATCAGTAAAAATGAACTTGATTATATTATCAATAAAATAAAGGCGCACTATGAGCTATTAAGAAAAAATTAACAAAATATTCGTAATACGTATATTTTTATTGTAGGTTTTTAAAAATATATTATTTTGGTTTGTGGTGTTAAATTTTAAAAACATGAAAAATCAAACAAATTCAGCTGTACAGCACACAGCACACATTTGCAAAAAAACTATTGTTTTATTAACATTTTTTGTTTTTAACACAACTTCAAATGCAATTCCTCCTAGATGGTTGACTGAAATATATAGATGTACTTGGAGATGGGATGGAGATGCTACATTAAAAAGTACAAATTCTAATGGAACCATGTGTAGTTATGAAAGGCCTATGAAGGGTAGTAGTTGGTTATGGGGAGATTGTGGTACTGAGACATATACATATACAATACCATGTGAACACGATCCAAACTTTTTTCCGATACCTGATGAGTTGTCTGAGCAATTTTATACCACAATTGCACAAAATATGATTAACTTGGAAAATTTGGGCTTTAATATACAAGCGGTATAGAAAGATACACATGAACTAAGAACTAATGAAACAGTCTTAATAGGTGCTATCTCATATAAGTTAATTCTAGCTGGTTATAACGTAAATTCCGAATGGTTTAATTTAGTTGAAGAACCATGTCCTGTTCCTTCACCCACATTAGAAGTCTATGTACCTCAACACCATGCATTTATTAATGGTAGTTGTGATTATAATATAATTGTAACATCAAACCCTAATAATGGAGAGTTTTCAATGACAGTTTTAAACCATGATTTAGTTACTGGATATGATATTATTAGAGAGCAAGACATGAATACCATATTATCATACACAGGTTCAATTAGCGAAACTGTTAATGTAACATTATCGCAACCTTCTGGTTTTTATCTAATTAAGCTATATACACCATCTGCAATTATGTATAAACGATTTACTATACAATAATAAATGAATTTTCAATTTCTATTTATATTAATTCTTTTCGGTAAAATTTTAAGCGCACAGATAAGTATTACAGTTTTAAATAAAGAGTTTATACCGATAGCAAATGTATCAATCTTTTGCGATACCCTCATTGTTGGTAAAACAAACAATGAGGGTTTTTATAATTTAGAACAAAATACTTGCAAGTACTTTATTATTAGTTGTATTGGATATAAAACTAAAAAGATAATAAGAGATTCAATTAAACAAAATTGTACCATAATTTTAGAAGACTCTATTTTTATGCTTAAAGAATTTGCTTTTAAAGATTTAAAAACCGAAACTTTAGAAATTGGCAGTAAACTATCTAATAATTATAGATGGGGTTATAGAATAAAAGTTGGTGGATTAATGGGAAGTAAAATTCCAATAAGAAAAGAGAATTATAAAATTGAAGAAATTAACTTTTTTGTGGCTGACTACAAACTACCCGATACTGTTTCGTTTGTTGAAGTTAGGGTATGTAGTTGCCCTGCAACTTATGATACAATGAACAGAATGCATTATTTATATTCTCAAATTGTAAAGCTCGATAAAAAGAAAAGTTGGTATAGAATAAAGTATCCATTACATGAACAAACATATATATCTACAAACTGCATATTTGTTGAATTTAAAATAGTTTATCATCCGGTTATTGATGAGTTTATGAAAAACTCAATAGAAATACAGAAAAATAATTATATCTATTTTGGATTAGATAACAAACCTAATAAAATTATAACTTATACATATTCAGGTACACTATTGTCATTTAATAGTTACAATTTTAGACCCGAATGGCACAAAATTCACCAATCTCAGAAATTAATGTTGAAAATCGTAGCAATGAAAAATCCATAATTTAGTAGTTGCTTTCCTGTATTCGCGGACAGCCTGCCCCGACTTTTCGGGGTGCCTTCAGTGTGCAGCAATGCTATTAAGACAAATTTTGGTTGCGTTGCTTATTAATATAATAGTTATATTTAACCATGCATACGATTTTAAAAATAGAAGATGGTGTAATAACCCGTTTTTTAGTTTAATTGTAAGAATACGTATAGTACATATTTTAGTAAATACAAACAACATAGTCCTCCTTTGGTCCATGAAAAACACAAAAGAGAATATGTTGCATCATTTCTCACAATGGAAGCAAAGCGGATTAAATAAGCGTCAGTATTGCATAAGAGAATCCTTATCCTATCAAGCATTTTGCAAGTTTTGTAGTCGGCAAAATGAACCTGTCATATTTAATTTGATTAGGCCGAAGGTTGGTGAAGTAATTGTTAAATTACATCTGCCAAATGGTTGTTACTTTTCTATACCATCAGATTGTTCTGTACAACTTTTGCAAAAGTTAATAAGCTTTTGTTAAGCTTAAGTCTAATTAGGTTTATGCCCTTATTTTTCAACGATTCTTTGCTTGGTGTCTGTATGATTTCTAATGGCATGGCAATATGCGATTCAAGATCAATTAAAGCCAAACAACTATTCTCTTAACCCCTTATGGCGCGCTGGTCTTTACCACCCACCCTGCCAATCAAAAATTTACCATTCAAACAAACGCAACCATACAAACAGTGCAAATTACAAACTTGCAAGGTAAGCTTATTAAGACAGTTGGTTCAAATATAGATTTAAACGAAATAGATATAGCAGATTTATCACCCGGTATGTATGTATTACAATTACAAACTCCCAGCGGAATGCTAACTAAAAAATTAGTGGTGGAGTAGTTAGAAGAATTTTACTTTTTTTATTTTTGTTTTTAAGAGTGACTAACTTAGAGTATGATATTAAAATTGCCGTTGCCATTAAAGCGTTAAGAGAATTGCGAAGAATAAAACAGCATATAATAGCAAATGCTCTGAATATAACACAAGCAACCTATTGTAGAATAGAGCAGGGAAAAATTCCAATAACATTAGGGCAAATTAAAGTTATATCAAAAGAGTTGAACACATCCGTTTTTCAAATATTAGCAATAGTTGAAAAAGATGATATGATAGATTTTAAATACGAAGCGCTTTCAGATATTTTAATAAAATTTGTACTTATGTTTGAAACTAATGGTGAAGAAGAAAAAATAATCAGTAAAAATGAACTTGATTATATTATCAATAAAATAAAGGCGCACTATGAGCTATTAAGAAAAAATTAACAAAATATTCGTAATACGTATATTTTTATTGTAGGTTTTTAAAAATATATTATTTTGGTTTGTGGTGTTAAATTTTAAAAACATGAAAAATCAAACAAATTCAGCACACAGCACACAGCACACAGCACACTAAATTATTTGCGTTGCAAAATTAATAGAAGTGCACCAATTTTCTTACAATTAATTGTATTTACCGTAATGGTCGTCATGTTAAATGCTTGTAAAAGGGATATGAGTGAAAGAGTTGATTTTAATGCAACAAGTATTGGAATTGACGAAAGAAGTAAACAAGTAATAAATGTTTTAAAAAAATACAATTATATTACCAAAACAAAAGAAAAAAGTTATAAAACAATAGAGCAAATAGATTCTGATAGTGTACCAATAATTTTGGATATACTTTTAAACTATAATGCAACAGAAATTAATGATGAATGTGAATTTGTAAATTTTACTGAGTTTTTGTATGATTATGCTGTTTATGGAGAAGGATACTCAAACATTATTGTTTTAGATTCTTTATATGAAATAATATATAGCGATTTAATGAATATTATTAATGAAAGTATTGAACAAAATAGATTTTTATATTTTGTTTCAGTTTTTCATGACGGCAGATTCGAAAATGGATTAAAGGGAATAAAAGTTCTTACAAAAACCGGAAGGGTTTCTGAAACTGCGTTAACGCCACGCTATGTACCAAACGGTCAATCTTGGAGAGCACATAGAAATATATTAACTCCATTCGGAAAAGAAGAGCATTATGGTGGACAATGTAATGATTATACTATACCTCAAGACTTAAAAAAAATTGGTGCACCTGATATTATAGAATTTAATGCTAATTTTAATTTTAATATTTCACAACCTTTAATAAATATACCTAATGGTTATAAATTGATTTATGATATAATAACCGAAGATAATAAAACAATTTATCCAGAAAATGTATATGACCCCAATCATCCAACTTTTAATGTAAATAACTATATTAATTTAGTACCAAACACCTTTTATCCTACAAAAATATATGCAAATTGTTTTGAATCATCATGGACTAATACTCAAACTCCCAATAGACGACTTGCGCCATGCATACCTTCGTTGTTATTAAATTACTACATTGATAAAGCTGTTGAAATAGCCAATAATAACACGCCAACTCATCTTCCAAATTTTCATCCTATTAAAATTACAGTAGCTAGTGATTCAAGTGAAATAAATACATGTTCTCCATGGAATTCAAACCCGAATCCTAACTTTAATACCGGTAAAGATATTGATAACGGGGTTTGTCCTAAAGGAAAGCACTATTTAGGCATTAAATATCGTAGATTAATTTTAGTACCTGATAATTTAAATTTATAATGAATCGTTTTTTTATAGTTTTGTTTTTACTGCTGCCTGTAATAAAAACACAGGCAGCATATAACCTTAGGCATGTGGGTGTTTTTAATCCAAACAGCACTATGGCAGATGTTTTTAAAATTGACAATAAGGTATATGCATTAATGGGATACAGACCCAACGATACCATTTCAGGGTTTAAATTATACAGAGCTAATTTAAATTATGATATAGAGGATAGCTTAATATATTCAGTAAATAAATTACAAACGTTTATTACCAATGCGGTTGTTAGTGAAGATAAAACTATAAGTATAGCCATAACAAAACATAATGGTTTAGAATTAAAACCAAGTCATTTTATTCTATTAAAAATTGATAAGGATCTAAAAATATTAAGCGAGCAAAATATATTATATAGAAATTTAAATATAGATTATTTCCAATTTGCTAATTTGAAAAAATTGAGAAACAATATGTTGGTTTTGAATTTAGTAATGGATAAAGATTTTGGCAATGAATACCGGACTTATAATGCTTTTATAAAATGCAGCCATAATGAGGGCATCATAAAGCACTTTGAAGATACTATTGACATGTATAGTTTTAATGGCAGATATAATTCATTTGCAGCATTTAATATGTTTGTTTACAACGATACCTTATTGTTATTAAAAGTACCCAGTATATTTATAAATAAACCCATATTTAATGCAATAATATTAAAACGTTTTACAAGCAATTTTGAAATTATATCGAATAGCTATGAATATACAACTATTATGTACAGCAATTCTTTTCATACTTATTTCTCAAACAAAAATAGTTTATATTTTTATGGTGTTTTTAGTTATACAATTCAATCAAATAGAACTAGAAATAACCCAAATATTGTTGAAATAACCCCAAATGATAGTTTTATTGTAAGAACTAATATTAACACATTAAACGACCCAAGTAAACTGGATTTTGGTAATAATAATGCCATTGTAATAAAAGATAATGAAAGCATTTTTGGTGTAACTACCCATTTACTCGGAACAAATAACAATTTTTTTAGTATAGCTCATTTTGATAAAGATTTTCAAACCATTTGGAATCGTAATTACAGTTTGCCGGAAAAAGCAGTGTATATAAACGGTATGATAGCCTCAGGTAACGATTTAATTGTTTATGGCTGGCAACGTGATAAGTTTGACAAAATCTACCGCCCTTTGTTTTTAACCATTACAAATGATGGCTGGCTTACCGGAGAAAATGATGTAGTTGTAAGAACCGATTTAAATGCAACAATTTACCCCAACCCTGCCAAACAAAATGTTACCATTCAAACCAATTCAAAAGTGCAATCGGTTCAAATTACAGATATGCAAGGTAAGCTTATTAAAACAGTTGGTTCAAACATAGATTTTAATGAAATAGATATAGCAGATTTACCACCAGGTATGTATGTAGTGCAATTACAAACCCCCAACGGCATACTAACTAAAAAATTGGTTGTGGAGTAGTTAGAAGCAGTTTGCTTTTTTTTATTTTTGTTTTAAGAATGACTAACTTAGAGTATGATATTAAAATTGCCGTTGCCATTAAAGCGTTAAGAGAATTGCGAAGAATAATACAGCATATAATAGCAAATGCTCTGAATATAACACAAGCAACCTATTGTAGAATAGAGCAGGGAAAAATTCCAATAACATTAGGACAAATTAAAGTTATTTCAAAAGAGTTGAACACATCGGTTTTTCAAATATTAGCAATAGTTGAAAAAGATGATATGATAGATTTTAAATACGAAGCGCTTTCAGATATTTTAATAAAATTTGTACGAATGTATGATAAAGATGATGAAGCCAAAAAAATAATCAGTGAAAATGAACTTGATTATATTATCAATAAAATAAAGGCGCACTATGAGCAATTAAGAAAAAATTAATAAAATATTCGTAATACGTATATTTTTATTGTAGGTTTTTAAAAATATATTATTTTGGTTTGTGGTGTTAAATTTTACAAACATGAAAAAACAAACAAATTCAGCTGTACAGCACACAGCACACAGCACACAGCACACAGCACACAGCACACAGCACACAGCACACAGCACACAGCACACAGCACACAGCACACAGCACACTAAATTATTTGCGTTGCAAAATTAATAGAAGTGCACCAATTTTCTTACAATTAATTGTATTTACCGTAATGGTCGTCATGTTAAATGCTTGTAAAAGGGATATGAGTGAAAGAGTTGATTTTAATGCAACAAGTATTGGAATTGACGAAAGAAGTAAACAAGTAATAAATGTTTTAAAAAAATACAATTATATTACCAAAACAAAAGAAAAAAGTTATAAAACAATAGAGCAGATTGAATCAGATAGCGTACCTATAATTTTGGATATATTACTAAATTATAATGGTACAGAGCAACATGAAAATGTTGAAAATATTGATATTTTTGAATATACATTTGATTATCCGGTTAATGCAGAAGGTAATTCTAATATAATTGTAATTGATTCGCTTTATGATGTAATTTACACATTGCTTAATGAATTAATTGAGGAAACACATGAACAAAATAAATTCTTATATTTTGTATCTGTATTTCATGATGGAAGATTTGAAGAAGGATTAAAAGGGATAAAAGTGATAACAAAGAGAGGAACGGGAGATGTAGAGTTAATGCCAAGATACGTTCCTTCAACACAATATTGGCGAGCACATAATGGATATGAATTTTTTTGGCCTCAGCATATACATTATGGAGGTACTTGTAATGATTTGACTGAAAATCCAAATAAAATAGGCGCGCCAAAAATTATACAAAATTATGTTTTATATAATTTACCGCATCCGGCATTAAATATACCTAATGGATATAAAATGATTTTTACTAATTTTGACAATAGAGATTTATATCCCGAAAACACACATGATTTTAATCATCCAACATTTAATTTAACTGATTATAATAACAATATTCCAAACACTTTTTATCCAACTAAAATATACGCATGTGCAACAGCAAATTCATGGAATAAATCAGGTACATTAGTAGAAGCGCCATGCTTATCAGCAACATTATTAAATTACTATATTGATAAAGCACTTGAGTTGGCAATACAGCATAAACCTGCTAATGATTGGCATCCTGTAAGTGTTACATTATTTAGTGACTCTTCAAGTGCAATGAATAATTGCAGGCCATGGAATCCAATGCCAAATCCACCATATAATACCGGTAAAAGTATTGATAATGGTGTATGCCCTGAAGGTTCACATTATTTAGGGTTGCATTATAAATTAATATCAATTGTGCCTGTAGAACCTGAAAACTTATAAATTAGAATATAAAATGAAAAGGTTTTTATTAATAATATTCCAGTTAAGTATGCTGTCTGTAAAAGCACAGACAGCATACAATTTAAAAAATATATCTGTATTTAATCCCTCAAACACTTTGATTGATTTTGTTAAAATAGATAATCAATTATATGCATTATTAGGTTACAGACCCAACGACACTTCATCGGGATTTAAATTGTATAAAGCAAACAGCAATTACGATATTGAAGATAGTTTAATTGTAATTGAAAATAAACTGCAAACATATATCACAAATATGGTTGTTAATGAAGATAGAACTATTTCATTAGCTATTACAAAACATAATGACAATCAGTTAAATCCGACAAGTATTTTAATTTTTAGAATTGATGAAAAATTAAATATATTGAATCGTCATGTAATATATTATAGAAATTTTAGTGTTGACATTTTCACATATGCTAATTTAATTAAACTTAAAAACAACAATGTTTTTTTAAATTTAATTTTAAACAAAGTTTATTCTGATGATGAAAAATGTTATAATGTTTATATAATTTGTAATACATTAAATGGTTTAACAAAGTTGTATGAAGATACTTTAGATTTAAGCAATGGAAAGTATAAGAGATTTGCTTCATTTAATCAAATTTTATTTAATGATACAATAGTAATTGTCCGATATACAAACAATGTTACAATTAGTAGAAAATATCCATCAACAAGTAATGGTCATAGAATAATAAAATTTGATAGTAATTTAAATATAATTTCTTTAGGTACATATTCTCTTAATAACCCATTAACTATTAATAATGGTTTTAGTACATTATTTTCTTTAAATAATAATTTATATCTATTTGGATTAATAAATAGTCATATTAATTATTTTTATTATAATCCAAATATAATTCAAATTTTATCAAACGATAGTATCAAGAGAATTACAAATATAGATACAGCTAGAGGTACATCTTATAGGAGTGTGGCAAGCAATAAATCAATTGTTATCAATCAAAGTTCAAAAAGAATATTTGCAGCTTCAACTTATTTAACCAATAATTATTTAAACTGGTTTGGAATTATATGTTTTAATACAAACTTTGATATAATTTGGAATAAGTACTTTAAGTTTAATGATTCAACTGAGGTTTTTATAAATGGTATGATAGAAAATAATAATGAATTGATTTTATATGGTTGGAGATTTAATTTTAATGATCAAATCTATCGCCCATTATTTTTAACCATAACACAAGATGGCTGGCTTACCGGAGAAAATGATGTAGTTGTAAGAACCGATTTAGATGCAACAATTTACCCCAACCCTGCCAATCAAAAATTTACCATTCAAACCAATGCAAATGTGCAATCGGTTCAAATTACAGATATGCAAGGTAAGCTTATTAAAACAGTTGGTTCAAATATAGATTTTAACGAAATAGATATAGCAGATTTACCGCGCGGTATGTATGTAGTACAATTGCAAACACCCAACGGCATGCTAACTAAAAAATTGGTGGTGGAGTAGTGAAATTTTTTTAAGATATTATTAAATTAACAATCATAGAAATATAATTAACATTTGTAAAACCATTTAAATTTTAAAGCCATGAAAAAACAAACAAATTTTGCTGCCGGCACACAGCACTTTAAATTTATTGCGTTTCAAAATTATTAGAAGTGCATCAATTTTCTTACAATTAATTGTATTTATGCTCATGGTCGTCATGTTAAATGCTTGTAAAAGGGATATGAGTATTAAAACTCAAGAAATTAATAAAGTAAAACAAAACCCTCAGTTCCAAACTCAATCCTTTTCAGAAGAACAAATCACAGCGGATGCCATACTAACAGTGATTACTGCGCTGAATGGCCTGACCCAAGCAGAATTTTGTACAGCAAGAACCATTCTTTATGATGAAGAAATGAGCGTTGAAGCAAAACTTTCATCACTAAATGAAATCAGTACGAATGGTGAAAAGCTTGTTAATACACTTTATGAAGCAAATAGCATATTGAGTAATGTTACATCTTTTATGGATTTAAACTTCAATGGAGGTTATAATTCATTCACAGATGATGTTATTGATATTATGTTGTATAATAGTGATGTTATCTGGAACAATGCCCCCCAAAAACCGGATTGTACTGCCTATAATGCCCAAGTGAAAGCTATAGGAAATGCATGGTTAATGCAAACAGCTTTTTGTGTTTCACAGGGTAGCCTTGTTTGTATTGCTATTGCTAGTAAAGCGGCTCTAGATCAGCTTGCCGCAAATGATGCAGCATATCCTGCCTGTGCAAATGGAGGAAACCAGCAAGGTATGCCTTTGCAATTCTGGTGGTATTTAATAAGCCAAACTCAGGATACAGTTGTATGTAATAATCAAAACTAAAAAATAAAAACACCATGAAATATAACTTTTATAATGTAAGCGGATTATCTTTTACGCCAAGGGAAATTAATGAAACTATTTTTACCATTCTTTTTTTTACATCTGCAATTGGTAGTATTGATTTGAATCCTTTGTATATCTGGGTTGCTTATTTGATTATAGACAAACTTGGTGAACGGATTATCAAAGTAAATTGGACAAGGCCAATAGGTAAAAATCCCTTGAGGTCTGAGGAAGAAAGATTAAACTAAAAACTTTTTGAGTACCCAAAGTTTAAACACAAGCTTTGGGTATTATTTATTGATTCAAACATGTTATGATTAAATTCACCAGTAATCAACAACATTACAAGATTTAGCAATTATTGATGTGATATTAATTAGGGCTTACTGAAAAAATGAATTTAAATTTATAATGAGATACTTAGTATTAGGATTGTTATTTATGCTGCCTGTAACTTTTATATATGCAGCATATAACCTTAGGCATGTGGGGGTTTTTAACCCTGCTAACTCAATGGCAGATGTGTTTACTGTTGATAATAAAGTATATGCCTTAATGGGTTATAGGCCCAATGATACTACATCTGGTTTTAAAATTTACAAAGCCAACCTACAATACGACATTGAAGACAGTTTGATTGTGGTTGAAAATGTATTGCAAACCTATATTACCAATGCTGTAGTTAATGATGATAATACCATAAGCTTAGCTATTTCTAAGCATAATGATACAGAATTACAACCTGCATATTTTATTTTATACAGTTTAGACAAAGATCTAAAAATTATTGGCAAGAAAAACATAAACTATAGAAACTTTGGTATAGATGGTTTTGAATATGCTAATCTTGTTAAAATGAATAACAATAATGTTTTACTAAATCTGCTGTTTAATAAAGATTTTATTGATGAGCTTAGGTTTTATAATACATTTGTTAAATGCAATAGTACAGTTGGAGCTTTGAACTATTATGAAGATACCGTTGATATGTATCATAGTAAAAACAACGATAATTATTCATATCGTTTTTTTGCCACATTTAACCTAACATCGGTTAACGATACTATTGTGTATGTAAAAGTGCCGTATTCTGAGTATAGGTTTAAGTTTCCATTAATGTTTAGCGGACATGTTGTAAAACGATTAAACAACAATTTACAAGAAATTTCTAATACCTATGCAAAAAGTGGGAGATTTATTACCTATTTTGGGTCATTTCATACCTATTTTACTTTCCATAATCATTTATATTTTTATGGCATTTTTAAAGTTGCGTTAGTAGGCAAAAGAAACAATCCGAATATCATTCAAATTTTGCCTGATGACAGTATGAAAGTAATAACCAGGTTAGATACTACAGCAGATACCTACCCTTTTTCTGGAAACCCATTTGATGTAGGCAATAATAAAGCTATAGTAATAAAAAATAATGAGTGGATTTATGGTGTAACTACACATTTATTAAACAATGATTCGAATAGCTTTGGATTAACTTATTTTAACAAAGATTTAAATATTGTTTGGAACCGATTTTATAAATTCTCTCGGAAAAAGGTGTTTATAAACGGTATGATAGCCTCAGGTAACGAATTAATTGTTTATGGCTGGCAACGAGATAAGTTTGACAAAATCTACCGCCCCCTATTTTTAACCATTACAGAAGATGGTTGGCTTACCGGAATAAACGAATCTATAGTTAAGCATGAAATTGAACTAAATCTATACCCCAACCCTGCCATTCAAAAATTTACCATTCAAACCAATGCAAAAGTGCAATCGGTTCAAATTACAGATATGCAAGGTAAGATTATTAAAACAGTTGGTTCAAATATAGATTTTAACGAAATAGATATAGCAGATTTACCACCCGGTATGTATGTAGTACAACTGCAAACACCTAACGGCATGTTAACTAAAAAATTGGTGGTAGAGTAGTGAATAATAAATTTAAGAAAATTTTCAGTTGACAATCAGGTATTAATGCTCAATTTTTGTATTTCCATTAATTTTTATAACAATGAAAAAACCAAACCAAAACACGTGCTTCACACAGCACACTAAATTTATTGCGCTTCAAAATTAATAGAAGTGCATCAATTTTCTTACAAATAATTGTATTTAAGCTCATGGTCGTCATGTTAAATGCTTGTAATTGGCATCCTGTAAGTGTTACATTATTTAGTGACTCTTCAAGTGCAATGAATAATTGCAGGCCATGGAATCCAATGCCAAATCCACCATATAATACCGGTAAAAGTATTGATAATGGTGTATGCCCTGAAGGTTCACATTATTTAGGGTTGCATTATAAATTAATATCAATTGTGCCTGTAGAACCTGAAAACTTATAAATTAGAATATAAAATGAAAAGGTTTTTATTAATAATATTCCAGTTAAGTATGCTGTCTGTAAAAGCACAGACAGCATACAATTTAAAAAATATATCTGTATTTAATCCCTCAAACACTTTGATTGATTTTGTTAAAATAGATAATCAATTATATGCATTATTAGGTTACAGACCCAACGACACTTCATCGGGATTTAAATTGTATAAAGCAAACAGCAATTACGATATTGAAGATAGTTTAATTGTAATTGAAAATAAACTGCAAACATATATCACAAATGCTGTTGTAAACAACGACAAGACTATAACAATAGCTATATCAAAACATCATGAAAATGAATTACAACCTACAATTTTTTTGGTATTACAAATTGATAAAAATTTAAATATATTAAACCGACAAAGTGTTAATTACAATAATTTTGGAAAAGATATTTTTACCTATGCAAATATTATTTCATTAAAAAATAATACTGTGCTACTTAATCTAATATTCAACAAAAATTATACAGAATATGAAAGATGTTATAATGTTTATATAAAATGTAATTTATTAAATGGTACTGAAGCTATTTATGTAGATACAACAGAAATCAATCATAATTTGTATAAATTATTTGCATCATTTAATCAATACTATTTTAAAGATGAAATAATCATAACCAAGTTTCCAAATAATTTAACATTAAATTATGGGTTAAATTCGGGACTTATAATAAAAAGGTTTGATACGAATTTAAACCTAAAAATAAATAGTTATGTAAAGTTTCCACCTCATTTTACATTTACATTTGGAAATTGTTTTCATACCATATTTGATAAGAATAATAATTTGTATGTATTCGCCATGATAAAGCGCAGCGATTATAATAGGTTTAACCCAAATATTATTCAAATTACACCAAAAGATAGTATGATTTTAATAACCAATTTAGATTCTATGAGGAATCAATATATTTATCATAGAAGTGTAATTAGTAACAATGCAATAGTAATGGACAAAAGTAACCATAGAATTTATGGTGTAACAACTTATTTGACAAATAACTATTTAAATTGGTTTGGTATAATTAGTTATGATGAAAATTTTAATATAATTTCTAATAGATATTATAAATTTAAAGACTCAACTGAAGTTTACATCAGGGGAATGATTAGACATGATAAAGAGTTGATAGTGTATGGATGGCAAAATAGCTATAATGACAAAATCTACCGCCCTTTGTTTTTAACCATTACAAATGATGGCTGGCTTACCGGAGAAAATGATGTAGTTGTAAGAACCGATTTAGATGCAACAATTTACCCCAACCCTGCCAATCAACAATTTACCATTCAAACCAATGCATCTGTTCAATCGGTTCATATTACAGATATGCAAGGTAAGCTTATAAAAACAGTTGGTTCAAATATAGATTTAAACGAAATAGATATAGCAGATTTGCCACCCGGTATGTATATTGTACAATTGCAAACACCCAACGGCATACTAACTAAAAAATTGGTGGTAGAGTAGTGAATAAAAAAATTAAGAAAATTTTAAGTTGACAAAAAGTGTCTTAGCCCCCTAAAAGGCTGGATAAATATATAGATTCCATTAGTTGATATTTTTATATCAGCACAAACAATATATATCAACGTTCATGCTTAGTTTCCTACTTATCAAGCCAATCTGCCAGGTCTTTTATTAAGTATTCAGGCAGGTTAGCTTTTATATAGTAATCGCTGTAAGTACTTGGGCCTTCGCCTTCGTACATTAAATGATTAAGTTTTTTATACGATTTAAAAGTAGCTTGCTTATGTTTTTTTAAAGTTTGTTTCCATAAATCAAAATTGCGGTTGCTTACCTGATAATCTCTTTCAAAGTGCATAATTAGTATTGGTTTTTGTAGTTTTTTTGCAGTTTCAAGGTGGTTGTAGTTGTTTAGCCACACAAAATACGATGCCTGTATGCCGTATGGCATACTATCGTGCCTATCGAACCAACGTACTTTACCCGGTAAGGTATTTGCTATTTTTCTTTTATTTTCAAGGTATTCGTGGCGCTTTTCGTACAAAACATCTGCAAGGTAATCGTATTGTTCGGCCATCATTTCTTGTTGTGATACGGCATTTGCACCAAGCATCATAATTCCTTTAATATCTTTTCGCTCTTTGGCAATGTAAGGTGCAAGGTTGCCGCCCTGTCCGTGTCCTAAAATATATATGCGGTTCAAATCAAAATAAGGCAGTTTCTTTACTTCTTCCATGGCTGCATACAAATCATCAAGGTAATCTTCTTTGGGAGTAAAAGGCTTGTAATTGTTTTTATCGGCTGCAAGGTATATACCATATAAGTATGCACGTTTATCAAATCGGTAAACGGCATATCCCGCAGTTGCAAGACCGCTTGCCAAATCGCGGTATGGCTTGTTGTCTTTCATGCTAAAGTCTTTATCGGTTGGGCCTGCATCGCCAACAATAAAAATAAGTGGCACTTTTTTTTGTGTATTGGGCAACGACAGTATGCCTTTAAATTCAAAAATATCAGTAGTTTTAAATGTAACAGTAGTATCTCTATACTTAGTTATATCAGCATAGTTGGGTATATGGTAAACCTGGTGTGCTGGGGCAAATTGCACATAACCAATTTTTAATTCGGGGTTAAATGTTAGCGATAATACATATTGCAACAATTCAAGTTTAAGCAGGTATTGTACAAAGGTATAACCACTCTGTTGCTGAAATTCAATGGGTTTTTTACTTACAAGTGTTCCATAGTTCCCGGTAAGTTCAATCCAATCTCGTTGAAGGGTAAAGTCATTCAGGTAAACACGTGTGCTGCTGTCAAGCATATTGTTGGCTGCTGCAAAATTGCTGTCGGCCAAATAATTTAAAAATTTAAGCGCTTTTTCGTTAATGGTTTCAAAGCTTTGTGCGTTAGCTGGTATCGGGTTCAACCAATACATTAAGCAACCGGCAACTACGTTTATTAACACCTTTTTTATGCTCATGGGCAACAAAGGTACGCAGGGTAATTATAAAAATTTATTTAATAATTCGGTTTGATGAACCAACGTGTAAAATAATTTAGATTTATAAGCTTCTTTTAGCAGTTGTTGGTGTTGTATTCGATGTGTGTCGCTGCCAACCATATCTATCAGTTTATTTTTTATAAGGTATTCGGCCATATCTAAAGTAGGTTTGCCGTAATAGCCAATGGTTGATAGCATATTCATTTGAAAAAGTATGCCCTGGTCTTTCAATTCGTGGTAACGTTCTTTTTTAGGTGTAAAATACAAGTAACGTTCAGGGTGAGCCAGCACAGGCGTATAGCCGGAAACCTGCAATTGAAAGAGTACCTGTTTTAACTCGCGAGGCTCTTCCATAAACGATAATTCTATCAAAACATATTTTTTATTTGAACCAAAAGTAAGCAATTCGCCTGAAGCAATTTTAGGTTCAAATAAGTCATCAATAAGATATTCGGCTGCACATTCAAACTCAATTTGAATGTTTTGTTTTTTTAGTTCTTCTCTTATTTTATCACGAACAGGTAAAAGAATACCGGGATTGTTTTTGTAGTAATCGCCCATTACGTGCGGTGTGGTTATAACCTTGCGCATACCCATTTCGGCAAAGCCTTTTAGCAATTCAATACTTTGCTCCATGTTTTCACAGCCATCATCTACCCCAAAAATAAGGTGGCTGTGTAGGTCCACATCAACCGGATTTTCGAAAGGTGTTTTATGTATAAAATCTGGTTGGTTATTACCAAGTATTTTGCTAAAAAATCCCAATGCTAAGCGTTTTCTAAAAATTCTTTCAACGAAGCAATATTCGGTACATTCAGTGAGTCAACTTTTCTGTAATCGGCAACATAAAGGCTTAGCCAATCAAGCCTGTGTATAGTTTGGTAAATGCTTGCAAGCGTTATTTGGTTCAAACCTATTTCTATTACTGTGTTATATTCTACTTCGAGCAGGCTGTTTAAAAACTCAAACCTCGATGAAACGCGGCTGTTGCTATTACTATTCAAGAAAAAGAAAACCGAATCCAATTGTCCATAGTAGCTCTCAATAACATTGTGGTTGTGTTCGGGCAATACATTTACAAAGCATTCGTGTTTGGCATTTTCCTGTATTTGTTGAGCAAATCGTATTCCAATAGCTTCAAGGGACCCATCGGCCAATACCACAAATTTGCTTTTGCATTTTGGCTTAATGGCTTCAAAAACTTGCCAGGCTTCGTCTTCGTATGCTTTGGTATCATTAAACAATTCGGCAACCTGTTTCAGTTCTTCGCTTTTACTTGAACCTACCAAATCGCCAAAAATTTGTATTAAATAGGTAAGCGAAAACCCCAGAGCCATACGTGGCTGAAATCCTGATTCTATATGATATGTTTTAAGATTATTTTCGGCAGCTAATTGCCCTAGTTTACCCCCACTTGTAAGAATAAGCATGGTGCAGTTACGTTTTTTAACTTCGCTAAACATGGTTAGCGTTTCTTCGGTATTGCCACTATAACTGCCAAGTATTACAAGCGTTTTTTCGTTTACATAGCCCGGAAGCGTATAATCAGCAACCACTTCAACCGGAACCGGAAACGTATCGCTAAAAATATTTTTTACAATACGCCCGCCAATACCGCTACCTCCAAGGCCGCCAATTAAAACATTGTTAAAATTTTCGATACTTAAATTGTGATTGCTGTAATTGTTAATGGCATAGTTTATTTGATAGCCAAATTTTTTAAGAGCTTCGTGTTGTGGGTTCATATACAAATAAGTTATTTTATAAGGTTTAATAAATATTGACCATAGCCGCTTTTAAGGTATTTTTGTGCTTCGCGTTCAAGGCCGGCTTTGTTAATAAAGCCCATTCGGTATGCAACTTCTTCAATACAGCCAACTTTTAGTCCTTGCCTTTCTTCAACCACCTGCACAAACTGCCCTGCCTGCATTAACGATGTAAACGTACCAGTATCAAGCCAGGCTGTACCGCGTTGCAAAACACCCACTTTTAATTTACCCTGCGATAGATAAACTTTGTTTACATCAGTAATTTCAAGCTCTCCGCGTGCCGAAGGTTTTATGTTTTTGGCAATTTCAACAACCGAGTTGTCGTAAAAATACAAACCGGGCACCGCATAGTTTGATTTTGGTTGTTTGGGTTTTTCCTCAATACTCAATACATTCATATTGGCATCAAACTCTACAACGCCATAGCGCTCAGGGTCGCTTACGTGGTATGCAAAAACCACACCTCCATCAGGGTTGTTGTTTTCTTGCAAAAGTTTGCTTAGGCCGCTGCTAAAAAAAATATTATCGCCAAGAATAAGTGCAACTTTATCTTTGCCAACAAACTGCTCTCCAATTATAAAAGCCTGTGCAAGTCCATCGGGGCTAGGTTGAACTGCATACTCAAATCTGCAACCTATTTGAGAGCCATCGCCCAATAATTTTTGAAAGCCGCCAATATCATGCGGGGTTGAAATAATTAATATTTCGTTTATTCCTGCCAGCATTAATGTTGACAAGGGGTAATATATCATTGGTTTATCATAAACAGGCATTAATTGTTTACTTACGGCTATGGTAAGCGGGTGTAAACGAGTGCCGCTTCCTCCGGCTAATATTATTCCTTTCATGTTTTTATCTGCTTGCGTACATTTTGTTGTAATAATTTTGGTAATCTCCACTGGTAACATCATCAAGCCATTTTTGGTTGTTTAGGTACCAGTCAATGGTTTTATCAATACCTTCTTCAAATTGCAAACTTGGTTTCCAGCCAAGCTCGTTCATTATTTTGCTTGCATCTATGGCATAACGTAAGTCGTGCCCTGCACGGTCGGTTACAAAAGTTATCAGTTTTTCGCTTTCACCTTCAGGTCTGCCAAGTTTTTTATCCATGGTACGGCAAATTACTTTTATCAGGTCAATATTTTTCCATTCGTTAAAACCGCCAATATTGTATGTTTCACCTAAACGACCTTTGTGAAAAACATCATCTATTGCACGAGCATGGTCAATTACATAAAGCCAGTCGCGTACATTTTCGCCTTTGCCATAAACAGGCAGAGGCTTATTGTTTCTAATATTGTTTATAAAAAGCGGAATCAATTTTTCGGGAAATTGGTTTGGCCCATAATTATTTGAGCAATTGCTTAAAACCACCGGAATTTTATAAGTATTGTGATAAGCGCGAACAAAATGGTCGCTGGCTGCCTTGCTTGCACTGTAAGGACTTTGCGGGTCGTATGGTGTGGTTTCAAGAAAAAATCCGCCATCGTGCAGGCTGCCATAAACTTCATCGGTGCTTACATGATAAAAAAGTTTTCCTGTATAATCGTTTTTCCAAAGTTCTTTGGCTGCATTTAGCAGGTTTACGGTTCCCACTACGTTTGTCATCACAAAATCAAGCGGGTTGGTAATGCTTCTGTCAACATGGCTTTCGGCTGCCAAATGTATTACCGAATCGAATTGGTGTTTTGCAAAAAGGCTGTTTATTTCTTCTGCATTGGTAATATCGGCCTTAATAAAAGTGTAGTTAGGTTCGTTTTCTATATCAGTTATGTTTTCAAGATTTCCGGCATAGGTTAGTTTATCAAGATTAAAAATATGGTAGTTTTTGTACTTGTTTACAAACAAGCGAACCACATGCGAGCCAATAAATCCGGCACCACCGGTAATTAAAATTTTTTTATCCATGTATATTTACTATTGTTTTTGTTGAGCCAAAGCCTTTTCCCATTTCCAGGCCGTGAGCATACAATTTGCTAAATCGCGCTCGGTTTTCCAACCAAGCTCATTAGCGGCTTTTGTGCAACTTGCAAAAACCTGTATCACATCACCCGGCCTTCGAGGTCCAATTTTATAATTTAGTTTTACACCTGTAGCTTTTTCAAAGGTTTGTATTACTTCTAATACACTGTTGCCATTACCTGTACCAAGGTTAAAAACCGAAAAAAAATTTTGGGTTTTATTTATCAGGTAATCAATGGCTTTAACGTGAGCTTTTGCCAAATCAACCACATGAATATAATCGCGAATGCAAGTGCCATCGGGGGTTGGATAATCGTTGCCAAAAACGGTTAAAACTTCGCGTTTGCCAATGGCAGTTTGTGTAATAAATGGCACAAGGTTGTTTGGTACACCAATGGGCAATTCGCCAATTAAAGCCGAATCGTGAGCGCCAACCGGATTAAAGTACCTTAGCGAAACAACTTTAACCTTGCCGATAGCGCTTTGGTCGCGCAATACTTCTTCGCAAATTTGTTTGGTATTACCATAGGGGCTTTGTGCAACCGGAATGGGTGCATCTTCATCAACCGGTGGGTTAGCTTCGCCATATACGGTACAACTGCTCGAAAAAACAATGTTTTTAATACATGCTTCTTGCATGGCATACAATAGGTTAACGGTTCCGCCCACATTGTTTTCGTAATATTTCAAAGGTTGGGCAACACTTTCGCCAACAGCTTTAAATGCAGCAAAATGTATGATGGCTTTAATGTCTTTGTGTTCAAGCAAAAAAGCAATTAACGCTTCTTTGTTTCGAATATCTAATTCTTTAAATACAAAAGATTTACCGGTAATTTTTTCGATGTTTTTTATTACATCAGGCGATGAATTATCAAAATTGTCAATGGCTACAACATCGTATCCGCTGTTTTGCAATTCAACTATGGTGTGCGAGCCTATGTATCCGGTACCTCCGGTTACCAATACTTTCATTTAGTGTTTTGTTTGGTGTGCAAATTAAAAGTTTTACGTTAAAAGCATTATACATAAACGAAAATATAACAAGAGTGTCTGTTTTTTAGAGAAATTCTGAAAAAATATTTTCTTTTTTAAATTTATTGATGAACTTTAATTTAACATATAGCCTAAACTCACTTGCAAAACCGGAAATAATCCGGTATAGCCAAAGTTTATCAAATTATCAAGATTGCTGTAATTACGATGTTTTTTTAAATTATTGCTGATGCTTGCGTATTTGTAACCAATACCAATTTTAGTATTAATAAGCAAATTTTCGTATCTCGTATCGAGCAAGTAAAATAGGCTTAAACCCGTTTGATTGATTTTTCCTTTGTGTTTAAACAAATCATACTCAACATAATTTAGTCCGTCTCGAATTACATTGGTGTAATCGAACTCGTAGTAATTAAAAATAAGATCGGTATTGCCAAGTTCAAACCCAATCGAATGTCTTAAATATGTTTCTTCTTGATAGTTAGTACCAAGAATAATGGTTGAGCCAATCGAAAATCCGAAACCTTTAAATTTATCTTTATTTCTAAGCGGGTTGTTAAGTAATACAGTAGATGTTAGTTGGTTTACATTGTATTGCCCGTTTGTGTTTGTAATACCATTGTAAAGAGTAAATGATGTTATTAGTCCTAAACCCGTTATACCTGTACTTGTAACTTCCGCTTTTATACCATTTTGTAAAAGAAACTGCGGATAAAAAAACAGGCCGGCATTGTATGGTTTTGTTTCGTTTTGGGCAATAACAAGCGAATTTAAATAAAACAAAAAAATAAAATATATAAAGGCTTTAGTTGGCATTTGTGTGTATGCTGCTTAAATAAACCAAGCTATCGTTGTATATTTTATACTGTTTTATACCATCTTTACCCACGCAAATTAAGGTGTTGCCAAAAGGTATTAAATCGTTTACATCAATATCAATGGTTTGCTTAATAGTTAAATTATCGGCTTGTTTAGCATTGTAGCGCAAAAGTTTTCCATCATCGCAAACAAACAAGTCGGTGTTCCAAAGTCCAAGCCCTTTAGGCCCTGTTAGCGGATATGCTTTTATAATTCTTGGATTTGTAAGTTCTGCTATATTTATTACCTCCAGTTGATTTAAACCACGGTTACAACGAGAGTTTGTTCTTTCGCTTCGTAAAGTTACATATGCAAATTTATCATTAGCCACCACAGGGTCGCATGCCGTAATATGGTTGTAAAATGATAATAATCTTGGATTTTGCTTATTGGTAATATCATAAATATACATTCCATTGGTTGAACCAATAAATAATGTATTGTTATCGCGAGGGAAAATTGTTTCTATATTAACTCCAATTCTCGATTTATTTTGAAAAAGAGGATTTGAATTTGTTGAAATATCAAACACCATTAATTCGTCTTGTGTTACGGCATAAAGCGTATTTGCAGCAATAGCAAAACGTGCAAGTGAGCCTCCTTGCCCTGTTTGATTACCGCCTCCGTTATCAGGGTTGCCGCTCATATTGCTATCAGATTTGTTGCAGGCAATTAATAATGTCAATAAGGTTAAGTATAAAATATTTTTCATGTTATTTAGTATATTGGGTGTAGTCTTTTTTTCTCCATTCAACAAGAATTAATCCAGCGGGCCTGTTTTCTTTCGCAAATTCAGTAGGAATCAATCCAAAATCGGGAGGTACAGGTTCCGGAAAAACATCTTTTAATCTATTTGCTAATACTGGTGATTCGGGTGTGCTTATATCAAAAGCAAGTAAATCGGTCGCGTTGTCGACATACAAAGTATTGCCTTTTACTGCCATATCCATACAGCCTGCAACCCTAATATAGCCTTTTGTTTTAGGGTTACGCTCATCAGTATTATCAATTATATGCACACCTTTGTATGCTTCGCTTATAAATAAGTAATTACCTTTTACATAAATTTTTGCAGGATTTTTCAAATCAACAGTATCAATAAAGGCAATGCTTTTTTCCAATTCTTCACGTGTCATAAATACGGGTAAATATTGGGTGTACATTTCAAAGTTATTGTCAGGGCATTGCACATTCATAAAAAGCATGCAAACTGCAATTCCAGTAATTATTTTTAAACTTAAACTTTTCATGTATAATGATTATATTATGTGTAAAGCAAATGTAAATATTTAATTTATATTTAGTGTGGTAAATAATTAATAATGAAAAGACTTTGTTGAGCAAAGCATAATAAAATAATTTTATAATTTATTTTTTATTCAAGTTTGCCAACTACTTTAAACTTTTTAAACACTTCGTCAGCATGCGGGGCTTCATTTAGTTCATCGGTTAAATCTTGTCCCGCCCAGTGTTCGTAGTGCTTTCCGTTTCGCCATAGTCGGCTATGTGTTACATCATAAATTAAACCTTTATATGCAATCCAAATTTCTTCTCGGTCTTGGCCATTTCTTAAAGCAAGTTGCATTTTGGAATATTGGTTCAACGTTTCATCATGCATGGTGTTCAAACTTAATACAAACACTTTAGCTTTTACAAGCTATATTTGCATATATATTTTTATTTAAATGCACCTCAAATATTTATTCTTCTCTTTACAGTTATTATGTTTTTTGTTAAATGTAAATGCACAATTTATAAAAGCAAACATATTTGTTGAACCAAACATAAAATTAAATATCAATCAACTTGAAAATGATGCTAAGCAACATCTGCAAAAGTTTATACCTGAAGAAAATCATGATTTGAAACTTCAATTTATAAGTAATAGTAAAACCGGGTATCATCTTCATTTTAATCATTATTATTTAGGCACACCGGTTTTTGGGTCGGGTATAAAAATAAATGTAAACAAAAACGGAGAGATTATAAATATAATCAATCATTTAACTATTTTTAGCAATATGCCCGAAATGCTGCCCCAAAAACAACATTATACCAACTGCATATGGGTTGATGATAGTGAAGCCAAGCCTGCATACTTGCTTAATTACAAAGACGAAATGAATGTAAACATACTGAGTGTGTATGATAAAAACATGAAATTGCTTTACACAAAAACCTTAGATTTATTTAGCCGAAAAGACTCGTTGGTAAATACATTCATTTATACTCCCGACCCATTAAGTACCGCGCAAAAAGTATATGCCGAAACACCTGATTACAAACATAATAATGGTATTGATAACCCTTCATTAAATGCAGAAAGAAAGCCTGTAAGCCTTAATTTATTATTCGAAAACAATACTTTTTTTGCTCAAAACAAATTTGTAACCATTACCGATATAGAAGCGCCTGTTATACCACCGTCAACTTTTGTAACTAATAATTTAAATTTTAACAGAAGCCAACCTGAGTTTAGAGAACTGATGTGCCTTTACCATATTGAACGCTTTAATAATTTTTTAAATAGCATTGGTTATGATAGTATAATGCTTGAGCCTATTGATGTAGATGCACATGCTTATTTTGGCCAAGATTTAAGCCGATTTTCAGTTAATGATGGAAAACCTGCATTGTTTTTTGGAACAGGCGGAGTTCCCGATGCCGAAGATGCAGATGTTATAGTACATGAATATTTTCATGCAGTTGGTTTTGAAATTGCACCAAACACAACTACCGGCAACGAAAGGCTTGCCGTGGAAGAAGCAAACTGTGATTTTTTTGCAACCCAGCATTCAAAACTTTTTACACCTTTTAATTGGCGCAAGGTTTTTAACTGGGATGGACATAATGAATTTTGGAATGGACGAAATACCGATAATAACAAACGATATCCAACCAACGTAAGTAGCGATTTTTACAGCACCAGCGAAATATGGAGTGCTATGCTTAATGATTTAAGCCTTGATATTGGTTACGAATATGTAGCACGTTTACTTATACAAAGCATATATTTTTATACTTCAAACATTACCATGCAACAAGCGGCCGATTTACTACTTTTAAGCGATAGCCTTCTTTTTAATTTTGAACACTACAACCAAATACAAAACCGATTTACTCAAAGAGGTTTTGCCACAACCATTGGTATGGCAAAAACTGACTGGTTTGCAAATAATTTTGTTGTATTAAATACCCAAAATTTTGCTCTTGGAACGGCTAAGGCAATTGTTTATTCTGATAATTTGCCTTTTGAAGCAACACTAACCGATATTAATGGCAAAACAGTTGAGTACTTTACCAGAAGCCAAAAAATAGAATTAAATCCATACAACTATACAAATGGAATGTTAGTATTAACAGTTCATACAACATTAGGCTCTAAAAGTATAAAATTAATTGTTTCCAGATAATCGCTTATACGGTTTTATAAATATTTAATTTGGTTGGCTTGATATTATAAGCTACATTTGCACGGCAAATAATTAAACGTTTTATTTGCATGTTCAACAATACACAAAAATTCTTTGGCGAAGGATTAACATTTGATGATGTTCTACTTTTACCGGCCTATTCAGAGGTTCTTCCCCGCGATGTAAATACCAAAACAAAACTAACCCGAAACATTTCGCTAAACATACCAATGGTATCAGCCGCTATGGATACTGTTACCGAAAGTCGATTAGCCATTGCATTGGCTCAACAAGGAGGAATTGGTATTTTACATAAAAACATGACCATTGAGCGACAGGCTGAAGAAGTAAGGCGAGTAAAGCGTAGCGAAAGTGGTATGATAATGGACCCGCTAACACTTAACGAGCATGCAACATTAAAAGATGCTCATAACATTATGAGCCAAAACAAAATTGGCGGAATACCCATTATAAACGAGCATCATATACTGGTTGGCATTTTAACCAATCGCGATTTGCGTTTTGAAAAGGAACTTACAAAACCTGTTAACCAGGTAATGACCAAAGAAAACCTGATAACAGCACCAGAAGGCACAAGCCTTGCCGAAGCAGAGATAATATTACAGGAATATAAAATTGAAAAACTTCCGGTAGTTGATAAAGACGGAAGGCTAAAAGGCCTTATAACCTATAAAGATATACTAAAGGTAAAAGATCACCCCAATGCATGTAAAGATAAGCACGGCCGTTTGTTGGTAGGTGCAGCCGTTGGCGTTAGTGCTGATGTGGAAGAACGTATTATGGCACTTATAAAAGCAGGCGTTGATGTAATAGTTATTGATACAGCCCATGGTCACAGCAAAGGTGTTTTAGATGAAGTGAAACGAATTAGGCAAAAATTTACGGGTATTGATATTATAGCCGGTAATATTGCAACTGCCGAGGCAGCCATTGCTCTTTCACAAGCCGGAGTTGATGCGGTAAAAGTAGGTGTGGGTCCAGGTAGTATTTGTACCACCCGAATTATTGCAGGTATTGGGGTTCCACAACTTACTGCCATTTACGAAGCTGCACAAGCTCTTACAGGTAGCGGAATTCCGATAATTGCAGACGGTGGCATACGTTATTCGGGAGATATTGTAAAAGCGCTTGCAGCGGGGGCCAGCACGGTTATGAGTGGTAGCATATTTGCCGGGGTAGAAGAAAGCCCGGGAGAAACAATTATATACGAAGGTCGTAAATTTAAAAGTTACCGAGGCATGGGTAGCATAGAAGCCATGAAAGAAGGGAGCAAAGACCGTTATTTTCAGGATGCGGAAGATGAAATAGCCAAACTGGTACCTGAAGGTATTGTAGGTATAGTTCCATTTAAAGGTACATTAAAAGAGGTAGTATATCAGTTTGTTGGAGGTTTGCGAGCAGGTATGGGTTATTGTGGTGCACCCGATATAAATTACCTGCAAACACATGCCAGATTTATAAAAATAACGCAAGCAGGGGTAAGAGAAAGCCACGCACACGATGTTACTATTACAAAAGAAGCACCAAACTACAGCAGAAAGTAAGTTAGAGGTACAGAGTTTTAATTGTGTTTTTTTTGTTTTAATAAATTCATCATTCAAAATTAACTTTTCATTAAATCTTTTAAGTAAGTATGCAAATTGCTTAATTATTACTTAAATGGTTTGTTTTTGAAAGTACTAATATTTTATTTTGACAAACCTAAACATGCACGAAAAATGAACTCTAAAAAATTGCTTATTGTAGAAGATGATTTATTAAGTAAAGAAAGCCTGATAAAGATTTTAGAAGGCTATGGTTATACCAATATACACTGGGTTTCCAGCGGAATGGATGCTTTTAATTACATTAAAGAAAATAAAACCGATTTAATTTTAATGGATATAACACTTGAAGGCAAGTTAGACGGTATTGATACAGCCAAAATAGTTGATAACAATATACCTGTTATCTTTACATCATCAAGCAAAGACAGCAATACCTTTAAGAGGGTTGCAACTACTAAAAGTTTTGGATTTTTGCAAAAACCTTATACCCCTGCATTGGTAAAAGAAGCCTTAGATAATGCTTTTTCACAAACTGCCGAATAATGTTTGGCATAGCTTTTGTATTTATGCATTCATATTTATTCTGAACCAATTAATTTTAAAGTCATGAAAAACTACAAATCGCTTTTAGTTCGCAGTGCTACAATTGCATTTATTTTAATTGCTGCTTTTTCATCATGTAAGTCGAAGAAAAATAAAACTACGCCAATAGAAAAAACTACCGGAGCAGTTGAAATTACCGTTCCGTTTAGCAGTAAAGAATATTTTAGCGATAAAGATTTTTTCCGCGCTAAAAGCAGCGGAAAAAGCCCTGATATGCAAACTGCAAAAAAAATAGCCATGCAAAATGCTAAAAGCGAAATGGCAGGTTTGGTTCAAACAACTATAAAAAAAGTAACCGACCAATACACTCAACAACGCACCATTGGAAATACAATTGAGTTTAACAATAAATTTGAAGAACTTGCCCGCGAAGTTACCAATCAACAACTAACCGATATTAGGGTAATAGGCGAAAAGCTTTTTAAAGAGCAAGACGGAAACTATACTTATTGGATTGCGCTTGAAGCCAATAAACAAACCGTTTTAAACGGTATTGAAAAGCAAATAAATAATCAACAAAAATTGGCTCAGGATTATGATAAAAAGAAATTTGAAGAGATCTTTAATCAGGAAATGGAAAAACTGGCCAAAGAAAGAGGTTACTGATAAATATAAATAATTGTAAAAGGCTTTCTTTCTGTAACCACAGTATTGAAAGCCTTTTTTATTTTAAGGCATTGAGGATTGCAATTTATATATCAATTTTGTTTTTGGTGGTTGGTTGTTCAACAATTAAAAATGCTGAACTTAATAGGCCACAACCAAACTGGGTTTTGCAAAGACCGGTAAACAATTTTTATTATATTGGTATTGGTCAATGCAGCAAATTAAACGGAAACGATTATGTGCAGGTAGCGAAAAAGAATGCTTTGCAAGATTTGTTGGGTGAAATAAAAGTTACAGTTTCAACGAACTCATTTTTATCACAATATCAAAATAATAAAACTTTTTCTCAGCAATTTTTAAGCGATATAAAAATTATTAGTGAAGGTACACTGGAAGGTTTTGAAGTAGTTGATGCTTACGAAACAAAAACCGATTACTGGATTTATTACCGCTTAAATAAAGCCGAATATGAGTTGGCTCAGCAAAAAAAAATACAGGCTGCCATTGATAAAGCTTTAGATTTTTTGCAAGCAGCAGATAGGCTCAATGAACAAAATGAATTTACACAAATTTTCAGGCTTAGGGTAAAAGCGCTTGCTGCTATACAAAACTATGCCAATAACAATCTTGAAACAACATACAAAGGCAAGCAGGTATATTTAATGAATGAGATAGTAAACCTTTTACAAAGGCAGTTGTATTTGTTAAAACTTTCGGCTCAAACTGATAAAGTAATAGCAGTTGCAGGAAAACCACAAGTAAATCCTATTACCATATTGGTTCAGTTTTCGGGAAGTAATAAACCGGCTGCTTTTGTTCCAGTTGCATGGCAAAGTAATCAAGTAAAGCTTACAGGAACTCAGCAAACCGAATCTAACAGTCTTGGAATAGCTGCATTTTACATTAATCGAATTTCTGGAAACCAAAATGTGCAGATGATAGATTTTAAAGTTGATGTAAAATCGCTTTTTAAAGCTGATAGTTTTAATACGTCAATGCAACGTATTATTGAAACTTTTGATGCCCCCGGTACAAAAGTTCAGTTTTTGGTTGAGCCCATTAAAATATTTACTGATGTTGATGAACAGAACCTAAATAAAAAGCTTGATTTTAATATTATAGAAACTGCTTTAAAAAACAGACTGAATGAATTTGGTTGTACTTTTGTAAGAAATGAGAAAGATGCTGATTATACATTGCACATAAGAAGCAATACTAAAAACGAGGGAAATATTTGGGGTAATATGTTGCAAAGTTCCATTGAAGTTAGAATTTGGCTTACAGATAACAAATCGAATGCTGAGGTTTTTAAAGATGGGGTTAAAGATTTAAAAGGTTTTCAGCTAACTCCCGAAAAGGCAGGCCTTGATGCTTACAATAATGCAGTAACAGAAATTAACAAAAGCATTTTACCTAAATTACAATCAATAATTGTGTTTGATTGATAAAAAGAACGCCCCGCGCAAAGCGCGGGGCGTTAAACTCTAATACCAATATTTTAAACAAATTTAAATTTTGACTTTAATTATATGGCTGCATTTTCAAGACCGTACATTACACCATAGTTGTTTAGCGCTTGCCTTAAAATTCTGCGAGCTACAAAAATTCTTGTTTTTACTGTTCCAATCGGAATTTTTAAAATATCTGCAATTTCATGGTATTTAAAACCTTTGTAATTCATGGTAAAAGGTTTTTTTAGGTTAGCGGGTAATTTTTCAATTGCATTTTCAATATCACGCATTATAAATTTATGTTCTGCACTATTATTCACTGTGCTGTATTCATGTTCTCCGCTATCAATATAATAATCATTGTCTGTTTGGTCAATAAAAGTATTGCGCTTTACCATTCTTCGGTAATTGTTTATGAAAGTATTTTTCATAATGGTGTAAAGCCAACCTTTTAAATTCGTTCCTTCTGCAAATTTGTCTTTATAAGTTAATGCCTTTAACATGGTTTCTTGAACCAAATCGTTCGTATCTTCTACATTTTTTGTTAGTTGATAGGCATAGTACCTGAGTTGTTTTGTTTCTTTTTGAACCATGTTTTGAAATTCTATTGCAGTCATCTTTGTTTAAGTTTTTGGTTTAAATGTTTCACAAAGGTAAAAATGGATTTTATATTGTCAAGTACTTTTTGTTTAATATTTTTGTAAAAAACTTAAACAAATTATAAATTATTGAAAATCAATGATAAAAATTAAATTAATTTTTTATTAAATTAAATTTTACCCTATTTTTACCATATAATGTGTATTCTAAAAATTTTATTTTTTATTGAATAAAGCATTTACTTTGATTAAAAAAATATTAAAAAAGTTAAACAAAATGTAAAATATTGAGTTTATTCAAATAAAACCGATTAAAAGAATCGGGCTTTAGCCAAAAAATTAAACTTACCTTTGTAGCAAATGGAAGTAACCGTAAGCCGAAAAGCACATTTTAATGCCGCACATAGGTTGCATGTACACGAATGGACTGACGAGCAAAATAAAAAGTTCTTTGGTCTGTGTAACAACGCAAACTATCATGGGCACAATTACGAGCTTGTGGTTTCGGTTACCGGAGAGGTTGACCCCACCAGTGGTTATTTAATTGACATGAAAGAACTTTCGGATTTAATAAAAAACGAAGTTGAAATGCGATTTGACCACAAAAACCTTAATTTGGATACAGAGGAGTTTAAAAATCTTAACCCCACTGCCGAAAACATAGCTTATGTTATTTGGCATTTAATTAAACCCAAACTAAACTCCAAACTTAAACTGAAAATTACACTGTATGAAACAGAAAGAAACTTTGTTGAATACGCAGGAAACTAACATGCACATTCACCAACCCGATGATGACGGACACGAAAACTTTTCGATGGAAACACCATTAAGAGAAGATGCCTTTGAGCTTGATGACGATTTAAAAATTGAATTAATAGAAAAGCATTTCAAGGAAATAATGCTCATTCTCGGATTAGACCTTAATGATGACAGTCTTAAAGGAACTCCACATCGTGTGGCTAAAATGTATGTTAAGGAAATGTTCAAAGGTTTAAATCCTCAAAATATTCCTGCGGTTAAATTATTTGAAAATAAATACCAGTATAAAAATATGCTGGTCGAAAAAAACATATCATTTCATAGTGTTTGCGAACATCATTTTGTACCAATTATCGGCAAAGCACATGTAGCTTATATTCCAAACGGCCGTGTTGTTGGTTTAAGTAAGTTGAACCGAATTGTAAGATATTTTGCACAAAGACCGCAGGTGCAAGAACGAATGACAATACAAATTGCAAATATGCTGAAAGAAACACTTGGCACCAACGATGTTGCCGTGCTAATTGAAGCAGATCACATGTGTGTGGCCATGCGTGGTGTGCAAGATATTACAAGCAGTACTGTTACAGCCGAGTATAGCGGAAAATTTATGGATGTAAAGACCCGAGAAGAATTTGTTAAAATGATTTCTCTGCAAAAATAATTTGCATTTTCATAATTAAATTTTTTTTTTGCGTTTAAAATAAATCAATATGAAAACGCAAAAACTATCTTCAATACTTTTTTTCATAGCTTTTTTAATTTCATCAAATCTATTTGCGCAAAAACAATTGTACGGCAAGTGGAAATTGGAATGCGTTTTTGAAAGAATTGATAACGGAAGTATATCAACATGCGATATATGTCCTAAATCAATGAGTGATGACAAATCTATGCTTACCTTTCATGATTTAACTATAGAAATAAACAAACAAGAAATAAAGTTTACACATAATAAAAGCACTGAAGTTTCAAGCTATGAATATGACAGCAAAAACGAACAAATAAAATTTACTTACAGCGGAAATGAATATGTTTTTAAATTGCTAAAAACAAATAATAAGAAAATACAAATATTAAAATCCAGAAGTGGTTGTTTGGTATTATTGAGTAAATAAATTTACTTGGTTTCAGCCGCTTTTTTAATCATTTGTAAGCCTTCGTTAAAACTTTCTTTTGTAGAATTTATTTTAGATGGCAACATAAACCTTAGTAATGGGTTATAGCCAACATCTCCGGTATCAACCCAATGCAATAAGGTATTATTTTCGCTTGGTTCAAAATAAAAAGTTGCTCCGCTTATAAAATCAGCTTCTTTAAAATGTAGTTTAAATGAGTAGCTAATCAATGAGTCTTTAATGCTGTTTCGAATAATAAAACTTCCGTGACCTAAATTTTTTCCGTTAAAGTATTGTGTAGCTCCATTGCCTTTTTTAACCGGAGAGTAAAAACTTGTTAAAGTACTGTCTAAATCTTTGTTCCACGGGCTCCAGTCGTTCCAGTTGGTAATGGTATTTAAATAATCAAAGGTATAACTAACGGGTTTGCCAATAATAACAGAACTTTTTATATGATAAGTTCTTGGAAAAAAAAGTGAAACAATAAAAACAATGGCAAAGAAGCCTATAATGCTTATAAAAATATTAAAGAATTTCATTGTAAAACATTAAATATTAAATGCAGCATCAACTATGGCTTTTTGTTCTTTTGCATGAACTTTGCTAAAACCGGTAGCTGGCGATGCACTGCTTTCTCGCGAAATACGTTTTAATTTAAAGTTTTCATCCCAACGCAGTAAATAAGTCCAGCTGCCCATATTTTTTGGTTCTTCCTGAACCCAGCAAAACTCAGCACCATCGTATTTTTTATATATTTCTGCCCACTGATTTTCGGGCATCGGGTAAAGTTGTTCAATTCTTACTATGGCAATATCTTTTCGGTTTTCTTGTTGTTTGCGTTCAAGCAACTCGTAATATATTTTGCCTGAGCAAAACAACACGCGTTTTACTTTTTTCATATCTACATCGGCATCATCAATAATTTCTTTAAATCCACCGGTTGTAAATTCATCTATGGTACTTACACATTTTGGATGCCTTAATAGACTTTTGGGAGTCATAATTACCAGCGGTAAACGATAATCAGTTTTTAACTGCCTGCGCAATAAATGAAAATAATTTGCAGGTGTTGTAACATTACATACTTGCATGTTCCAGTTTGCACTTAGTTGTAAAAAGCGTTCAAGTCGGGCGCTGCTGTGTTCAGGCCCTTGCCCTTCGTAGCCATGTGGCAGCATCATTACCAAACCACTGTATGTACGCCATTTTGTTTCGGCCGAGCTTATAAATTGATCTATTATTATTTGTGCACCGTTTGCAAAGTCGCCAAATTGAGCTTCCCAAATGGTAAGGCCGTTAGGTGTAGCCATGCTGTATCCATATTCAAAACCTAAAACAGCATATTCGCTTAGCAAAGAATTATAAAACTCTACCGGTGCTTTTTTAAGTTGGCCTAGGCTGTCAAAAATATTATGTTCTTTCTCGCTGTCTTCTTGCTTTATTATTGCATGTCGGTGGCTAAATGTACCGCGCTCGCAATCTTGTCCGCTCATGCGTATTGAATGTCCTTCGTGTGCCAATGTTGCATAAGCCAAAAGCTCACCCATTGCCCAATCGAGGTTGTTGTTTTTTAGCATATTTCTGCGGTCGGCAAATAGTTTTTCTATTTTATTAAAAGCCTTAAAGCCTTCAGGAATAGTGCTTATTTTTTCTCCTAATTCAATTAGCAATTCTCTATTTACAAAAGTATCAATTGAGCGGTTAAAATCTTCGCGCGTAGCTGTTCTAAAACCTTCCCAGGTGTTTTTTATAAAACTTTTTACAGGAGATGGTTCTGCTGTTTTTGCAGTTTCTAAAAGCGATTGCAGTTCTTCTCTGAAACTTTTTTCCATTTCTTTGGCCAAATTGGCTTCAACCGCTCCGGCTTCAAGTAATTTTTTATTATATATTTCTCTTGGGTTTGGATGCGATGCAATGGCTTTGTAAAGTAAAGGTTGTGTAAAGCGTGGTTCATCGCCCTCGTTGTGCCCATATTTACGATATCCAAGCAAATCTATAAATACATCGCTGTTAAACTCTTGCCTGTATTCCATGGCAAGTTTTATGGTAAATACAACTGCTTCTACATCATCGGCATTTACGTGAAAAACCGGGCAAAGAGTAACTTTTGCAACATCGGTGCAGTAGGTACTTGTTCTGCCATCTATATAATTTGTTGTAAACCCAATTTGGTTGTTGGTAACAATATGAATGCATCCTCCTACATTGTAAGCTTTAAGGCCTGCCATTTGCAATACTTCATATACTACACCTTGTCCTGCAATTGAAGCATCACCATGTATAAGAATAGGTGTAATTTTATCAATGTCTTTGTCGGCACGTTTATCAAGTTTTGCACGGGCAATACCTTTTACTACCGGGTTTACGGCTTCTAAGTGAGAAGGGTTTGGCGATAAACTGATATGTACTTTTTTACCGTTTTGTGTGGTAACATTGCTTGAATAACCTAAATGGTATTTTACATCACCTTCAAACAGGCCTTCTTCAAATGCCTTGCCTTCAAATTCTTTAAAAATTTCATCGTATGTTTTACCTAAAATATTTGCCAGTACATTTAAACGACCTCTATGTGCCATTCCAAGCACAAATTCTTCTACACCTAAATCTGCACCATAATTAATAACTGCATCAAGGGCAGGTATTAATGTTTCGAGTCCTTCGAGCGAAAAACGCTTTTGCCCTACAAATTTTGTGTGTAAAAAGTTTTCAAAAACTGTTGCTTTATTAAGCTTTTGTAAAATATGTCTTTTTTCCTCAATGCTAAAGTTCGGAATATTTTTGCTTCTTTCCATTTTGGTTTGAAGCCAATCAAGTTTTTTGGGTTCACGCACAAACATAAATTCTGCACCTATGCTTTGGCAGTATGTAGTTTCAAGGTGTGCGATAATATCTTTTAGCTTTGCTGCTCCAATACCAATTTCTACACCAGCATTAAATGTTTTTTCAAGATCGTTTTGGTTCAGTCCAAAATTTTCAATAGCTAATGTAGGTTCATATTTTCTGCGTTCGCGAACGGGATTTGTCTTTGTAAATAAGTGTCCGCGGGTGCGGTAACCTTTTATTAGGTTTAAAACAGCAATTTCTTTTAATATATCCTCAGAAACAATACCACTTTTTGCAGCCCCATTAAATTTTTGCTGACCCAACTCAAATCCTTCGAAAAATTTTTTCCATCCAAAATCAACTGATTCATTATCGGAAAGATATTGATGGTATAGGCTGTCAATTACATTTACATCGGCATTGCTTATGTACGAGAATTTATCCATTGCTTAAATTTAATTAATAATTGCCGCGAAGATATTAGAATTAGTGTTCAACAATTAAAATTTTAACGCTATTTGAATGTTTATTTACATAGTTGGGGTTTGTGCTATCGCATTAAAGTAATAGTACTTCGGTGGTTTATTACTTTTCCGTTGTTTTTTTCTACATTTAAAATAAGAAAGTAAACACCTTCAGGAGCCTCAATACCATCATTGCTTTTACCATCCCATTTAAAATTAGGACTATCAGATTTGAAATAAAGTTGTCCCCATCGGTTATAAATAAAAGCCTCAGCCTTATCACATTGTCCGTTGGCGCCTTTTATCATAAAATAATCATTAATGCCATCGCCATTTGGGGTAAATACGTTTGGAATTTCTACATTCATTAGCGTGTCGGGTAACGATACGGTTCCGTAGGCTGTATCGGCACAGTTTGTGCCAAATTCTACAATAAGGGTTATGGTATCGCCATAATATTTCGGGTGTATATATTTTTTTGGATTTTCTTGTGTTGAGGTGTCACCATCCGGAAAAATCCAATAAAAGGTAAAAGCATCTTGGGTAGTATTTTTAAAAGTAAAAACTCCCGAACAGGTATCAACATCAAAATCAAAAGCTGCATTTTCAATTCTAAAATCGAATTTAAGTGCAGCATTACTGCATCGTGGGCTTATATTAACCGGAGCAAAGCTATTGGGTGTAGTATTTAAATCGCTAAGCGGAAAGGGTGGAGTACCATCGGGGCAGCTTGCACACATACTTTGGTAAACAACTCCTTTTTTGTCAAAACGACTGGTTCCTCCATCAACATGGTCGCCACTGTTTTGGTTTCCACCCAAAAAGCTGGCATACATTAAGCTAACGGCATCTCGGTTTAATACCATTAAATAAAAGTCGCTACCATCGGTAGTTTGCTGAAAAGCATCGGTAGTTACAGCTAAATTGCGGGTGCTGCTGTTTAGCGTATTGCCTCTGCTGCTTGTATTTCCGCCCCATCCGGTTACATAAATTCTTCGGCACTCGTCAACCAAAAAAGCATTTATTGTTAAATCAATACTGCCTCGGCCACCGCCAAAAACAGTACTCCATTTATTTTCGGTAAGACTATTGTTAAAACAACTAATAAACTGTCTTCCGTTTGTAGTTTTATATACATTGCCTTTTACCGGCATACTGCCAGTGCTGTGACCAACTATATAAACGTTTTGGTCTTCATCAAGCTCTAAAGAAAATGCCTGATCGTAGTTGCTGGTACCCCAATATGTGCTTCGTAAAACCTGTTGCCCGTCAGCCGAAATTACCGAAATAAAACCATCAGCTCGGCCTCCATTGTAAGTTTTTTGCAAACCTAAAGATGCACCCGGCAGGTCGGTGCTGCTAGTGCCACCGGCTAAATAAATATTATTATCTAAACCAAAATCTATGCTGTAAAGCCCTTCGTTTCCATCTCCACCAAAATATGTACTCCATTCAAGATTTGTTAAATCTTGGTTCAAACAAAATACAACCCCATCTTGTACGCCACTAAGGCTTTGGCTGTAAGCCCCGGCAGTTGTTGGAAAATCCGGAGAATTTGTTACCGATGCAATGTAAATTTTATTATTAAAATTACAGGTTACATCGCCCCTAAAACCATCGGCATAAAAGTAGTTTGTTACGCCATTGTAATTAACGCCATCATTAAACATTCCGCCCAAATAGGTTGAGCCGATTAAAACCGTACCATCAAAATTGAATTTAAAAACCACAATATCCATGCTGCCGTTATATGTTGTATCAAAGACATTAGTTGTTACCGGAAAATCGTTTGAAGAAGTTGTTCCTAAAACAACAAGATTGCTGTCACTGTCAACAAACAAGCTATGGGGGTATTCGTTTGCATTGGTACCACCAATATAAGTACTCCACAAAAGGGTAGTGCCATCGCTGCTGTATTTGCTTATAGTAATATCACATGGAAAATCTTCAACTTCTGTTAAACGATCATCTCTGCCACCAGCAAAAAACTGCCTGAATGAACCCAACTGTGTAGGGTATTTGCCCGCTGGATTTACAGAGTATGGGCCTGTGGCAATTCCTCCGGAATACAATGTTCCATTTTCACCGGGTGTTGCGGTAAAGCCAAAATTATCTACTGTAGAACCGCTATAAGTTAAAAAAACAAGCTTTGGGTCAATAACAAGCAAATGATTTTTATCATAACCATTAGGCAAAAAATACGATAGAACATTGCCTTTTAATTTAAATTCAACTTTAACATCTATTTTTTTTCCATTAATGTACTGAAAGGCAATGGGCTTTGATTCTCTTATTGTTTCAATTGGTGTTTCAATAAATAAGTCTCCATATTCAATACTTAATTTTTCGGCACCAATTATGGCAATTTGTATATCATTTGCATTCGCATTAGGTTCAATAAAAAACTCGTATTTAAATTCGTTTTTTGTATTAAACTTCATCGAAATTCCATTGTATAGATTTTTATATTCAACCCCGTAAAACGATTTTACGTTTGTTGCCCAATTTTTTGGGTTTTTACCTATAAAAAAGTGCTGTTTGTAAGGTAGTTCGTCAATACCTAATATTTGAGTATTTTTATTGCTGTTTAAAAATTCAAAACCAATGCCATGTACATCAATACTATCTAATTTTTCTCCTTTGGCAGGATGTGTAACCGCCCTGTTCCATTGTTTCTTATTATAAAAATAATAATGCAAACTGTTTGAACCAACATGTAAATCGAAGCATTTTGCCTGAGAGCGGTATAAAATGTTTTTATCGAATTGACCATTGTTTTGATGTAACGGCAGCCCGTTTCCGATTTGCGGAAAATTGGCAATTGAGTATTTACAAAAACCCAAAACCAAGATGATGAATAATGTAAATGCTTTATGCTTCAATAAAATTTAATACTTTTTGTGCTTGTAAATTTCGTATAAAATTGTAGTTTCATGTAGTTAAATACTTTTTTTATACAAATTTTAAGAATTTTATTTGAGCTTGCAACCTTCAATAAAATAAATCAATCTGAAGCAAAAGGAAAGGTAAAAGTGAGTAAATCCCTTGATGAAGAAATTTTTAAACAATGTTTACAAAATAACCGCAAAGCGCAGGAGGAGTTTTATAACCATTTTTGCCGAATCATGTACGCTGTATGCCTGAGGTACAGCAATAATACAGAAGATGCAAATGACATTTTACAGGAGGGTTTTATTAAAGTATTCGGAAAACTGCATCAATACTCAGGAAAGGGTTCATTGGAAGGTTGGATAAAACGTATTTTTATAAATACGGCACTTGAGCACTATAGGGTTCATAAAGTTTATCATAATCAATCTGATATTGATTATGCAAACGAAAACCCGCAAAATGATTTTTTATTAGAAAAAATTAGTGTAAAAGAGATACTGCAGGTTTTAAACAAAATGGCAACCGGTTACAGAACAGTAATAAACCTTTATGCCATAGAAGGTTATAGCCATGCAGAGATTGCAGAAATGTTGGGAATTAGCGAAGGAACCAGCAAAAGCCAATTGGCCAGAGCAAGGCAAGTGTTGGCAAATGAGCTTAAAAAATTAAAAGGATTTGAAAAAAAAGTTGAAAGACAACAATAACATAGATAAATTACTAAAGGAAACCTTTGAGGGTTTTAATCCCGAACCGCCAGCAGGTATTTGGCAACAAATACAACAACAGTTGCCAACAGGCAATATGTCTCCAAATGCTAATAATCCAATAAATCAACCTGTCGATTTTATAACGCGAACAATTAATACGGTTAAATCAATAACTGTAATAACAAAAACCGTAGTTGGTATTGTTGCTGTTGCAACTACTGCAACCGTTTTATATTTCGCTAATACAGAAAATGAAATACCACCAAAAAATACTTATAACATTAGCAATTCAATTTCTGAAAGCAAAACCAACGATTTAGAGTTAAATGAAAAAACATTAAATGATGAAACAATTGTAGTAAATAAATCAAATTCATCAACACCCAATAATTCTAAATCGTCAACCAAAGAAAATCCTGATCAATACATTAAAACAAATGTTTCAGATTACGAAAGCGTAACTAAGGTTGAACCAAACAAAGAGCAAAATTTACAAGAAATAAAAACCAATAAAACCCAATTGATTGAAAGTGCTGAAAAAATAAAGCAAGATGCCAATCAATTAAATAATTATTCAGAAAGTGAAAATATTGCTGAAGATATACCATCAGAAACAAATGTTATTGATTATGAAGAAGTAATACCTAATGTGTTTACTCCTAACGGTGATGGAAGAAATGATGTTTACAATGTAAAAATTTCGCATGTTACAGATTATCACATTGTAATTTTTAATACAAAAAACGAAGTAGTTTTCGAAACCAAAGATATAGAAAATAGCTGGGACGGCAAACACTACAAATCAGGAATTAATTGTGAAACAGGCACATATCATTATGTGCTAAGGTTTAAAGTGCAAGGTTCGGAAGAAATAAGGAACAGGCAAGGTTTTATTAAGTTAATGCGATAAAATTTGAATTATTTAATAATATTTTTATGTTGCAAACCATAACCAATAAAGATAATAAAATAAAAAACAACTATATGATGAAACATCAACACTTACTTAAATTAAAATTGTTAATAGTCCCGCTACTTTTTCTGGTAGCATTATCAAAGGTAAAATCACAGTCAATATCAATAGATATTGCTCCGCGAGTAGTTTGCTTGGGTCAACCATCAAGCTTTAGCGCCATGCTGGTTGGTTACAACCCAAGTTTGGTTCAGACTTACACTTGGCGTTTTGGAAATGGCGATTCTGCTGTTTTAAACCAAGGTAATCCTGTAACCAGTAATTATACATATCAGTATTTAACAGCCGGTATTTATCCTATTACATTGGTTACACGCTTTACTGATGGAACTGTAATAACAACCCAAACAGTTGATACGGTTTACAACAGGCCAAGTGCACAATTTGTACTTACATCATTAGACTCGCAGTGTTTTAAAGACAATTTTAATGTATTTGCTAACCGAAGCCAGCCGGGTGCAGCACCAAGTGCACCAATTGCCGAATATCGTTGGGTTTTTGGAGATGGTAATGTGTTGAATATTCCAAATCCTTCACCTTCAGATACATTAATCAATCATACCTACGGATTGGGAAATAGGCGTTTTCAGGTAACATTAACAACAATAGACAGAAATGGATGCCAGAACACGGCAAGCAGGTTTGTTTTTGTTGCTCCAAACTTGGACCCTAAGTTTGCATTAAACGGTCAGCCACGATGCGATGGCTCTCCATATACATTCATCAATCAATCGCCTATTAGTTTAGCCGATGTACAATGGTTTAAATGGTACTTTGATGACGGTACAACATATTTTAGTAACGATCCGCCACTTCCTTGCGATCAGGCAATGTGGACAAACTTTATTCATACTTATCGTAAAAATGGGGTGTTTTCACCTTCGTTGGTTGTAAAGCACAGACGATTTAATTGTTCTGATAGTTTTAACTATGTTTTGGCCGGTGCCCAAATGCCCGAAAATATAGTATTACAAATTGATATAAGGACTAAAAGAACTCGTACTAACGATACCATTACAGATAGTGCGTGTTTTATGAACCAAAACTTAGGTAGCGTGTGTCTATATAATATGTATCCATTACAAGGTGTAAATGTACCTATACAGGTATTTTGGGATTATGCCGACCCATACAATCCATTTGGCACAGATAAATTTTTACAACCTGTTCCACCTTGCTACGAATATTTAGGTATTGGCCATTTTTTCCCAACGGTTAGGGTAACATGTCAAGGTCAGCCACCAAGGGTATTTAACTTTTTTAGCAGAATTGATACGCTAAATGATACGAAAAATTATAATCCGGGAAGGATGCCTACTGTATTAGGCTCACCGCCTATGGAAAATCCACCGATTTATACCATTAATGGATACAGATTTGGCTTAACAGAACCCATAAGTAAGTACAGATGGTTGTTACCACCGCCATCTCCGCCAACAGGAACACCGGTAACTGCAGTAAACGATGTTACAGACATATTTACAAGAAATAACCACGGATTTATGAATGGTGAAGAAATTGAATTTGTTCAGCTAAATGGACTAAGTGGTGTTTCTGCATTTACTACATATTACATAAGAACTGTTTGCTTTGATCAGTTTTATATTACGGCAACTCCTAATGGACCTAAAATTAACATATCATACAGCGGTACTCAAATGCCAACATTCAGAAGGCCTAAAATTGATGATATGCCTTTTGATAGTATAAAATACGATTGGCAATGGTTTACCGATGATACTTCACACAAATCAATTATTAGAAACAGAACGCAGTTATATGGTTATGGTGTAAATATTTTAGGCCCTCAAGTAATGATTGAAGACCCTTCAATTCCAAGGCCTCCCATTACCATACCTCAATATATGAAAAACCAGTGTGGGCCTGATATTCCTGTAGAGTTTACCAATGCATCAAAAATTTATCAAAGCAACCATTTGTATATGCTTTGGGATTTTGCAGATGATTACGCGCCTGCTTGTACATCTTTCTCAAGACCTGCGCCTGGAATGGGTTTACCGCCTTATACAAATGCTCAGGACATGATTAATAGAACTGAGGGTTTTACTGTTGTAAACGGAAGAGTAATACCAGGTAGAGTAAGTTGTCGTTTTTCTCATGATACACTTCCTGTTCATGCATACAGAAACTGGTATAACGAAATATATTACTGGCATAAGTATGGAAGAGACTTTCCTCCATTTGATAGCGGACCGAATGGTTGGACAAAAGATCCAAGTTTAGTTACCTGGAATGGAACAACTGGAAGAAAACTGGTTCATTGGCGAGATACGGCTTCTTGGGGTAAACCTATATTTACAAGCGGTCCAACCCCATATCGTATAGATACTATTGATATGTGGCCTAGAGATATGGACCCGAATACACCAATTCGAATCAATACCCCAATACCTGATCCATTTGCGCATTCAAAAAGTTTTTGGGAATTAACAATTCCGGCTGGTTATAGAATTGATACAGGAGGATTTATCTTCCCAAATAACTTACCGCCTATGCCTGACGGTACCTCAAGACGATACCGAGGGTTTAGTATAATTCCGGGCACAAACAAAACATTCTATCAATATGCATTTGAAAGAGCAGTTGCACAATGTTACACTGTAACATTGTTTATGAAAGATTCAGCTAACAACGAATCAAAAGACCCTGATAGAACTAGGTTAAGAGTTACAGTTACCATTGGTTCAATAACAGGTGGCGATACTACTTATATTACAACGCTTTCTGACTCATCTGTAAGACCAAAGCAAATTAATAATATTTATGGTTTACGTTCTGTAAAAAATCCATGGGGAAGACAAGTATTCCCATTCAGAGGAGATTCAATTCCGATTTTATTTGATGCTTCAACAAATTCATATTACGGAATGTTCCCTAACGATCACCTCATTGTAGATGATTGGGATTGCGGTGGTGAGTCAACAGTACAACTTCCTTTAATGAAACCTGACGGTTTGGGATTAGGAAAAGATGGTTTGGAATGCCCTAAATTACTAAGCGAAGCCGGTGGTAATCCAACTATTGTCTTTACACAATTCGAACAATATCCCGGTTTGGCTCCTACTTGTGCAAATCGAACTTTTATATTATTCAATTACGACTCAATGCTTGACAGGCACGACAGAACTCCATGTGCATTAGATGGATTTGTTTCGTTTGACGGAGTTTCTCCAATGACAGGCACGGGAACAACTCCGGGTGGTATTTCGCCACCACCATTTTTTAATGGTCCTAATTTTAACCCTATGACTATTTGGCAAAATCCAAATGGCCAAAGAAACGTAACACATTACATACCAAGTGGCCAATCGGCATTTACCAATATGCCTTATAATCCTGAAGGCTATGTTACGGTTGGTGTAATTATTGGTAATGGCTGTTTAAGCCCGGTAAATTGTAATCTTCCGGGATGCTTATCCGATACGGTTTGGTATCATAAATTCTTCCATTTTATTACTTTAAATGCGGCATTCACTTATACGAGGTATGATACCAATCAGGTATTTAATACACCGGGTGGCCCAATAAACAATCCGTTTTTCTTCCAGCCATTTAACTATTTAAGAGGAAAAGGGTTTGATAAAAATGGAGTTCCAAACGGTTTAATTTATGGTGTTAGCTTTACTAAAAAGCAAGATTTCTTAAAAGCTGATTTTTGGGATTGGGGTGATGGAACATTAACAATTGACTCGTTTTACACAAACCTATCTGATACTTTTATTAAGTTTCCGGGAGACACATTCTTTAGGTTTTTTGAAAAAGGTAAATTCCCAATTGCAAGGATAAGGTACGAATGGAATGTAGATGATCCTTTTAACTGGATTTTGGGAGATACCATGCACTTCCCGGTTGGTAAACATGTTTTTGACACACTGTTTTTTGATACCATTTGGCGTTGTGATGACCCGTTGAGAGCAGGTCCACCACAGGCTATTAGAGAAAGATGGGTTAGAATAGATTCGGCATTTTTGCTTGAACCTGTTCCGCATGTATATCATCGAACCTCATTTGAGCAAAAAGTGGCATCCGGTGTTCCTGGAATGTCAACAAGAAGGGGAGATATTACACCTATAAATAGAGGTATTACAACTATAACAGAATGTTTAAACGTAGCTACAAGACAAATTGTAATTGGTGTAATTGACAGTTGTTGGGCAAATGATACTACTTTCTGTTTAGGAGAAACTGCTTTCTTTACCGATAGTTTAAGGTATTGGAATCCAAACTCAGGTGGCCCACAAGGTATATATAATCCTTTCAGGCCATTACCACCGGGTGCAATTCCATGGGTAGAAGTACCGCTTCACAGAATAGGCATGCAAGGTTATCCTAATGACACTATTAAAGTAGGCTTAAACCCAACAAAATACTATGTTCCACCAGCAGGTTCTCCAGGTTGCGTATTCGGTTGGGCACCGGTTCCATTATTTGGTGGTGGGTTTAATGTGTGTATTAAGATAGATACTTTTTATTTCGAAAGAATTTATTGGGATTTTGAATCGGATGGCGTAATTGATGCTCATGGCCCATCACCTAAGCATAAATTTATGAAAGCCGGACGTTACAAAGTATCAATGATAAGCCGCGACACAATGGGATTCTGGGATACTTGTTCAATTTTTATAAATGTTGTTGAACCTAAGGCAAAATTCCTAAGCCCAACTGTATTTAATTGCGGTGACAAAGTTCAATTCTTTGATAGCAGCTACGTTGATGATTGGTGTCGTCAGAATTATGGTTCAAATTGTGATAATATAAAAGAACGCAGGTGGTGGTTTGGCGATTTTGGATACGGACCTCAAGATTTCAGATCAATTTTATTAAATCCGGTTTACGATTATCTGAAGAACGGCTGGTATCGGGTAATGCAAGTTGTAGAAACTGACCAAGGTTGTTTAGATACATTTAGAAAAGATATATTTATTGCAGGTCCAAGGCCAAGAATTAAATTGTTAACTGATACATTAGGTTGTGCACCATATACTGTAAGGCTCGTTAGCTATCCTAATGACTCGGGCAACTTAAGTGTTACCAAATTAACCATAGTAAGAACTGGCTTACCTAACGGTTTGCAAATTCCAATTACTGATAATCCAGATACTGTTGATATAGTTTACGACCAACCTGGCATTTACTATTTGTCAACCATATCTTATGATAGTGATCCGCCAAGTAATGCAAGATGTCCGGCTGTATTTACTCCAGATACAACTAATGGTTTAGAGAAAGCAATTTGGATTCACGTAAAAGCGCCATATCAGGTTGAAGTTGAAACCGATAAAGAAAAGATTTGCGTTGGAGAACCTTTCACAATCTTTAACAGATCTGATTTTGATACGATTACCAGATTCAGGGTATTCCACATGGATAGTGCTTATACAACCGTATTAGATACCCAATACAAAACAAACTTTGTAATGGATACCAGTTTCAGATACACCTATGGCAATCCGGGTTTATACAGAATTGTGTTACAATCAACACGTGTAATTCCGAGTGCTCCATTATGTATTCAATACGATACTGTATCTGTTAGAGCGGTTACGGTTAAAGCTGATTTTAATATTGATAGCTTAGGAAATTCTAGATTTTTCTTAGACAATAAAACTGACAGCACCATTGCTAGACGTTATATTTGGAGAATTTATGAAGAAAATGGTAATGAGTGGCGAGTAGTAAATGTACCAAATAACAGTAGCGAGTTCTTTTCATTCTTACTTGATATGAAGAATGATACGGGTATATATAAAGTATGCTTGTGGGCATACACTGCTGACCCTGAGTGCGAAGATTCTACTTGTAAAATGTTAGAAAATAGATTCAGAATTAGGGTTAATATACCAAATGTGTTTACGCCAAATGGTGATGGAAGAAACGATTTCTTTAAAATTGATATAGAAGGCGAAGAGTTGTATGACTTGAGAATTTATAATCGCTGGGGAGGCTTGGTATTCCAATCTCAAGACTCAAGAGTACTTTGGAATGGAAAAGTAAACAATACCGGAGATGTTTGTCCTGAAGGCACATACTACTTTATATTTAAATATCGATTGAGAACCGAAAACGAACAAACCGTTAGAGGAACGGTAACCTTAATAAGGGATTAGTTTTAACATTTAAGTTTTAAAAACTGGCGTTTGATGGAAACATTATACGCCAGTTTTTTTTTTGAAATTGGCTGTATATCTTTACACCCCTTTTTATTGAAACTATTTCTTCAGCTAATATTCATCATATTTTTTGAGTAGAAATATTTTCAGAAAATTTTAAATTAGACATGAGAAAAAACATATTAATACTAAGCATTTTATTTATTGTATTTTCATGCAATAATAATCAGTCGAAAATAACCGATTACAAAGCTTTATACGATAAAAGCATGGCGGTAAAAGATTACCATACCGCAATTACTGCATTACAAGTTTTATTGTTAACCGATAGTAATAACACTTCATATCTTGACACTTTGCCGGAGTTGTATGCAGCCGTTAAAAATTTTGAAGCAAGTAATTATTATACCGATTTGGCATTAAAGCGCTATCCCGACAGTGAAAAGTACTTACAAATAAAAGCCTTATGTGTTCAACAAACCGGCAATTTTGAAGAAGAGCTTGGATTATATGAAAAGCTTTATGAATCCACCAAAAAATTGCCTTATCTGTATCAGTTAACTGCTTATTATTTTAGTTCGGGTCAAACAAAAGAAGCTAAAAACTATTTAGAAAAGCTTGAAGAATTATCAAAAAACAGTACGGATAGCGTTGACTTTATGATTAGCGAAACCGAAAAGCAAAAAGTACCAATAAAAGCTGCCATTTATAATATGAAGGCTTATATGAGTGTTCAAAATCGCGACCTGGCATCAGCTAAAAAGTTTTTTGAAATGGCATTAAAAGAATTTCCTGATTTTATTACCGCAAAGCAAAACTACTATCAGTTAATGCAAAGTGCCCGATAATACAGATGAAGAAAAGTATAAAAGCATAAAAGATATTTTAAATTTTAATGGTTTAATGTAAAAGTAATTATATAGCAAAAATTATAATGTTTAAAACAGCCAATAAAATAGAAGGAATCTTGAAATGCAATAACCTTTTTTACTCAAATCATGGTAATAAATCAAAAAATTGAAAAGTAAAAAATTATGGAAAAGTTAAACATTATTACTTGCAGCCATAAGCATTATGCTTTATTAGCCGATTTGGGTTCAACAACCTTTTTTGAGGCATATAAAAACCTTCACAAGCACGAAGATATAAAGCAGTATAACGATAATAATTACAACTTCGATGTTATAAAACAAAACTTAAAAAACAGCAATATTTTATATTTTGTAGCTTACAACAACTTTAAGGAAGTTGGTTATATAAAATTAATTAAAAATGTAAAAGTAGAAGGAATAGATGATGTTGTAATGGAACTTGAAAAAATATATGTATTACCAGAGTTTTATGGTACCGGAGCCGGAGATGCCTTAATGCAAAAAGCCATAGAAACAACAAAACAAAACGGATATGATAAGTTATACCTTGGTGTTTGGCAAGAAAACAAAAGAGCCATTAAGTTTTATCAAAAACACCAGTTCGAAATTTTTGGCACTCGAACATTTCAATTAGGTTCAACCACCTGTAATGATTTTTTAATGGTAAAACATGTTTGAGCCAAAATCTATAATCACATCATAAAAGTAATTTATAAATATTTTATTTGCCGTAATTAAAAATAATAAAAAATGAGTTTTGATTTAATAGTAATTGGCAGCGGCCCGGGTGGCTATGTAGCTGCAATAAGAGCAAGCCAGCTTGGGTTAAAAACTGTCATAATAGAAAAAGCCGAATTGGGTGGCGTATGCCTAAACTGGGGTTGTATTCCAACAAAAGCCCTTTTAAAATCGGCACAGGTATTTGAATATATAAAACATGCTGCCGATTACGGAATTCAGGTTGCCGATGCAAAACATGATTTTGCAGGAGTTGTAAAACGCAGCAGGGAAGTTGCAGATGGAATGAGCAAAGGTATTGCCTTTTTAATGAAAAAAAATAAAATTGAAGTAATAAAAGGAACCGCAAAATTAGCAGGAGTTGGCAAAGTAGAAGTAACCGATGAAACCGGAGCTAAAAAATTGGTTGAAGCCAAAAATATTATTATTGCAACCGGGGCACGCAGCCGAGAACTGCCTAATATAAAAATTGATGGACAAAAGGTTATAGGTTACCGCGAAGCTATGGTAATGCCACAACAACCTAAAACCATGATTGTAATGGGAAGTGGGGCTATTGGTTGTGAGTTTGCTTATTTTTACAATACCATGGGTACAAAAGTTACCATTGTAGAATATATGCCTACTATTTTGCCTGTAGAAGATGAAGATGTAAGTAAAGAGGTAGAAAAAAGTTTTAAAAAGAAAGGTATTGATATACTTACATCAGCATCGGTAGAGGAGGTAGATACCAAAGGTGATGGTTGTAAAGTTAAAATAAAAACAAAAGACGGTATAAAAGAAATGGTTTGCGATGTTGTTTTAAGTGCAGTTGGTATAAAATCAAATATCGAAAATTTAGGATTGGAGCAACTTGGCATAAAAACCGATAGGGATAAAATTGTAGTTGATGAATTTTATCAAACAAATGTAAAAGGCATATATGCCATTGGCGATATTGTAAAAGGCCAGGCATTGGCCCATGTTGCAAGTGCCGAAGGCATAGTTTGTGTTGAAAAAATTGCAGGCCATCACCCTGAGCCTTTAAACTACAACAACATACCTGGTTGCACGTATTGCCTGCCCGAAGTTGCAAGTGTTGGCTATACCGAAAAAGCTGCCAAAGAAGCCGGATATAGCATAAAAGTAGGTAAGTTTCCTTTTTCGGCAAGCGGCAAAGCAAGCGCAGCAGGAGCAAAAGAAGGTTTTGTAAAAGTAATTTTTGATGCCAAATATGGCGAGTGGCTTGGTGCACACATGGTTGGTTACAACGTTACCGAAATGATTGCAGAAGTTGTTGCAGCCCGAAAACTCGAAACTACCGGAATGGAAATCATTAAATCGGTTCACCCTCACCCTACTATGAGCGAAGCCGTTATGGAAGCAACTGCTCAGGCATACGGTGAATGTATTCACTTATAATTTTATTGAACCAAAAATTTTTGAATAAAAAACTGATGCAGCAAACTCAGGAAATAGATGTAAATGAAAAAATAAAAATTGAGGTAAGAAACATGTTTTCGGCATACCTCGAAAAACATCAACAACGTAAAACTCCTGAGCGATATGCCATACTTGACGAAATATACTCAAATAAAGAACACTTTGATGTAGAAACACTTTTCGACCACATGAAAAACCGCAATTACCGTGTAAGTAGAGCAACTGTTTATAATACACTCGACTTGTTACTCGATTGCGGGCTTGTAATTAAACATCAATTTGGCAGAAATTTATCAAGATACGAAAGAGCCTATGGCTTTAGGCAACACGATCATCTTATTTGCAGTGTTTGTAATAATGTATTGGAATTTTGCGACCCCAGAATTCAACAAATAAAATCAACAATGGGCGACTTAATGCAATTTAACATAACCAATCACAGTTTGTATTTATTTGGACAACCAAGAGTTGATGAAACCCATCGTTGCATACATTGTAAAAAATTAGTTAAGACAGAAGATTAAAATGATAGATGTAGTATTAGGCCTGCAATGGGGCGATGAAGGAAAAGGTAAAATAGTAGATGTGCTTACACCGCATTACCATGTTGTGGCTCGTTTTCAGGGTGGGCCAAATGCTGGCCATTCGCTTGAATTTGGGGGCAATAAATATGTATTAAATACCATACCCTCAGGAATTTTTCATGAGCATTGCATTAATATCATTGGTAATGGTGTAGTGGTTGATCCGGTTCAACTGAAAAAAGAAATTGAAAAAGCTCAACAAACAGGTGCTGACCTGAGAAAAAACTTATATATAAGTGAAAAAGCACATGTTATTTTACCAACACATCGGCTTGTTGATGCAGCCAGCGAAGCACACAAAGGCGAGCATAAAATAGGTTCAACACTTAGAGGAATTAGCCCAACCTATCAGGATAAAATTGGCAGAAGTGGCATTAGAATTGGAGATTTACTGATGCCTGATTTTGAACATAAATATCGTCATGCAACAAGTATTCATTGCAAATTACTCGATTCGTTAAATTTTGAATACAACCTTGCCGAACATGAAACAGCATTTTTTGAAGCAATTGAGTTTTTAAAACAGTTTAAAATTGTAAATTCTGAGTACATGATAAACGACTTGTTAAATGAAGGAAAACATATATTGGCAGAAGGTGCTCAGGGAACCATGCTTGATATAGATTTTGGAAGTTATCCTTTTGTTACAAGCAGCAATACCATTACAGGTGGTGCATGTACAGGATTGGGTATAGCCCCCAAACATATAAACAAAGTATTTGGAATTTTTAAAGCATACTGTACCCGTGTTGGAAGAGGGCCATTTCCAACCGAACTCGAAAACGAAACCGGAGAGCTATTAAGAAAACAAGGTTTTGAGTTTGGCGCAACCACTGGCAGGCCAAGGCGTACAGGCTGGCTTGATTTGCCTGCACTTAAATATGCCATAATGTTAAATGGTGTAACCGATTTAATATGTACAAAAAGCGATGTGCTAAGTGGTTTTGAAGCAATAGATGTTTGCCAAGCATATAATATAAACGGAGAAGAAACTCGGCAAATACCTTATAATTTAAACACAAGCGATTTAAAGCCCGTATATAAAACTTTTAAAGGTTGGCACGATGATATTACATACATAAAAGATTACGATATACTGCCGGAAAACTTTAAAAATTACATAGCTTATATTGAAGAACAAATTGGTATAAATATTAATGTTATTTCGGTTGGCCCTGATAGGGAGCAAACCATAATGAGAACCTGAAAGCTAACATTTAATTTATAATATTATTTGAGCAGCAGCCTTAAATGTATTGCAATGTGCATTTACAATATCGGCAATTTTGGGCGAGTACCCACCGCCCATAGCTACAGCTACCGGAATTTGATAATTTTTACAGGTCTCAAATACAATTTCATCTCTATTCTTACATCCATTTTCTGTAATATTTAACTTTCCGTATTTATCGGTTTGTAATACATCAACGCCACTTTGGTAAAAAATAAAATCAGGTTTAAATGAGTTGATGATTTTATAAAGGTTTTCTTTAAGTAATTGTAAATATTCATAATCGCTAATGCCATCAGGCAATTCTACATCTAAATTCGATTTTTCTTTAAAAAACGGATAATTATATTTTCCATGCATACTGAATGTAAATACACTTTTACTTCCATAAAAAATACTTGCAGTTCCATTTCCCTGATGAACATCCAAATCAACAATGAGAATTCTTTTTGCCAATTTTTTATACAACAAAAAATTTGCAGCAACTGCAAAATCGTTAAGTAAGCAAAAACCCTCACCTCGGTTTGTAAAAGCATGGTGGGTTCCCCCGGCAACATTTAATGCAACCCCATATTGCATGGCAAATAATGCACAATCAATACTTCCTTGTACAATTCTCAGTTCGCGTTCAACCAAGGCTTTATTTAGCGGAAAACCAATTCTTCGTTGATGTTTTTCATCAAGTGTAAGTTCTTTAAGTTGTTGCCAATAATCTTTATGGTGTGTTTGCAATAAAGTTTGCTCATCAAGCATTTCGGGTTCAAACAAATTGGCATGAGTTATAACACCTTCATATAGCAATTGTTGTGGAATAAGGTGATACTTAATCATTGGAAAACGGTGGCCTTCGGGCAAGTGGTGTTCAAAACAAGTATGAAAAGCTATTTTAAGCAAAGCAATATTTTTTGGATTTATGTATAATAATGTTTTACAATTGTATTAGTTTTAGCAACAAAATTAAAAAGGTGAAAATAGCAGTAATTAAAGAAACCCGTATAAATGAAAACCGAGTAGCCATAACACCGCAAGTTGCAGCACAACTTATAAAAAGCGGTTATAGCATTATGGTTGAACCAAATGCCGGATACAACAGTAATTTTAATGATGAAGCCTATAAACAAGCAGGCTGCGAAATTGGCTCAAAACAAGATATTTTGGCTAAATGCAACCTGATGGTAAAAGTAAACCTGCCAACCGATGAAGAAATAAATATGTTATCGGAAGGTGCAGCAACCATTAGTTTTTTATATGCAACCATTAATAAAGATTTAGTTGAAAAATTAGCATCAAAAAAAATTACTGCATTTAGTATGGATGCAATACCACGCATAAGCCGTGCACAAAATATGGATGCATTAAGCTCTCAGGCAAACCTTGCTGGCTACAAATCGGTAATTTTAGGTGCAAACCATTTGGGTAAAATATTTCCTTTGTTAATGACGAGTGCCGGAACTATTACGCCCGCAAAGGTTTTAATATATGGAGCAGGTGTTGCAGGCTTGCAGGCAATAGCTACTGCCAAAAGATTAGGTGCGGTGGTTGAATGTACCGATGTAAGGCCTGAAACCAAAGAACAGGTAGAAAGTCTTGGCGGAAAATTTATAGAAGTAAAAGGAGCCGAAGCAGCAAAAGTTGAAGGCGGCTATGCTAAAGAAGTAAGTGCAGATTATTTGCAAAAACAAAAAGAAGCGGTTGATAAAAGTTTATTTGCTGCCGATTTGGTTATTACTACTGCATTGGTAATGGGCCGAAAAGCACCTGTATTAATTACAGAAGAGCAAGTAAAGCAAATGAAACTTGGTAGTGTAATAGTAGATATGGCTGCCGAACAAGGTGGTAATTGTGAATTAACCGAACTTGATAAAGTAGTGGTTAAACATGGAGTAACCATTGTGGGACAAAGTAACCTGCCAAGTACATTGGCTCAAAATGCAAGTGAACTGTATGCAAAAAACATTCAGAACTTATTAAATCACCTTGCAACACCGCAAGGTTTTAAATTTGAAACCGAAGAAGAAATTACCAAAGGAACACTTATTACCCATCAGGGAAATATTTTAAACTCAACTTTGAGATAACTATAATGATGAATAGAAGTGAAATAATTGAAATTATTGGTAATTATTTTACAGATAAACCTGTAAAAAGTGCCTATATTTTTGGTTCATTTGCACGTAACGAAACTAATTATAATGATATTGACCTTTTATTAGAACTTGATAAAGGAGTTAGCCTTTTAGCTTTTGCAAAAATGAAGCTAGATTTAGAAGATGTTTTAAATAAAAAGGTTGATTTAATTTCGAGTGGTGGACTTTCTAGCCGAATCTTGCCATATATTGAAAAAGATAAGGTTTTGGTTTATGAAAGAAATTGAAAAAGACAAAGAAAGAATTGGACATATTTTAGATAGTATTAAAGATATAGAGAACATTACTAATAATATGACATATGATTATTTTGTTGGAAGTTATGTTACTAAGTTAGCTCTTGTAAAATTAATTGAAATTATTGGGGAAGCTGCGAACAAAGTATCAGAAAATACAAAGATGAAATATAAGAATGTAAAATGGAGAGAAATAGTTGCCACAAGGCATATCTTGGTTCATGATTATAACATAATAAATTATGATTTATTATGGGAGATTATACAACAAGATTTAGGCTCGTTGAAAAATGAAATGGAGGTAATGTATTACGATTTAAATAATTTTACAAAATGAACATACTTGAATTTATCTCAAACAATCAGGAAATATTTTATCTCGTTATCCTGATGATTTTTGTTGGTGTAGAACTTATTGGCCATGTACCTTCGGTACTGCATACACCGTTAATGAGTGGTGCAAATGCCATACATGGAGTTGTAATTATTGGTTCCATTATAGTTATGGGTCAGGCCGAAAATACTGCTTCTTTAATTCTTGGCTTTTTTGCCGTAATACTTGGTACACTTAACGTAGTTGGTGGCTTTGTTGTTACCGATAGAATGCTTGAAATGTTTAAAAAGAAAAAATAATTATCTAATAAATTTAATTACATGACACAACATATTTTACAGGTTATATACCTAATATCATCGGTTACATTTATAGTTGGTTTAAAATTACTTGGCAATCCTGCAACAGCCCGAAGAGGAAATTTAATTGCAGCATTTGGTATGGGTATAGCCATATTCGGAACCATTTTTCTTTATACAGGAGAAAACGGACAAAATCTAAAAAATTTACCATTCATTTTTGGTGGTTTAGCTATTGGTACCCTTATTGGCTGGGTTGCAGCAAAACGTGTTCAAATGACAGCCATGCCCGAAATGGTTAGCTTATTTAATGGCATGGGGGGCGCTTGTGCCATGCTTATTTCGGTTATAGAATTTCAGCATCTTACACACGAATTAACTGATATGTCTCCAATTGTAGTTGCTGCATTTGCACTAACCGGGGGCTCTGCAAAAATTACCGGAATGCTTATTACAATTGTTGCCGGACTGGTTATCGGTTCAATTTCTTTTGCAGGTAGTATTATTGCATGGGGTAAATTGAGCGGAAAAATAAAAGACTTCTCTTTTAAAGCTCAAAAATATATAAGCATTGGTTTGCTTATAGTTATTTTATTCTTTTCGTATTCGGTTGTTTCGGCAAATTCTGAAGAATTTATTACTATGTTTTACGTTCTTTGGGCAATTGCATTGGTTTATGGTGTGTTTTTTGTAATGCCAATTGGCGGAGCCGATATGCCGGTAGTTATTTCTTTACTTAATTCGTTTACGGGTGTAGCAGCAGCATGTGGCGGATTTTTATATGATAATAAAGTAATGCTTGTTGGAGGTATTTTGGTGGGCAGTGCCGGAACACTTTTAACCATAGTAATGTGTAATGCCATGAACCGAAGCCTATTAAATGTTTTGGTTGGAAATTTTGGTGGTGGTTCAGCAGTAAGCGGCTCTGGTGGTTCGGCCATACAAGGAACCATTAAAGAAGTAAAAGCCGGTGATGCAGCCATTTTAATGAAATACGCTAAAAAAGTAATAATTGTACCGGGTTATGGATTGGCTGTTGCCCAGGCACAACATATTGTTCACGATTTAGAATTGTTGCTCGAAAGCGAAGGAGTTGATGTTAAGTATGCCATACATCCGGTTGCAGGACGTATGCCCGGACACATGAATGTTTTATTGGCAGAAAGTAATGTAAGTTACGATAAATTGGTAGAAATGGAAGAGATAAACCCTGAGTTTGCTACTACAGATGTGGTATTGGTTGTAGGTGCAAACGATGTGGTAAATCCGTCTGCAAAAACCGACCCTTCTTCGCCCATTTACGGTATGCCCATTTTAGATGTTGAGCAAGCTGCAAATGTTATTGTAAACAAAAGAAGCATGAAAGCAGGATATGCAGGTATTGAAAACGAATTGTTTTACAAACCCAAAACCAGCATGTTGTTTGGAGATGCAAAAAAAGCCTTAACCGAGTTGGTAAGCGAGATTAAAAATTTAAGCTAAAATCTAAGTTTAAAATTTCTTTAAATCTTATTTTAATTATAGCCACTTTTTCTGATTTAATGAAACTCTTTTATTTTCGTCCTTTTACCAATATGAAAAAAATAGTTTCTACCTATTTACTCTCATTGTTACTTTTACATGCTTCAGCACAGCATTCGTTTAATAGTTATTTGCCTGATAAGGTTAGTTATCGAGAACATCCTCTTGATATTACCCGTATGATACTTGATGTAGGTTTTGAACCCGAAAATGGAAAAGTAATTGGAAAAGTAACTCATCAGTTCAGGGCATTGCGTACAAAAACCGATTCGGTTTTTTTTGATGCACCCGGTATTTTTATAAAGTATGTTATATGCAACAATCAACCTTTAAAATTTAAAGTGGTTAGCGATGGTGTATGGTTTTACAGTAACATACATTTTAATTATCCTAAAACCGGTAGCATTGATATTGGTTATGAGGCAACCCCTAAAAAAGGTATTTATTTTATAGGATGGAATATACCTGAGCATAAAGAAAACAGCCCATGGGCTGTTAGAAAGCAAGTATGGACACAAGGCCAAGGCATAGACAACCGCCACTGGATACCCATGTACGATGATATGAATGATAAATTTATTACCGAAACATTTATAACATTTAGCAGCGATTACAATGTTTTAAGTAATGGAGTATTAAAGAAAAAAACTGTTAACAAAAATAAAACAACTACCTGGCATTATGCCATGAGCAAGCCACATGCAGGTTATTTACTTATGCTTGCTATCGGTAAATATGCTGTGGGTTCAGCTAAAAGCAACACCGGTGTGCCTTTGCAATATTGGTATTATCCCGAATTTAAAGAACGCATGGAGCCAACATTTAGATACACCCCCGAAATTTTTAGCTTTATGAAAGAACAAACCGGAGTTGATTATCCTTGGGAAACATACAGTCAGGTTATGGTTCAAGACTTTTTGTATGGAGCCATGGAAAATACTACCGCAACTATTTTTGGCGATTTTTTTAATGTTGATGAAAGAGCATACTTAGACAGAAACTATGTTGGTGTAAATATGCATGAGTTTACGCATCAGTGGTTTGGCGATTTTATAACAGCCCGCGATGCCCGTGATACCTGGTTGCAGGAAAGTTTTGCTACTTTTTATCCAAAACAATTTAGTAAAGTTACCGATGGTTATGACGAATGGTGCTGGCAACGAAGGGGTCACCAAAACACAGCAATTGAAGCAGGTAAAAAAGACAATTTTGCAGTAAGGCATACAAATGGAGGTACAGCACGTGTTTATCCAAAAGGAGCAGCCGTAATAAGTATGCTTGAGTATATATTGGGAGAAGAACAATTTAAAAGAGTAATAAAACATTACTTACAAAAACATGCTTACGCAAATGTTGAAACAAACGATTTGCAACAAGCCATAAAAGATGAACTTGGCATGAACTTAGATTGGTTTTTTGACCAATGGATTTACCGAGGCGGAGAACCTCATTATAAAGTACAATACCAAGACTTAACTTATACAAACGGTACAAGAGGAACCGAAATTGCCATTGAGCAAATTCATCAGACTAGCGAAACGGTGCGTTTGTTTAAAATGCCGGTTATTATTGAAGTGCATTATACAGACGGAACTTTTGACAGTGTTACAGAGGTAATTGAAGAGCAATTTAAAACAGTAAGAATTGGAAACCCGGGTAATAAAAATATAGCTTATGTTTTATTTGACCCAAACAGCAATATTTTAAAGCAGGTAACATTTAACAAAAAATACGAAGAACTTATCAATCAGGCAAAAAATGCCAAATATATGCTTGATAGGTATGACGCAATTGTTGGCATGAAAAATATTGAACCGTATGTTAAAAGAAATGTATTGATTGATTTATTAAAAGATGAAAAAAACCAACACCATGCCATTGTAAACGAAATTATCAATCAATTGGCAAACGATTATCATTCTGATACAAAGGCTTCCCTTGCCAACCTTGCAGCACATAAAAAAGCTGCCGTTAGAGATTATTTATTTAATAAAATAAACCCAAATGATGAATTTTGGAAAAATGCATTAATAAGGGCATTGGCAGATAGCAGCTACGATGTTGTGAAAACCGCATTAACCAAACTTTGTACCGCTTACCCAAGAGAAATAACCGAATGGGTAAACAGAACTAACAATGTGTATGGTATGAATAATGCAGTACGTATAAAATGGTTGGAGCTAAATATTGTTTATAACGAAGGTAACATAGAAAATCATCTTGCCGAACTTGAAAAATATGCAAGCGCTTTATACGAATTTCGAACACGGATTAATGCTTTTAATACCATTAAAGCTACTAATTACTTTAGTATAACTTTATGTATGAGTTTGTTTCAGGCTATGTTGAGCAAGAATAGTCGTTTGGCAGGCCCGGCAGCCGATTTACTAAATTATTATTCGGCTCAGGCAAATTACCGCAACATGGCAAAAGCTGTGTTTTTAAAACAAGTTACCGATCCTATTGATAAAGATGTGTTGATAAAACAAGCGCCATTCTTAAATCAAAATTAGTTGCCTTTTTTCTGTTTAATATTTTGTAGAGTTTATTTGTCGGCTGTTTATTAATTTTTAAATTTTGCTTGACAATGTGGTTTTAAATCTGCTTAAATTTGTAATTACAAACAAGCCCAACTATGAATAAGCCTAAAAAAACTTTTAACCATAAAAGTAAAAATGGCAAAGCAGGAAAAAGTATTAAACACATGTCTGTAAAAACTTCTAAAAGTTCAGTATTAAACATTAATGATGTTGAAGATGATGATGAACTTGATGAAGATGAATTAAACATAGATTTGGTAAGAAATACCGACATGAGTTTTAAAAAATCTTTCGATTTATATGATGATGACGAAGATGATTTTTAATTAATTCATTCGTTTATCCAAATAACCGGAGGTGTTTCTGCTACGTTGCTTTTATGTAATTTTCTATCGTAAACAAAAATTTTATACATAACAGTATCCTTTGCATTAGGAAAAGGCGATGGGCTAATCTTAACCTCTATATCGCCACGGATGGCCAAATGCCTACCTTCAGGTGTAAGGCTTGGAAAACGAAATTCATATTTTAAAGTATCGTTTGAAAAGGGCCGTGTTACATAATTAAATATTCCGTTTTGCCACTCTAAATAATCTACATATAGATTGTAGTAATACGGGTTAAGGCTTCTGCCTTCAAAATCTACAACAGGGTTATACGGTGGAAAAGTATCGCCTTGATTTAAGCCTAAATCGCCATCGCCATCTTTAAAACTAAAAATAAGCACAACAAGCGAGTCTCTTCCAAAGGCATCGGTTAAAAAATAATGAGTTTTATATTCAATAAACGGTATTTCAGAAAAGAAATCTCTTTTTTTGCACGTTGTAAAGATTAAAGCAACAGCAAATAAAAAAAACCATGTATGGCGCTTAGCGAACAGCAATTCTTTCAAAATATATTTGGTTCAAACATACAAAATTTTGAGCACCTTGCCTTACAGGTTTTTCATCATCAAATTATTACAAACAGTATTTACAGCAACTACTGCACAAATATTAAGTGTAATTGGCAGCAAATAAAAAGTTTGCAACAAATACCATTTTTGCCAATAGGTTTTTTTAAAACACATCAGATTATTTGTAGTAATATAAAAGAACAAATTGTTTTTTCGAGCAGCAGTACTACCGGTAAAGGTGAAAGTAAACATTATGTAAGTAATTTAAATTTTTATTATACAAGTTTTTTAAATCATTTCGAGAAGGTTTTTGGCTCAACCGAAAATTATACCATTTTAGGTTTACTGCCAGGTTATTTAGAGCGTAAAAACTCAAGTCTGGTGTATATGGTAAATTCGCTTATGCAAAAAAGTAACAAGCCTTTAAACGGATTTTACCTTAAAAATTTTAAAGAACTTTATGATGCAATTTGTCTCTTAGAGCAAAATAATTCTCTATATATTTTATTTGGTGTAACCCATGCATTGTTAGATTTTAGCGAAGAATTTAAACCAAAAATTAATATCGGAAAAATTATTGAAACCGGAGGAATGAAAGGGCGCAAGCGCGAGATGATTAGAGAAGAATTGTATAATATTTTAAAGCAAAATTTTGGTTTGAACCAAATTTACAGCGAATATGGAATGACTGAGTTGCTAAGCCAGGCTTACAGTTTCCATAACGGAAAATACCAATGTGCACCATGGATGAAAGTTTTTATTACCGATATAAACGATCCTTTTACATTTTTACCTGAAGGAAAAAACGGGATTATAAATGTAATTGATTTGGCAAACTTAAACAGTTGCAGTTTTATACAAACCGAAGACATAGGCAAACTTAATCCTGATGGCACTTTTGAAGTGCTTGGCCGGATTGATAACAGCGATATGAGAGGTTGCAGTCTGATGGCTTTATAATACAAAAAAAATTCGTTTAGTTGCATACTTAATATTATATAATTTAATATGACTGAATCTACGCGAAAAGAACACGATTTTTTAGGAGAACTTGATATTCCTGATACAAATTATTATGGCATACAAACTTTTAGAGCAAAAGAAAACTTTAATATAACGGGTTTGCCCTTGTACAATCAACCTCTTATCATTGAGGCATTTGCTTATGTAAAAAAAGCTGCTGCATTAGCAAATAATGAATGTGGGGTGCTTAATAAAAAAATTGCCGATGCAATATGCTATGCATGTGATGAATTGCTTTCAGGAAAATACAATAACCAATTTATTACCGATTTAATTCAGGGTGGGGCTGGTACCAGTTGTAATATGAATGCCAATGAGGTTATTGCAAATATAGGCCTGGAGTTTCTTGGATATAAAAAAGGACAATATGAGCATTTGCATCCAAATAATCACGTTAATTGTTCTCAGTCAACCAACGATGCTTATCCAACTGCTTTTAGAATTGCACTTTATAAGAAAATTGAAATCTATTTACAGAGTCTCAATAAACTTCAAACAGCATTTAGCCAAAAAGCAGCCGAGTTTAAAAATATTTTAAAAATGGGCCGAACCCAGTTGCAAGACGCTGTACCCATGACTTTAGGTCAGGAGTTTAATGCATTTGCAACCACTGTTGGCGAAGATATTTTAAGGCTAAAAGAAGCACAGCAACTTTTATTGGAGGTAAACATGGGTGCTACTGCAATTGGCACACGCGTAAACGCTCCCGATGGATATGCTGAAATTTGCGTAAAGCATTTAGCAGTAATTTCAGGCTTGCCCGTTTATCTTGCACCCGATTTAATTGAAGCAACCGGAGATACAGGCGCTTATGTTCAAATAATGGGCACACTTAAACGTAGTGCCATTAAACTATCAAAAATTTGTAACGATTTAAGAATTTTAAGCAGCGGCCCGCGTACAGGTATAAACGAAATAAATCTCCCTCCACGCCAACCAGGCAGTAGTATTATGCCAGGTAAAGTTAATCCCGTAATACCCGAAGTTGTTAATCAAACATGTTATTATGTAATTGGCCAGGATTTAACTGTTACTATGGCAGCAGAAGCAGGCCAGTTACAACTAAACGTAATGGAACCTGTTATTGCTTTTGCCATGTTTACCAGTTTGGAATATCTTACAAATGCAATTCATACACTTACCGATAAATGCATAGTTGGAATTACTGCAAACGAAAAACATGCGGCACAATTGGTAATGAATAGTATTGGCATTGTAACACAATTAAATCCAATACTTGGATACGAAGAAAGTGCAAGCATTGCCGGAGAAGCATTAAAAACCGGAAAAAGTCTTTACCAAATAGTAGTGCTTGAACGCAAACTTATAAACGATGAAAAATGGAATGAAATTTTTTCAGTAGAAAATCTTATCAATCCAAAATTCATTAACAAATAATAATTTAACAACTTTGCATTGAACCTCCCTTTGTACATAGCTTTAAGATATTTTGTAACCAAACGAAAAGGTATGGGTTTTAATGCAAGTGGTATTATTTCTTTTATATCGTTAGGAGGTTTTTTTGTTGGCACTGCTGCGCTAATCATTATTTTAAGCGTTTTTAATGGTTTTGAACGCATGTTTACCGGCATGTTTACCACCTTTGATACCGACTTAAAAATAATTCCGATATCGGGCAAATATTTTAATATTAAAAATTTTCCAATTCAACATATTAATGCAAATACACAAATAGCTTCTTACACTTTTACTGCCGAAGAAAATGCATTGTTGCATTACAGCAACAAACAAACCATTGCAACCATAAAAGGTGTTGATGAAAATTATCTTTCAACCATAAACCTTCAGGAAGAACAAATTCTTGAAGGAGAAATGCTATTACAGTCTGGCGATACAAATTTTGCACTTGTAGGCAGCGAACTTTCATTTCAACTCGGTGTTGACCCATACGACCAGTTTAATATTCTTGGTATTTATGTGCCCAAACCGGGTAAAGTTGATATTTTAAATCCTCAAGAAGCTTTTTCGAGGGCATTCATAAATACTGCTGGTATTTTTAATATTCAAGACGAAATTGACGGCAAGTATGTTATTATACCTTTAAGGCTTTTTGAAAAACTTCTTCAAAAAAATAATAAAGCCGGAGCAATAGAAATTAAGTTGGTTGATACCAAAAAATCAGACTTGGTTCAAAAAGAATTACAAGAAAAACTTGGCGATAAATACAAGGTAATAAACCGCTACCAAATGCACGAAAGCTTTTACAAGGTTATGAAATCGGAGAAAGCAATTAGCTACATTATTCTTGTATTTATTTTGTTGGTTGCTGCATTTAATACAATAGGCAGTTTATACATGTTGGTAATTGAAAAAAAACAAGATTTAAAAATTCTGAACGCACTTGGTTTAAAACCAAAACAAGCTTTGGCAATTTATTTGTATCAGGGTTTGTTTGTTGCATTGGCAGGAGGAGTTTCTGGTTTGATTACAGGTATTATGGTTTGTATTTTGCAAGAGCAGTTTGGTTTTATAAAACTAAATCCGGGCGATGGTTTTTTTGCAACGCCATATCCTGTTGGTTTACGTATGGTTGATATACTATTGGTATTGATAACCATTGTTGTACTTGGCTTTATTACTGCAATTTATCCTGCGTTTAAATCTTATTCTTTTTCAAAAAACTTCATTCAGCAATGAAAATAAATTATATACTAACTATTTTGGCATTGGTGCTATTTGCTTGCAATGGTGTAAGGGTTGTAAAACCATTAGATAAAGGGCAAAAGCAAATCGGAGCATCATTTGGTGGGCCGATGATAAAAATGGGAAATGCACCTGTTGTAATGCCTTTAACCTCGGTACATGGTGCATACGGAATTACGAAAAAAACTACCGGTTTTGCTTCGGTTCATACCACTTCTCTATTGTTTGGTGTAGTACATACCGATATGGGTTTTACTACTTTGGTTTCAGAAAACAATAAATATAAACCGGGTATTACGGTTTCGGGTATTGCTAACGCCATGATTGATCATTGGGAATGGCGTTTTTCTTTATTGCCACAGTTTGATGCAAATTGTTTTTGGCATTACAAGCAAAAGCCAAATTTGGTATATATAAGTTTGCAAAATTGGTTTGAACCAAGAAGCAAGCGTGTACATGGCGAACAACAACACGTAAGATGGCTTCCCTCAATAGGAATTGGTCACCAGTGGGTAAAGCAAAAGTATAATTACCAGTTAGAGTGTAAGATGATTGGATTTAACCAAAACAATCAGAATTTAGTAGTAAAGTATATTTCTCCTGCAAGCAATGGGGCTTTGGGTTTGTATTTTGGTATTCAACGAAAATTTTAGCAACCATGAATAAATTTAAATTATTAATCATATCTGCACTTCTATCATCTTGTATGAGGTTAGATTCGCAATTGTTTAATAATAGCGAGGTAAACCAATATTTATTTGACGATTATAAAGGTATAAAAGAGTTACCCGAATTACCTAACAGTTTTAGTGTTGCTGATAGTATGCGGCATTTGTTTTCATTAACATCAACCGGAAAAAATGGAGATGCAAAAATTTATGCTGTTTATATTGGCGATTTAAATCGCATAGCAACAGATACCGTTATTTTATATTGTCATGGAAACTCAAATCATATTGACCGTTATTGGAATCGTGCCAAGTTGCTTGCCCACACAGGCAGTAAGCACCGCTTTGGTGTTTTAATTTTTGATTACCGAGGTTTTGGTATGAGTGAGGGAAAACCCACCGAAACAGATTTGTACAACGACACGGAAGCTGTGTTAAAATGGCTTTTATCAAAAGGGTCAACATCAGACAGGTTGATTGTATATGGCTACAGCCTTGGCAGTGCTCCTGCTACCGAAGTTGCTGCAAATAATTTTACATTAAAGCCGAATAAATTAATACTTGAAGCGCCTTTTTCTTCATCAGAAATGATGGTGCAGGATGGATCAAAACTTGCATTGCCGGGAAGCTATTTTACTAATAATAAAATTGACAATGCAGAAGAAATAAAAAAAGTATCGCAACCCTTTATGTGGATTCATGGTGTGGAAGACGATTTTTTACGAATTGAAACACATGGCGAAATTGTATATAAGAACCATAAAGGCAGTTACAAAGAAGCTCACAGAATATTAAAAGCAAACCATTCTGATGTGCCATCGGTTTGGGGTATTGAAAGCTACCGAAAAGCAGTTTTAGAGTTTATTTTGCGTTGATAATATAAATTAAAACATTTTTTTTGTAAATCAATATTATACTTTTTTTTTGAGGTTAAGATATTGCTATGCTTGATTTTTTTTATAAATTCGTAATGAAAAAGTAAAATTATAAAAAATTTTTAGGTATTAAATGATTTAAGCAATACGTAAAATTTCAAAATAAAAATATATGTTTAACAACTAAATTTTATCATTATGAAAAAAAAACTTTTAACTTCAATTCTGAAAACAATTATTTTTTCTGTCTCTTTATTCGCACAAAGACAACCTACAACTGGACACTCAATTACCAATGATGTAGGTATTGAATCTTATGTGTTTGGTGGGCAAAAAAGTGACGGTAGTTTATCAAATGAGCTTTGGCTTACTTCAGATTTTCAGAGTTTTAAACTTGTAACTAATTTAGGTCCTTCAGCAAGGAAAAATCATGATGCATGGATTTTTCAAGGGAAATTGTATATAAAGGGTGGTGTTGATGCTTTAGGAAATTGTATTGATGATTTATGGGAATTTGACTTGTTAACAGAAACTTGGACTAAATATACGGACCATGCTCCTTATTGTAGTTTTAAGAAAAGAATAATTAAACTGGGAGGTAATCTATACATTGCAGGAGGTTCTGATTCATCTGGAGCTTCAGTTTCAAAATTTGGCTCACGAAATCTTATGAATATAAGCAGCGGATACACTTCAAAAGCAGATATGATTGAACCTTTATCGGGTTGTGGAATTTTTAAAAAAAATGGAAATATTTTTTTATTTGGAGGATACAATCATGACTGGGATGCCGGAACGCCAGGAAATCAGCCTAGTTACAGTAAAAATATATGGAGGTATAATGTAAGTAGTAATTTTTGGGATTTAGCAAAAGCCAAAAAAAGCGGAATAAATGAGTTAACCGATATGGCCTACACGCAAGACAGTTTAGAAAACTTTTTTTATGTATTTGGAGGTAAAACTTATAATTATGATACAAAAACAGAAATATACAGTGATGAAATATATAAACTAGATTTAAATACATTTTCGTGGACAAAATATTCCTCTAAACTACCTTACGGTATTGCTGAATTTACCGCTACATACAAACATGGAACAAGCTCAAATACAGATACAATATTCTTAATAGGAGGTAAAACAGCTTCCGGGTTAATATCTAACAATGTATTTAAATTTTTGCCTTCTACCGGTCAAATTATTACAGTACCGCTTAGTACTTCTATTAATGAATATGCACTTAATAATGATAAAATATCCATATATCCTAATCCAGCCAACAATATCCTATTCATTAAAAATGCTGATAAAAATTCAACTGTAATAATTTATGATTCAAATGGTAAACAATTAATAAATTCTAATTTACAAAACGAACAAATTAATATTAGCGAAATTCCTAATGGCTTTTATATTATTATAATTAAGTCTGACAATTACGAAATAATTAAAAGATTTATTAAAAATTAAATTTATCTTATTAGCGTGCTTGAATAAACATTTATTATTAAAGCACGCTTTTATTTTTCATTAACATTCCTATTCTAAATTGAAAACAATATTTAAACAATTTTGATAATCGTTAAAAATTTAAATAAGTATATTATTTTATTTAAATAATATAACTTTCAAGCCATATATTAATAAATTAGTAACTTTTAAATTATTATTGAGTTCCTATACTTAAAGTTGTCATTTATAATTTTTTATGCAATTTTTTTAACTAAGCATATTTATTGTTAATGCTTAATAAAATATACAAAGTTTATAAAAGCAGTTTTTTTATTAAGTAAAAATAAATATTATTACTAAATTATGTTTTAACATAATTTATATTTCGAGTTATTATCTTCTTGTAATCAAGTTTTTTAAAACTATTTTTATTCGAATATTATTGAAATCGAATAAAAAATTTTCAATTTATAGCCATGATAAAAAAACTGTTTTTAAACGATGGATTTATACTGTTATTAATATTGGCAAATGCAGCCATTATTTTTTTAAGCGGGTTTGATTTTAGTCCTCAAAAAAACTTTTTGCTTTTACTTGCCGATAATGTTGTAACCATTATTTTTATTATTGAGTTATTTATAAAACTATCGGTTTATGGCAAAGATTATTTTAAATCGAGTTGGAATAAATTTGATTTTGCTTTGATATTGCTATCTATTCCGGCTTTGGTAATGTTTGCTTTAAATTTCGATAACAACAGCTTTTATTTTCCAATGATTTTTAGGGTAATGAGGGTGTTTAAATCATTTAGGTTTTTAAAGTTTATACCCGGAATTGACCATTTGATAATGGGAATAAGGCGAGCTTTAAAAGCTTCGGTAATTGTGTTACTCGGTTTCTTTGTGTATATATTTATTATTGGTATATTTTCGTTTTATCTGTTTAAAGACAGCGCACCCGAGTTTTTCGAAAATCCGCTTATTTCTCTTTATTCTACATTTAAAATATTTACCATAGAGGGTTGGTTTGATATACCTGAACAAGTTACAAAAAACTTTTCGCATTTGGGTTCATTCTTTACCTACCTGTATTTTATTTTTGTGGTATTAAGCGGTGGTATTTTAGGTCTATCGTTGGTAAACTCCATTTTTGTTGAAGCCATGGTAAGCGATAACAACGAAGAACTTGAAAAGAAAGTAGAAAGGCTTGAAGCCAAAATTGATTTATTAATTGAAAGGGCTAATACAAAATAAAAAGGCTGAACTTACATCTGTTCAGCCTTGTAAAACTGCTTAAATATTGCCAACCATTTTTGATGGGTCAACCCATTGGTTAAATTGTTCATTGGTAAGTAATCCCAACTCAATGGCTGCTTCGCGAAGTGTTTTGTTTTCTTTGTGAGCCTTTTTGGCAATTTTGGCTGCATTTTCATAACCAATATGTGGGTTTAAAGCAGTTACCAACATCAGGCTGTTTTCCAAATGGCGTTTAATAAAATCAAAATTTGGTTCAATACCCACAGCACATTTATTATTAAAACTTACGCAAGCATCGCCAATTAAACGTGCGCTTTGTAACACGTTGGCTGCAATAAGTGGTTTAAAAACGTTTAATTCAAAATGTCCGTTTGTTCCGCCAATGCTTACGGCTACATCGTTTCCAATTACCTGAGCACAAACCATTGTCATTGCTTCAGGTTGTGTTGGGTTTACTTTTCCCGGCATTATGCTGCTTCCGGGTTCGTTATCGGGTATAATAATTTCGCCAATACCACTGCGTGGGCCACTGCTTAGCATTCTAATATCGTTTGCTATTTTCATTAGCGAAACAGCAACACGTTTAAGCGCTCCGCTTAATTCTACCATAGCATCGTGTGCTGCAAGTGCTTCAAATTTATTGGGAGCTGTTACAAACGGATAGCCTGTAAAATCGGCAATGTATTTTGCCACCAATACATCGTAACCTTTTGGTGCGTTTAAGCCTGTGCCAACGGCTGTTCCGCCTAAAGCAAGTTCTTTTACCATTTCTAATGCATTCTTTATAGCACGAATTCCATTATCAATTTGTTGAACATATCCGCTAAACTCTTGTCCTAAAGTAAGCGGGGTTGCATCCATAAAGTGTGTACGGCCGGTTTTTACAATATCTTTAAATTCAGTTGCTTTTTTGTGCAAGGTATCGCGCAGCAACATAAGTCCGGGTATGGTTATCTCAACAACCTGCTTGTATGCGGCAATGTGCATGGCTGTTGGGTATGTATCGTTACTGCTTTGCGATTTATTAACATCATCATTTGGGTGCAATACCTTTTTATCATCGGTAAGTTTACCACCATTTAATATATGTGCCCGGTTAGCAATTACTTCGTTTGCATTCATATTGCTTTGTGTGCCGCTGCCTGTTTGCCAAATAACAAGCGGAAATTCTGCATCGTGCATACCGGTTAAAATTTCATCGCACACTTTGGCTATTAAATCTCTTTTTTCGGCAGGTAAAACCCCTAAATCTGTATTGGCATAAGCGGCAGCTTTTTTAAGGTATGCAAAGGCATGAATTATTTCTTTTGGCATGCTTGCTTCGGGGCCTATTTTAAAATTGTTTCTGCTGCGTTCGGTTTGTGCACCCCAGTATTTATTGGCAGGTACCTGTACCTCGCCCATAGTATCATGTTCTATTCTAAATTCCATATTTTATTGTTTAAAAAGTGTGCGAATATAGCTGTTTGAACCAAAAATATCTGAAACTGAAAGTTAGGGTCAAACCTAAAAACAGAATTTTACAACTATAAGCGAAAAATAATAAAAATACTACTTTTATGTTTATACACCAGTCGATAAGTTTCAGCACATTTTTAAATTTTAAATTATGAATACACAAGCAGTAATCAACCCTTTAAGTACAGAGTATTTACAGTGGCTTACCAATTTAAGCCTTTACAAAAACGAATTAAAAAGTTTAGAAAACAGTTTATCGAAACTAAGTATTAAAATTAGCAGAAAAGATTTACTGGCAAAGGTAGAGCAGTTTCAGAACCGATTTATAAGACAACGTGAAGTGCTTGACGAATTAAGGCATGAAATAAAACAATACGAAAACCACTTGGAAGAAGGCAACCTGAATGAATTTGAATTGCAAATTGAACATTACAACCTTAAAGAGCAATTTACTCGCTTTTATGACTTATTTATAGAACTTGAACGCGATTTTGATGAATTTTTAGCCTAACTGTTTAAAATATGGATGGTTTAATTTACATACTATTAATAATTTTTGCAGCTGCAACATTTGTTTGGCTTTTGCCTATACTTTTAATAATGCGTTCAAGTAAAACAACTGGTTCAGAAAAATTAGCCTGGATATTGGCTGTTATTTTTATCTCGTGGTTTGCTTGGATATTTTACATACTGCTTGCTCCGATAAAAAAATCTTAATTAAAAATTATTCTTATTCAACTTCCAAATTTGCATCAGGTATAATTGTTTCCTTTCCGCTATAAAATTCTTTTGTAAAATTACACCATTCGCAATCTTCTTTTCCGCAACCATTCGCAAATTGTTTGTTAACAATTTTTGTATATACATCTTTTATTTGTTGTTTTACTATTTCCACGTCCTTGCTATTAATTATAATTTTTTCTTTGTGAAATTTTTTGGTGTCTTTATCAGGCTCTACAAAATCAAATTCGCTGCTTTGCATTACCCATTGTTTCGATTTATCGTAATCGAGTAAAAGTTTATAAAAAATCGCTTGCCTCCAATAGTCGCCACCAAATTCATCTTCAAACTTTGGTTCTTTTTCTTCGGCAATTGCTTTTTTTACTTTTTCGGGGTTAGGCGCTTTAAACTTATCTTTAGCTTTGCTGTATTGACCGGTTTTATAATCAACAACATTTACAAAATTTCCGTTAAATTCAATTTTATCGAGCTTGCCGTTTAGCGGTACACCTTCTACAACTATATTTTTAAATGGCTTTTCAATAGTTACTATTTTGTTCCAATTATCTATATAAAAGTTAAAGTAATCGGGTAATATTTTTTTTCCGTAAGTTAATTTCAGTTCAAATTCTTCATCGGTAAAACTGTCTTTATGTCTGTGCATATACCAATTAAAATGCTGTATTATTGTTTCAATATCATCAAACTGTTTGTTGTTTTCAATCATATTTTTAAACAGTTTTTCAAGTGCATAATGTATTGCACTGCCAAAAGTCATGCTTGCACTTTTAGGAGCAGGAACCCTTATAAGATTTGTAAAATAAAATTTTATAGGGCATTTTAAAAAGTTATTTAAATGAGTTACCGATAAAGTATATTTATTTAAAATTTCATCTACCAAATTATTATTTAATATATCTGCTGGTAACTCAGCCTCATTATTTGTAAACAGGGTTTCATAAAATTCCTTAATTTTTTCTGAGCCGATACTTAATTTTTTGTTTTGGGTGGTATTACTTTCATTTAATTCGCTAATAAAAACAGATGGTTCAAGGTCTTTTTCTTCAATACTTTTTTCGGAAAAACTAATTTGTAAATATTTTTTGGCCCTGGTTAATGCCACATAAAACAAGCGCCTTACTTCATCGGCCAGGTTGGCATTGGTTGTAATTAAATTATCGGGTAGTTTGTAGCCTCGGTTTGGTTTTTCCTTATCCCATGCTTTTGAAGTACAACCTATAATAAATACATACTCAAACTCTAAACCTTTGCTTGAGTGTGTTGTAATAAAATTTACGCCATTGTTAGATGCAAAAATTTGTTCAGTGTTTATTCCAATTTTATTATCAATCAGCAAATCAATATGTTTTAATAAATGCTTTAGTTCGTAAGATGGATTTTTAAGTGTTTCTGACTTTATGTAATTAAAAAATGAATTTATTGCACTTAAGTTCCATTCGCTTTCTTTTTGTTTTAATGCATAAATTAATAAACCGCAACGGTTAATAACCTCAAAAACTAATTGCTGAAGAGTAAGTTGTGTGGCATCTTTTATAAGCCCTTCCATAATTTTACTTACCCTGTAAAATTTTTCTGCTTTAAAATTTGTATCAAAGAGGTTTGGCTGATTTATTCTACCAAAGTTTTTAAGTTCATCTCTCCAAAAAGGTTTTTTACCTGTAGTGTTTGATATTTCTGCAGCAAGTTTAGCAATATCAATAGCATTAATGCCAAACTCGTTATAATGAAGTAATTCAAATAAATATGCTTCACCGCTATGGCTTTGTTTAAGTTCGGCTTGTATAAAATTCAAAATACAAAGTATTTTTTTTATTACAGGTTGCTGTAATATATTTTGCTTTTTACGTGCATTAATTTCTATACCTTTTTTTAATAAGTATGTTATTAATTCATCGCTTTGCTTGTGTTCTCTGTATAATACGGCAATTTCTTTTGGTTCAACGCCTTCATTTATAAGTTGTATAATTTGGTTTGCAATATTTACAGTTTCTGATGCTTCATTATCAAAAGTAATTACCAAAGGTTGCTGGCTAATATTTTTAACTACAGGGTTAGCAGCAATAATTTCTTTATTGCTTATTAATCGGCTGCCTTCGTTACTGTTTTTAATTATTGCATTTGCCGTATTTAGTATTGTTTGAGCCGAGCGATAATTTTCGTTTAGGGTTATAATTTTATCTTTATTGTTAATAGAGCCAATATATTTTTTAATAAATTTCTCAATGTTTTCTACATTTGCTCCTTGAAAGCGATATATACTTTGGTCATCGTCTCCAACTACAAACACGTTAGGTTCATCCCAATATTGTAAAAGTAAGTCAAGTAATTCGTTTTGCGATCCGCTTGTATCTTGAAATTCGTCAACAAGAATATATTGGTATTGCTCTTGATAATTGGCCAATATTGAATCGTTATTTTTAAAAGCATCAATAACCCATAGCAACATATCATCAAAATCATAACGTTTATTTTGCAACAACTTATTTTGATAGATATTAAATGTAATGCATGCTGCTTTTAGCAACTCCATTCTTCTTGTTTCTTCGGCAATTTTATCTTCATTCAAATCTCCTTTTGTATAGGCTGTTCCATCTTTTCTTTTGCCTGTTCTTTTGTAAATATACTCCTCTCTGTTTGGCAACGATTTTAAATACTCATTTACTTTTTCAATAATATATTCAGCAGTAAAATGCTCCCTTTTCATTAAGGCGTATAGGCCAAGCATTCTGTTAACTTCATAGTAAGTCTCACCGGTATATCTTTTTAATGGATTGTCTTGTTCCAACTCATCAATAATTTCTCTAACAAATTGTATTTGTTCAAGTTCGCTTACAGCATCTAGATTATTATAGCCAAAATAATCTAAATTATCCTGAATTACACCATTACAAAATGAATGAAACGTATGTATATTTACGCTGTAACTTGCAGGACCTATAAAATCGTTTAGCCTTTTACGCATGGCAACCGCACCCGCATCGGTATAGGTAAGGCACAAAATATTTTCTGCATTTATATCTGTTTTCTCTAAAATATTTGCAATTCGTGCGGCAAGTATTTGTGTTTTTCCTGTTCCTGGTCCGGCAATTACCATTACAGGACCTTCAATTGTATCTACAGCTTTTTGTTGTGCTTTATTAAGTCTTTTATATACGTCAGAAAACTTGTTTTTATAAATTTGGTTCAACATAAAAGTAATTTAAATATTAAATTTTATACTCAACAAAAGCTTTCATTCGCTTTTTTTCTTTTTTAACCTACCGGCATCTTTTAATGCTTTGGTTAAAATCCATTCTATTTGCCCGTTTACGCTTCTAAACTCATCGGCTGCCCATTTTTCAATGGCATCTAATAAATCTTTATTTATGCGTAATGCAAATGCTTTTTTCTCTTTTTCGTTATTCATCAATCAACAACAATTGCGTTTATGGCATATTTTTTTTTAAGGTATTGCAGATATTCTTCAAGCCTTTGTTTTTTGTTTGATCCTATAAGCACCTTTTTACCATTTTTTAATTCAAGTTGAAGGCCAATATCTCCGCTTACGTTGTATGCTAGATTTTTTCTTGAAAAACCTTTCACACCCCAACCGCCATACTCGGTTAATGGCTTGTATTTTCTAACATAGGCCTTTTCAATTTCTTCCCATTTAAATGCTTTCCAACTATTAATAAATGGAATAAATCTTATAAATATGGCTTCTTCGTTTATTTTGGTTTCAAGAGTCGTTAAGCCTAAAAGCAATGCTACAGGTATCAATATAAGCAATCCTAAATACCTTTCGGCCCAATGTTTATCGGCTGATTGTGTAGTAACTGTAATTATTCCTACAATTAAAATGGTTGTTGCAAACGGTATCCAAAGCCAACTCTGATTAAATCTTTGTTTTTCTAAAAAAGTCTCCATACTATTGGTTTAAAGTACCGGTATTTATAACAGGATTTGCACTTTTATCGCTGCAAAGCACTACCATCAGGTTGCTTACCATAGCTGCTTTTTTTTCGTCATCCAGTTCAATTATTTGTTTTGCACTTAGATGCTTCAATGCAAGTTCTACCATGCTTACAGCGCCTTCTACAATTTTTGTTCGTGCAGCCACCACGGCAGTAGCTTGCTGGCGTTGCAACATGGCTCCTGCAATTTCAGGTGCATAGCTTAAGTTACTAATGCGTGCTTCAATAACTTCAATGCCGGCTATGGCCAATCTTTCAGTAACTTCATGCACAAGTGCTTCGTGTATTTCGCTGGCATTGCTTCGCAGCGATATTTCTTTTTGTTCATCATCAAAATTATCGTACGGATAGGTACCTGCCAATTTTCTAAGGGCTGCTTCGCTTTGTATTTTTACAAAACTTTCGTAATCGTTTACTTCAAATGCGGCCTTAAAGGTGTCGGCAACACGCCATACCAAAACCATACTTATCATTATGGGGTTACCTAGTTTATCATTTACTTTAATGGGTTGGCTATCGAGGTTTCGTGCCCTAAGCGATATTTTCTTTTTGGTGTAAAAAGGATTTGCCCAAAAAAAGCCGTTGTCTTTGGCCGTGCCAATGTATTTGCCAAAAAGTACCATAACCATTGATTCGTTTGGGTTAATGATAAAAAATCCAGAAAGTACAAGTATTACAATTAAAATTAAGATAATACCCAATATAATGGAAAAGGTTTGATTAAATATGACGGATTTAAATACAAATACCAATACTGTAGCAGCGATTAAGGCAATTGATAAAAGCAACATGGCATAGCCTGATGCAGGTTTTGTTGTAGTTTCTGTTTTCATATTTGATATTATTTTGATATTACAAAGATATAATATTAAATATTAATTCGTCAAGTTATTTTTTTGTTTTGTTAATGGCAAAATTGGTTCAAACCAAAACTACACCTACATTTGAAGCTGATTTTATATGACTACCAAACAACCTGAAAGATACCTGATAACTGCTGCTTTGCCTTATGCAAACGGACCTATACACATTGGCCATTTGGCGGGGTGCTATTTGCCTGCTGATATTTTTGTTAGATACCTTAAAGCCAAAGGAAAAGATGTGGTTTTTATTTGCGGAAGCGATGAGCATGGTGTACCCATAACTATAAAGGCTAAAAAAGAAGGTATTAGCCCGCAACAGGTGGTAGATAAGTACCATTTGTTAATGAAGGAGGCTTTTGAAAATTTTGGAATAGAATTTTCGTATTATGGCAGAACAAGTTCAGAAACACACCACAAAACTGCACAGGAGTTTTTTTTAAATCTATACAACAAAGGAGTTTTTAAAGAAGAAGTTACCAAGCAATATTTTGACGAAGAAGCAAAACAATTTTTAGCCGATCGCTACATAACCGGAACTTGCCCTCGATGCGGTAATACCAGTGCTTATGGCGATCAATGCGAAAAATGCGGCACATCTTTAAACCCAACCGATTTAATTAATCCAAAATCAACTTTAAGCGGTGCTACTCCGGTATTAAAAGAAACAAAAAACTGGTTTTTGCCTATGGGCCAAATTCAACAAAGCGCTGAATTTAAAGAATACATAAAACGTTTTGACGGCTGGAAAGCCAACATAAAAGGTCAATGTTACAGTTGGCTCAATGAGGGGCTGCAGCCCCGTGCCATGACCCGCGACCTCGATTGGGGTGTGCCGGTTCCGTTGCCAGATGCTAATGGTAAAGTTTTATATGTTTGGTTTGATGCACCCATAGGTTACATAAGCGCAACCAAAGAATTTTTTGCCTTGAACCAAAAACCCGAAGAATGGAAAAAATACTGGCAGGATGAAAATACTTCTTTAATTCATTTTATAGGTAAAGACAATATTGTTTTTCATGCAATCATCTTCCCGATGATGTTGATGCAACACGGTAATTACATTTTGCCGGCAAATGTTCCGGCCAACGAATTTTTAAACCTTGAAGGCGATAAAATCTCAACAAGTCGCAATTGGGCTGTTTGGTTGCACGAATACCTGGAAGAATTTAAAGACAAGCAGGATGTACTGCGTTATGTTTTATGTGCTGCCGCCCCCGAAACAAAAGATAATGATTTTACATGGAAAGATTTTCAGGCTCGCAATAACAACGAGTTGGTTGCCATTTTAGGAAATTTTATAAACCGAACCATTGTGCTTACCCACAAGTATTTTGGTGGTAAGGTGCCTTTATTTAATGCAACAGCCGGAGTAGAAGAGGCAATTATTGCTGCCCATTTGGTTGAAGCCAAGCAAAAAATTGAAAAAAATATTGAAGCATTTAGGTTCAGAGAAGCATTGTTCGAAGTGATGGAATGTGCCCGTATGGGCAATAAATTTTTAGCCGATAACGAACCATGGAAACTTATAAAAACAGATGAAGTAAAAACGGCAAGCATTATAAACATAGCCTTACAAATTTGTGCCAACTTAAGCATTGCCATTAAACCATTTATGCCTTTTAGTGCATCAAAACTGGAGGGTATGATTGGTAAAACTTTTACATGGAATGATTTTGGGAATATAAATCTATTACAGCCTGAACACCAAATTGGTGAAGCTGTTTTGATGTACGAAAAACTTGAAGATGATGTGATTGAAAATCAAATTAAGAAGCTTGAAAGCATAAAAATCTCAAATCAACAAACCGAAATAAAATCAACCATTACATTACAAGAGGTAAAAGCTGATATTACTTACGATGATTTTGATAAAATTGATTTACGTGTAGGAAAAATTTTGGAAGCAGAAAGAGTGCCAAAAGCCGATAAATTATTAAAACTTACAGTTGATCTTGGTTTTGAAAAACGTACCATTTTAAGTGGTATAGCCGAATACTACAAGCCTGAAGAATTAATAGGTAAACTAGTAACGGTAGTAGCCAATTTAGCGCCTCGCAAGATAAGGGGTATTGAAAGCCAAGGCATGTTGTTAATGGCCGGAAACGATTTTGGAAAACTTTACAGTGTTGGCCCTGAAAAAGAAATTGAACCTGGAAGTGTAGTTAAATAAAAATTATTCAATCCTGTCCTAAACATTTTAAGGTAAAAGTTTAATTGACTGAAAGTCAGTATAATATTTTTCAAAAACTATATTTTTCAAAAAAGAACCCCCTGTGATTGATTTTCAGGTGGGCCATA